>DGXB01000033.1:2784-23850 GCA_002396205.1 Bacteroidales bacterium UBA4243
GTGGAATTCCGCTTCCTGAATCTGGAGTTCTGCATCCGGGCAGACGGCGTCGAGATCTTCCGTGGTGAGCGTCTCGCCATTCAGGCACTTTTTCTCCAGGATGAACCGGTAGCACTTCTGGCCGGGATGCTTGCCGATAAAGTCGGCTATAAAGTCTAGGGCCTCCTGCTTGCCGTTGCAGGCAAAGCGTTCGCTCTCTGCCGCGTAGGCGAATCCCACGGGCAAGGTGACATGCACATGGCTGTCGAAGATGCCGGGCATGATGAATTTGCCGCCCAGGTCGGTGACTTCTCCCTCATACGCCGAAAGGCCGGCCTCGTCGCCCACATAGACGAATTTGCCATCCTTCACCACAAGGGCGGTCGCTTGCAGATTATTCTTGTCCGCTGTGAAAATTTTTGCGTTTTTAATGATTTGGTTTGCTTTCATACTTGTTTGTTTTTCTTTTATTGTCGTCGTTCAAATATTCATTCGTTTAAATGTTATTGCGACAATTGTTATTGCGACAATTGCGCAAAAATAAACCATTTTCCTGCATCCTAATTGCTTCAAAAAACTCGAACCGAAGGTTTTGCACATTCCACGATGATTTTTGCAAAATCCACAAAAATTGCAGATTTTGAAACGCTTTTTTTGCAGATTTTGAAAATGTGACCCGTAACAATAGGTTATTTTGCGCTTTTTCCGTGTCACGCATCCAAGCCGTCACGGTCTGTCCCATGCGTTGCTTGAAGGCGGCACTGAAGGTGCTATAGCTCCTAAAGCCGCTCTCGTTGGCTAATTGTTGGGCGGTGAAAGGTCGCTGGGTGGCGACGGCTTCGTGATAGAGTTTAATGAAATGGCGGATGCGCAAGCCGTTGATATAGGCGTTGTAGGTTAGGCCTTGCTGGGTGAAGTGTTGGCTAAGGTAGTAGTGGTTGGTGCCTATCGTGTGGGAGAGTTGTGAAAGGGTGAGGTCGTGCTGCAAGTAAAGTTGAGCGTCCTCACAATGACGCTCAAGCAACTGCCCGATGCCGGAGGGAAGGGCCATTGTCGCAATTTCTGGTTCAGCTGGCGTTTCCGTTGTGTCCGCTTCCTCAGTTGCCACGGCATCCAATTGTTGCAGTGTCTCTACCCGCCACAGCAGGAGGGCGATAAGTATGATCTTGGTTCCTTGTATAAGATACCCAATCGTCTTGTTGCCGTCATCGAACCAGTAGATGAATAGGATGAACATGAAGCCGACCAACACCACGATGCTTTGCCATACCTCCTTGTTCTCCAAGTCGGCATAGTTGTCGCGTAGCCATTTTCTGTATTGCTTGACGGAAATTATCATGTAAAAGCAGCATGCAATGATAGCAGCTACAGCCACCCCGCCATAGAGCATGTAAAACAAGACATCTCCAAATACTTGATATTGCATCATGTCGGTTGCTCGATTTGATTGGTTTGTTTTGTCAAAATCCGCGCAAAAATAATCATTTTTAAGGTTTCTCTGCCGCTTTTTCCAATCAATTTCAAAAGAAATGCCTATTTTTGCATCCTCATAAATTTTTGAATTTTAAATCTTTAAATTTTGAATCTTTGAATTTGGTATTATGGACGGCAAAAGACTAGAAAGAGTAAACCGACTGATACAAAAGGAATTGGGCGATATTTTCCAGAAGGAACTGAAGCCCAAAGTGCCGATGCTGATGATTACGGTGACGCATGTGCGCGTCACTTCCGACTTGGGCTATGCCAATGTCTACCTGAGCGTTTTCGGCGTCGACGACAAGAAAAAGGTGGTCGAGGAAGTGGCGCAAAACGGCAAGGCCATCCGTGGCTTGCTCGGCAACCGCGTGCGCCATCAGATGCGCATCGTGCCTGAACTGCGTTTCTTCGAGGACGACTCGCTCGACTATATCGAAAACATCGACAACCTGCTGCATTCCGACAATTGAGACTCCCGCTCTTCATAGCAAACCGTTACCTGCTGGCCAAGAAGAGCCACAACCTCATTAATATCATCACTTGGATTTCCATTTTGGGTATTAGTGTGGGCTCGTTTGCGCTCATTGTGGTGCTCTCGGCCTTCAATGGCTTGGAAAAGGTGATTTCGTCGATGAATAACCGCCTCACGCCCGACTTGCAAATCGCGCCCGCGAAAGGCAAAACCATCGATCTGACGGCTTTTCCCATGGGGAAAATGCAAGACATCCAAGGCGTTGAATATGTGATTCCTACCATTATCGAAGACGCGCTTTTTCGTGCCAACGACAAGCAGCATATCGGGCAGGTAAAGGGCGTTGGCCTTGAATATCAAGACATTGGGCGATTCAATGAAATCATCTTTGGCGGTGGCGGTCTCCAACTTGCCGATGACGAAGAGCGTAGCTTCGCCGTGCCGGGAGCGGGCGTGGCCTGGTATCTCGGCATCAACGCCTACAACCCCTACGCGATGGTGCGCGTCTACGTGCCCAAACGCGGCAATGCCTCGCTGATGAGCCTCGAAAACAGCTTCAATTCTGACGTCTTGACCATTCGCAGCGTGTTCTCCACCGAACAGGAACAGGACGAAAAGTTGGTGCTCGTGCCTTTCGACTGGCTCTCCGAACTGCTTGAATATGAGAACAAAGCGAACAATGTGGAGTTGTTTCTCGCGCCAAACGCGGATATTAATAAGGTGAAAAAGTCGGTGACGAACTTGATAGGGGAAGACTTCACCGTGAAAAACCAGCAGGAGCAGCAAGAGACGCTTTACCGCATCATGCGCTCCGAGAAGTGGGCGGTCTATGTCATCCTCACTTTCATCCTGATTTTGGCCACCTTCAATGTGGTAGGCTCGCTCTCCATGTTGATGATCGATAAGCGCAAGGACACCGAAATCCTGAAGGCGATGGGTGCCGACAACCGCTTGATTCACAAAATCTTCATGAACGAAGGCTTGCTGATTTCGGTGGCGGGTGGCATCATCGGGTTGCTGTTGGGCATCATCGTGGTGTTGCTGCAACAGAAGTTCGGTTTCGTGAAGTTTGGCACGGGAGGCGGCAATTATGTCGTGGATGCCTATCCCGTTTTGCTGAAAATGAAAGATGTCTTGCTGATTTTCGCCACGATTTTGGTGGTGGGTTGCACTTCGGCCTTCCTTACGGTGCGCCACGCGATGCGCAAGTCGGCGACTCAGAAATCAAGGTTGAACGACAGGTAGAATCGCGGTTTCTTGGCAATTTGCCCGTCTTGTATGCCCCAAGCCACGTCCCCTCTGACGAAATAGCCTAAGATGCTGGTGCGCAGCCCGAAACCGATGCCGCCCACCAAGGGTTCTTTCATCTCCGTCACGGTGATGTCCAAGTTGCCGTCGCTGATGTGGGTGTTGTAGAGCGAGTTGCTTGGGTCGTAAGGGTTCCAGCCCGTCCAGGCGGTGCCGATGTCGCCGAAGGCCACAATCTGGAAGTCGCGGATGAATTTCAGGTTGATGGGCCGATTCATGAAATAGCTGAACACGGGGAAGCGCAGCTCGCTGTTCAGGACGACGAAGTTGTTGCCGTTGCGGATGTTTTGGCTGAAGCCGCGCATGTTGGTGGCAAGGGTCTGATAGGCAAAGTTTTGTGTGTAGTCGACTGGTGCGCCTTGGTCGAATCGGGCCAGAATCCAGTTGTCGACACCGCCCATGTAGTAGATGAGCTTTTGTTGCCCAAACGAGCTGCTGCCCGCGATGCGGTTGGCCCAGATGAAGTTGCGGCTGATGCGGGTGTAGTGGCGATAGTCGAAGCCTACGACCACCATGTTGTTGGTGTTCAAGGCAATGCGTTGGTAGTATTCTGCAAACACCTTGCCTCGTGCCCCGACGCGAAGGTTGGTCCCGATTTTCTTGGAGTTGTCGTAAACGAGTTCGGCACGCACGCCCCCCCAGTTCTCGTAGCGGTCCTTGTCGGCCAAGCTGTAGTCGTCGATGGCCAAGTTGACCTTGTGGTCGAGGCGGTAAATGGCTGTGCCTCTAAGGCTTAGTATCTCGCTAAAGGGATAGCTCAACATGTAGAACGCCTCGTTGGTGAAGGTTCGGTAATAGTAGCTCGAATAGTCGTCGGTCACATAACGGTGCAGCGTGATGCTCTTGTCGAGGCGCTTGCTGTAGTCGCTGAAACGCAGCATGTATTCGTTGTTGGTGAGGCTGGTGTTGAGCTTTACACCGAGTTCTATCTTGTAGTCTTCCATCAGGTCGTTCATCTTGGTGCCAAAGAAGATGTTGAAGCCCGAGTTGAGGTAGATGGGCGCAATGCCTCCCGTGAACGGCTGGTAGCTGTAGTTCATGTTGGTGAAGTCGATTTGGCTCATCAGCTGGTCGGCGAAGAGTTCCACATAGTAGTTGTTGGGCCGCTGGATGGTGTCTCTCTTTTGGGGTTTCTTTGGCCCCGTGGCCTCGCGTTGCGCTAACAATGCCGTGTCGGTCCCCAACGGTCCGTTGGCTTGCCGTTTGCGTCGCGAATAGCGGTAACTGCTCGAAAAACGGTGCTTCGAGACGGAGCTGGCCATCGTGTCTTTTTTCTTCTCGACGAGTTCGGCGATCAGGCGTTTTTGCGCATAGGGACTCAATTGGCTGAGGTGCTCTTCGTGGCCGCGCAGGATGGGCGACATGAAGAATTTCTCGCCCTTTTGGTCGGCCATCAGCATCGCGGCTTTGTGGTCGCGGGGCTGGTAACTGTAGTCGATGATGTTGGTGGAATAGTCCGTAAGTTGCTCTTTCTTGCCGAAATAGCGATAATGCACTATGGTGTCGATGTGGCTGATGGCACTGTCGAATCGGATTTGGTAGAGGTTATAGTAGCCGCTCGTGTCGTTCAGGTAGAGCAGGCTGCCGTCTTTCAGTGGCTCGGGCAGGATGTTGTTCGAGTAGCGTTGTTGGGTGAGGTTTTGCAAAACCACACCTTTATTAATATAGTTGTAGGCGTATAAGTCGAATTGCTTGTTCTGGAAGCCGATTTTGTCGTCTGTCTTCAAGGTGTCGTTGTCGCGGTTCGAGCTGAACACAATTTGCCGGTCGTCGAAGGTGAACACGGGGTTGAGGTCGGTGTGATAGTCGTTGGTGATTTGCTCCAACGTGTTGGAAAACAGGTTGTAGACATAGATGTCGGGCTTGCCCATGCGGGTGGCGGCCAGCACGATCTTGCGGCTCTTGTGGGCGTAAGAGAATGAGCTTACCTTTTGGAAATCAAAAAGATAGGTACAGGCTTTCTTGCCCGAGTTGATGTCAAGGTTGTAGAGTTGGATCTTGCCCTTTTCTTCGAGAATGAAGGAGAGGATTTCGCCGTTGGGGTGCCATGCCAGGAGCGGGAACGAGGTGTCGACGTTTTCATCCGAGCGGTAGCCCGCGCTGAAGAGTTGCTGCCGTTTGCCGCTTTGCAGGTCTTCGAGCCAAAGCCGTATCTTGCCCTCGTCGTTGCTGACGTAGGCGATCATCTTTCCGTTGGGGCTGATGGTGGGCTGCGTGAAGGTGCGGTATTTCCTGTATCTCAGCTTCATCACGTCGGTGGGCAGGTTGACTAAGACGGTTTCATACCGTGCCTTGTAGAAATCGTACCATTCTTCAACCAAGTCGTTGTATTCCTTGCCGGTGACGTAGCGAAGGGCCTTCCTGACGTTTTGTGTGTTTTCGGCCAAGGTCAGGATGTCGTTGAACGACTTGCTGCCGTATTTCTCGTCGATGAAGTTCCAAAACGAATAACCGGCGATCCGTGCGTCATCATCGCGCAAATGGTTGATTTTTTTGTAGTTGCCCGATGTTATTCCGCGCTGCAGTTGTGCTTCCTTTTGGCAATCCCAGTTGCCGGCGATGTAGGCAACGAGGCCGTCCTGGAACCACTGTGGGATGTTGTAGCGATACGAACTGCGGATTTGCGACCCGATGCTGATGCCGTTCATCACTTGGTTGAAGAGCAGTCGCGCAATGCCTTCGCGGATTTGGGCTTCAAAGTGGGTGAAGTCGCCGTCGAAATAAAGGATTACTTTCGACCCGATAATCTTGGTGATGCCGCCCGTGTTGCCGTTTTCCTCTTCCTCAAGGTCGATGTTGCTCTGCTTGAAGTCGGCTTTGCTGTTGAACACGATAAACTGGATTTTCTTCCCGAAGCGGCTGTTGAGGCGTGTCTCAAGGCGCGGAATCTGGTCTTTGGCATAGGCTTGGGCATATTTGGCTAAATCGTCACCGCCTTGGTAGAAATACACGTCGAAGTTGTCGTTCATGTAGTACGACCAATGGAAGTCGCCCCACTGCACACGATTCTTCCCGAAAGACATGTTCATGCCGTTGTAGAACTGGGCATGAGCCATCGGCGCCATTGCGAGGAGCAAGGCAAATACCATAAGCCTGATAGTGTTTTTCCCCTTCGGGTTCATTCTGTAAAATTTGGCTACAAAGGTAGGCATTTTTTGGCAGTTTGCAGTTTTTTGATGGCCAAATCTTTCTATGGCCCTTGTGGGGATAAAATATTATCCCTACTTTTGCCGAGCTAAATGTACTAATTATGCCAACTGTGTTTGAGATATTCGGTCTTCGCTTCTTCTTTTTTTCAGAAGACCATGCGCCCGTGCATGTTCATGTAGTGAAAGGCGATGACGAGGCTAAGATTGCCATTGATCCAGAGATTCAAGTGGTTTACAACCATGGTCTGAAGGCTCAAGATTTGAAACGGGCATTGAAACTCGTGAAAATGTATAAAAACGAGATTGTTGAAGTTTGGAATCAATATCATGATGAAAATGACTGAAAGCGAAACGATTGTAAAAGTTTGGTTTGAAGGCGATAGGATATTCATCCTTTCAAGCGAAGGCAAGGAATACAGCCGCCCTTTGGAGGCTTTCCCGTTATTGAAAGAAGCATCTGAAAATGAACGCAATGATGTGTCCATCGTGCTCCATGGAACGGCTTTGCGTTGGAAACACCTTGACGAAGACATCCATATTTCGAGTTTCTACCAAACCGAAGAACCTAATGAATTTAACGAAGTGGCCGCCATTTTTCGGCAGTTTCCGCAACTTAACGTCTCGGAAGTGGCTCGCAGCATGGGCATCAACAAGAGTTTGCTCTCGAAATACATTTATGGTATTAAAAAGCCTAGCCCCAAAAGGATGATGCAAATCAAGGAAGTGTTGCATGTTTTGGGACAACGACTTGTGGCAGTATGATATAAATCATTATTTTTGCAAAAATTTGAATTATGCTTAAACTCGAATCCTTAGTCTTCAATCCCTTTGCGGAAAACACCTACGTCGTTTACGACAACGACACCCAAGAATGCGTCATCATCGACCCAGGCTGTGATACAGTCGGTGCCGAAAACCAACTCTTCGGCTTCATCGACAGCCATCGTCTAAAACCTATTTTGGCCATCAATACGCACGGCCATCTCGACCATATCATCGGCAATCCTGCCGTCAAGCAGAAATACGGCATCCCAGTGGCGGCGCATCCCAACGTGAAAGCTGACTTCCAACGCTCGAAGCAGCAATCGCTGTTGTTCGGCATTCCTTTCAAGGGCGAATGCGAGCTGCCCGACCGCTGGCTGAGCGATGGCGAGGTCATCAAGGTGGGCAACAGCACGCTTGAGGTCATCAGCACGCCTGGACACGCCGAAGGCAGCATCAGCCTTTATGCCCAAATGGAAGGTTGGGTCTTCACTGGCGATGCGCTCTTCTGCCGCAGCATCGGGCGCACCGACTTTGCAGGAGGTAACTACGAAACACTTCGCACGAGCATCAAGGAACGCCTGTTCCGCCTGCCCGACGACACCGAGGTCTTCTCCGGCCACGGCGAGACGACCACCATCTTCGACGAACAACGATACAACATGTTCATTTGATGAAGCGTTTGCTCAACATATTGGTTTTCTTTGTGTTGTCTGTTTCGGTCTTGGGGCAGCCCGACACTCGGGTCGTGGATAGCCTTGAGGCCGTGTTGCCTGCCCAAGAAGGTCGCGACAAAGTGTTGACCATGATCGAACTGACTTGGGAGTTTTACGATGTTTCTTACGACGACTGCTTGGATTGGGGCGAAAAAGCCATCCAAGAAGCGCACAATCAAGGTCTTGCCGATTTGGAGGCGAAAGCCAACTATGTGCTTGGCATCCAATATGCCTATCATGGCGATCTGGATTTAGCTAAGTATTATTTGCAACAATCGTATGGTCGGTTTTCAGCCCTCGGCGACACAAAAAACGCCTTTGAAGCGCTGTGGAACTTGGCCACCTACGAATTTGCTTTGGGAAGCATCGATACGGCTTATCAGGTCTACGAAAAGGCCGAGGTTCTGGCCAAGCGCCTGAACGACACCTCGGCTCTCGCCTATGTGCTTTCAAATATGGGAACGATTTGGTATAAGCGCAACGACTTGGACCAATCGTTGAAATACAACCGGGAAGCGAAAAAGTTGTTCGAATCCGTTGGCGACGACCATAGGGCGTGCCGAATGGAATCCAACATCGCCGTGGTTTATATGGAAAGGGACTTGGTGGAAGAGGCAAGAAAGATTTATTGGAAGGTTTATCCAAGATTCGAGGAGCATGGAGATAACTATTATGCCTTTTTGGCCTATAAGAATCTGGGAACGATATATGAAAACAGTATCATCGACTATGATTCAGCCATCTATTATCTTCAAAAGGCCATAGCTTGCGGAGGGAAGCCAAGGCCATATATGGAAAACGAGGTGTTTCTCAGCAAGGAGAAATCTACGGCCTATGTGGAACTGGGCAACATCATGGCCAAGCGTGGGGAATGGGAAGAAGCCATTGCGACCTATAAGGAAGCCTTGGCCTTGGCGGAGAGCAATGGCTATTATTCGGGACAGATGGAGGCTTGTGTCGGGCTGGTGAAGGTTTACTCCCAATTGGGCCAGGCCGCCAATTCTATGGGCTATTACCAACGCTATTCCGAGATGGAAAAAGCGTCAGGCATTACCCACATGCGGCCTTCTCTGACGAAGTCGTTGGTTGCCGATTATGCTCGGCTGGGGCGATTCGATGAGATGAATGCCGCCCTCGATGACTTTGAGGAACGTCAAGCCGCACTTTCTCGCGAAATCGCCGACCTCTATGAGCGGAACTTCGATTTGGAGAACATGGCTTCCGACCTTCTCGAACATTCCGATTCCCAAAATAAGCAACTCGGCCAGCTCCAATCCCAACGCAACCAATACCGACTTGCCTTTTTTGGCCTGCTGGCTTTGGTCATTGCTGCAATTGTAGCGTTTGTGCTTTGGAGAATTATTGGGAAAAATCAAGACAAAAATGCGGAGGAGTAAAATAAAACCCTACCTTTGCAGTTCAATTTTCAAATCTTTGAATTTTAAATTTTAATCTTTAAATCCTTAAATAACCAACTATGATCGAGAAAATCACATCATCGCAACAAGCTATGGACCTCGAAGCCAAGTACGGAGCCCATAACTATCACCCGCTGCCGGTCGTCCTCGCCAAAGGTAAGGGCGCCAAGGTGTGGGACGTCGAAGGTAAAGAGTATTTCGACTTCCTTTCGGCTTATTCCGCTGTCAACCAAGGCCACTGCCACCCGAAAATCATCAAGGCCATGACCGACCAGGCCGAGCGCCTCACCCTCAGCAGCCGCGCTTTCTATAACGACGCACTCGGCGTGTGGGAGAAATACGTGACAGAATACTTTGGTTACGACAAGGTGCTGCCCATGAACTCGGGCGCCGAAGCCGACGAAACGGGCCTGAAGTTAGCCCGCCGTTGGGGTGTCGTCAAGAAAGGTATCCCGAACGACAAGGTGAAGATTGTGTGCTGCGAAGGCAACTTCCATGGCCGCACCATCACCATCATCACCATGAGCAACGATCCTGAGTCGTATGCCAACTACGGCCCGATGACGCCTGGTTTTATCCGCATTCCTTACAATGATCCCGATGCTCTGGAGAAAGTGCTCGAAGAGCAAGGCAACGAAATCGCCGGTTTCCTCCTCGAACCTATCCAAGGCGAGGCTGGCGTCTATGTGCCTGACGACGGCTATCTGAAGAAGTGCTACGACATCTGCAAGAAACACAACGTGCTGTTCATGGCCGACGAGGTGCAATGCGGTATCGCCCGCACGGGTAAAATGCTGGCTTGCGACCACGAAGGCGTGCGCCCCGACATCCTCATCTTGGGCAAGGCCCTCGGTGGCGGTGTGGTGCCGGTGAGCTGCGTCTTGGCCGACGACGACATCATGCTGAACATCAAGCCCGGCGAGCACGGCTCCACCTTCGGTGGCAACCCGATTGCTGCCCGCGTGAGCATCGCCGCCCTTGAGGTCATCAAGGAAGAGCACCTGATGGAGAATGCCGAGCGTCTGGGCAAGATTTTCCGTGAGGAAATCGGCAAGATCAAGAGCCCGATGATTGAGAAAGTCCGTGGTAAGGGCTTGCTCAATGCCGTGATTATCAAACCCAAAGACGGCAAAGAAGCTTGGGATGTGTGCCTCAAGATGCGTGACCTCGGCCTGCTGGCCAAGCCCACCCACCAGCACATCATCCGCTTTGCTCCGCCTTTGGTCATCACCGAGGCCGAACTCCGCGAAGCCATTGAAATCATCAAGAAGGCCATCGCCTCCTTCGAATAAACCAGGTTCGCAAGCGTCCCGCTTGCAGAAAACAAAAAAAGCCTCTCGCAAGAGAGGCTTTTTGCGTTTGCCCCACGTCCCATGTCAATACATCATCCCGAACACCCAAAGCGGAATCCTATTGTGATACCCCACTTCGATGCCGTCCACGGCCAAGAAACTGTTTTCGATGTCCTTGATTTGCTCGAAACTCTTGTTCTTGCCGCCCACCTCGAAGAGGTATTTTCCGTTCACGGCGAAGTCGCCTTTTTTCGGGAAGGTCACGGTTTGTGTCTGGCTCAGTTGGTTGAAGAAGAAAGTCTCGCGTACCGTCCCTATTTCGGGTTTTGATGTCAGAGCGTACATTAAGTTGGGGTTGTTCAGGAAGATTTTGTCGGGTCGTGCCAGTCCTTTGAAGCTCTTGGCTTCGCTCGACAGCAGCCCGAGCAGCCCGCCGCGCTCCAAGGCGTGCATCATCTTCAGTCCTTGGTTGCGGTCGGTGTTCAACTGGGCGTAGAGTTCGGTCATCACGGGCGTTTGTGGCACCTTTTCGGCCAACAGCATGAGCATCTTCTTGGTCTTCCTGATGGTCGCCATCGACACCTCGTCGATGGCGGGATAGTCGTTCTCAATCACCTGGTTGACCACTTGTTGCAGCCGCATGGCGTAGCCTTTCTTCACTTCCTTGTAGAAAGGATAGTAGCCCTGCTTCAGATACTTCTCGAAGGCAGGCACCACCTTGATTTTCTCGCAAACGGCCTCGGCAATCTTGACGTGATCTTTCAGAAGGTCTTCCAATTCAAGTGGTTCGCATTTGTATAGCCCTTCAAACTCAAGGTATTCGCGAAACGAAAGCCCAGGCAGATGATACACCAACTGCCGCCTCGAAAGGTCGCCTTGCGAATGGTCGATTCGCAGCATCGACGAGCCTGTGTAGACCACATGCAGCGTCGGGAAGTCGTCGTAGATGTTCTTCAGCAGCGTCTGCCAATAGGGGAGATGATGCACCTCGTCGATGAAAAGATGCGTGCCGCCGTGCGTATAGTGGTAGTCTACGAGGTCCATCAGGTTGTGTGAGGCAAACCAAAGGTTGTCCAACGAGATGTAAAGGGCTTGCCCTTTGTCCTCGAAGTTTTCCTTGATGCGTTGCAACAGCATGGTGGTCTTTCCGCTGCCTCTCGGCCCTTTGATGCCGATGAGGCGGTCGTCCCAGTCGATTTTCGTGTAGAGGCCTCTGTGGAAGGTAGTCCCCACGGCGGACAACTTGTTGCGATAGCTCCGCATGATTTCTTCCAAATCTTCCAATTCTTTCATGTTGTTTCGTTTTTGCGCTGCAAAGTTACGAATAATATCTGAATCTACGATATTTATATTGAAAAAATGTTTCAAAACATTATTCCTATATGAATTTAGTGTTTCAAAACACTATTTTTATATGATTTTAATGTTTTAAATCATTATTTTGAGTTGGCTGAGCTTTTAATCATTGCTCCATAGGAGCTGTCTTTTAATAACAAATCGCTTTGAAACAATGGGCTATGCTCCGTAGGAGCTTTCTTTTGTTTGAAATGAAGCTCTTTGTCCTAATTTAGTGTTTTCATTCATTATTTATTCATAATAATAATGAATTGAAACACTATTTTATCGTGATTTCAATGTCTCGGAATATTGTTTCAACGGCTTCTTCGTATTCCTTCAGCACGTTGATTTTCTTGATTTTACGCCAAACATCCTGAGGTGATTCAAAGCTATTCATCAGGTAGGACCACAGTTCCTTCATTCTCCCTAATACCTTCGGGCTGCCGCCTGCATGGCGCAACCGGTCTTCGTAAAGGTCGATGACGTAATGGTGTAATCTGTTTGTCTTGTTGGCGGGTTCGTCATTACGGGGAAGACGGACGGTGTAATCCCCTGATTGCTGCGTTGCGTCATTGCGAGGAGGAACGACGGTGTAATCCCCTGACTGCCGCGTTGCGTCATTGCGAGGAGGAACGACGAAGCAATCCAGAGCGTTGGCTTCTTGGATTGTTTTGTTTTGCTCGCAATGACGGTTGACACCGATGATGCATGTGCCCTTGATTTCCTCCGCCAAAAACGGATTGGCCAGCAATCCACGCCCCAGCATGAATTGGTTCACGGGCTGCACGGTGTTGCAGATACGTTTGAAGCTGTCCACCGAAACAATGTCGCCGTTATAAACCAACAGCGTATTAATATAAGGTGTCAGCGCCTTGAAGCGTTCCACGTCGGCCTCGCCTTTGTAGAGCTGTTTCCCGATGCGCGGATGAATGATTAATTCGCTCAGTGGAAAACGGTTGAAAATCGGGATGATGGCTTCGATTTCCTTTGGGTCGAAATAGCCCAAACGGCATTTCACGCTGAATTTCATTTCGCCGATGCCCTCGAAAATCCGTTCGAACATGGTTTCCACCATGTCGGGGTAGGGCAGGAGACCACAGCCGCGCCGCTTGTTGGCGACTCTCGGGAACGGACAGCCCATGTTCAAGTTGATTTCCTTGTAGCCCAGTTCCTTGCATTGCTTGGCGAAGCGCAAAACCTCTTCAGCGTCGGCGCTGAGGATTTGCGGCGTCAGGGTTTCCACGTCGTTGCACGTTGGGTCGATTTCCTCCACTTGCAGGTTCTTCGCGTGGTCTTTCTGGATGCCGGTGAAAAACGGCGTATAGAACTTGTCTATGCCGCCAAAGTGCCGTTTGAACACGTTGCGGAAGGGCGCATCGGTGATGCCTTGGAAAGGCCCTAACGATAGTTTCATTTCTTCTTGCGTTTGGCAGGTCTTTCTCCGGCTTGGTTCCAGCGGATGATGCTCATGGCGATCCAGGTGATGAGCAGCACGAAGGTCAAATAGACCGCGATGCGGCTCAGGTAGTCGCCGTGCTGGGCATAGAAGGTCACTTTGGTGTTGGCTTTCATCGTGGCTTTGATAGCGTCGGGCACCCAATATTGGGTCTGCTGCAGCACGTCGCCGCGCTGGTTGATGAATCCCGAGCGGCCCGTGTTGGCCGAGCGGGCCACGCAACGGCGGTTCTCAATGGCACGCAGTTTCGAGAACTCGAAATGCTGGCGATAGCCTGGCGTGTCGCCCCACCAGCCGTCGTTGGTGATGACGAAAAGCAGGTCGGCGCCTTTCTTGCAGAAGGTGCTGACGTATTCGCCAAAGGCGGATTCGTAACAGATCGGGACGCCCACTTTGTGTCCGCCAAAGGTCATCACCTTGGCTTCGGGGTCGCCTTTCAAGGTGCCTCGGGCGATGCCCATGGTGATGCTGTAGTTCTTCAAGAAGCCCATCCATTCGGGGATGGCCTCCACCGCTGGCGTGAGTTGCGACTTGTTGTGGAGTTGCAGCCTCGCCGTGTCGATGAGCAGGGCCGAGTTGTGGCAATAGTAATAGCGGTTGGTGCCTTCGATGTGTCGGGCCGGAAAGTCGTCTTCCATGCCTTGGGGCACAAATTCGTAGGTGGTCCCGCCAATGACGAAGGCCAATTGCGGAAACCGCTTCACGTATTCATGCAGCGTGTTCAGGGCTTTGGCGTTTTGGGTCTCGTGCAGCCAGATGCCTTCCTGTATGGCCGACTCGCTGCTGACGATAAATCTTGTCTTTTGCGTCACCAAAGGCAGCGAGAGGTTGATGTTGTTTTGGATGACCTGGTCGTAAAACTTGCTGTCGAACTGTTCGTTCCACGGGTCGCAGTTCTGTTGCACGACGATGACTTCCGTGTCGTCGCCCTGGTCTTCATAGTGCTTGTAGACGCTCTTGCTGGCAAGGATGGGCAGCATCACGACGAGCAACTCTACACCTATATTAATTAATAAGGGCTTGGCCTCTTTTTCCTTGAAATACTGGATGATGTTGGCAATCAATATGTTGACCAAGAGAACCCAAAGCGTTCCTCCGGCCACGCCAGTATACTCGTACCACTGCACCCAACTGACGGTGCTTGAAAACACCCCGCCCAAGTTGAGCCACGGCCATTTGGCGGCCCAGAGGTAGGTGAGGTATTCGAAGGCCATCCAATAGGGGATGAGGAAGAGGTTGCCCAACGGCTTGTTACACACTTTCTTCTTCGTCAGGTGAAACACGTTGAACACCGTGGCCATGAAAATCGCGTTCAGGATCCAGGCCAAGGTGGCGGCTGGGGTGGCGTTCCATATCCACCAGGTCGTGGCCACGTTCCAAATCAGGAAGGCGAGGAACGAGAGCCAGAACAGTTTCCCCTTCTCGCCATGCGCGATGCGGTCTTCAAGCATGAGCAACGGCACCAAGCCGATGAAAACCAATGGCGCAATGCCCCAAGTGGGCCATGCCGCAGTGAGCAATCCGCCCGTCAGGAGGGCCATTAATATATTATAGGTCTTGGCGGGCGTTGAGCTTGTCGAAACGCCGCGCCCCGTGTCCCGCAGGACCGCTTTGTCGTGTGTTTTTTTCTTTGCCATTTCTTTGTCGAAAAATCCGTGCAAAAATAAGGAATTTCTTTTTTTCCGCTTTTATTCCAACAATTCAACATCCAACAAATTGAAAATTCAACGTAGTTAATTCAACAATCAACAATAATTCCTATCTTTGCGCAAAATTTTATCCGATGAAGAGAGTTTACGAAGTCGCAGGCCACAGGTTCGCCGTTGTCATGCCCGACAACCATCGTGCGTGGAACGAGATGCATCCCTATGAAGCGTTTGAAACCGAGGCCGACGACAATCTTGTTTTTTCAGCCGACTTGATCGACTTGATGCCTGATACCTCTGAGAAGCAGAAGGTTACGGTGAGTTGCGAGGCCCCCGACATGCCACGCATTGAGCTTTACGACTGGAATGGGAAGTGGTTGCTCGAAATCGCGCCCACGCTCGAAGCGCCCGTCAGGGTGTTCCTTATCACTGACAAGGATTTCAGGCAGGCCCATTTCCGTGTGCTCGGAAGCATGAGGTTCTCGGTCAGCACGGTGATGATGCTGATGTTCGCTTTCGCGACGGCCAAAAAGAACACGCTGCTGATGCACTCGTCGGTGACGGTCAACAATGGCAAAGGCTACCTCTTCTTGGGTAAGAGCGGAACAGGAAAAAGCACACATAGCCAACTGTGGATCAATAATATAGATGGCTGTGAATTGCTCAACGACGACAACCCCGTCCTTCGTGTTGCCGACAATGGCGAAGTGTGGGTCTACGGCTCGCCTTGGAGCGGCAAGACGCCGTGCTACCGCAACTTGTCCTACCCCGTCGGGGCCATCGTCGACCTGCATCAGGCCAAGGCCAACCGCATCCATCGCTTGTCGATGCTTGAGGCTTACGCGGCCATGTACGTCTCGTTCTCAGGCTACCGCTTCATCAAGGAGATGGCCGACGGGCTTCATGCCACCAACGAGAAGGTGATCAGCACCGTGCCGTGCTACGGTCTCGACTGCCTCCCCGATGCCGATGCCGCAAGGCTTTGCTTCCAAACCGTCGCGCAATAGGCCATGACGAAGGTGGTGTTGCCAAACGAGGTGCTGATTGGCGAGGTCGCCGAACTGCTCAACGCCGGGCGCGAGGTGGTCATGACCCCAAAAGGCAACAGCATGTTGCCCTTCATTCGCGGCGACGTCGACAATGTGAGGCTGCGAAAGCCCGAATCGCTGCATGTGGGCGACATCGTCTTGGCGCGGTTCGGCGGTCGCTATGTGATGCACCGCATCATCGCCCTCGACGGCGACATGGTCACGCTGATGGGCGACGGCAACCTGCAAGGCACCGAGAAAGGCTCGCGCTCCGAGGTGCTGGGCGTCGTGGTCGAAATCATCACACCCTCCAATCGCCATCGTCGCCCCGGCAAGGGCTGGCTGTGGCGAAAGCTCCTCCCCGTCAGGAGGTACCTGCTGAAGTTCTACAGGAAATGGAATAAATTATTTGGAAAACATCACTAATTCAAACAGATATGAAGACAAGAAAAGGTTTTACGTTGCGCCCGCTGGGGCAGGAATATATCCTCGTGGCCGAAGGACTCGAAGCGGTCGACTTCAGCCGCATGATTTCGTTGAACGCCTCCGCCGCCCTGCTCTGGCAAGAGGTCGAAGGCAAGGAGTTTGATGTCGACACGCTGGTCAATATCCTGCTCGACAACTACGACATCACACGCGAAGTGGCCCAAAACGACGTGACCACCATGCTCCAAACCTGGAAAGAAGCCAATCTTATAGAGGATTAATTAATAAGGTGTAAGATGACACCCACCGAATCGCAATATTTCGCCCTGTTGCGCTCCGCCTTGTGGAACACGCCGCTCGCCCTCTCCGGCCCCATCGACTGGAAAGGGGTGATGCACATCGCCAACCACCATGGCAACACCAGCCTGCTGGGCGACTTGGCCACGCGCATGACCGACGACCGCCGTCCGTCTGATGAGATGCTCCGCCAGATGCGCGACAGCATGCGTGTCAACCTCGTCAACCAGCTGCACCTGAAGCAAATACTGGTTGCGTCGGTGCAGATGCTCAGGCAAAACGGCATCGAGCCGGTGCTGCTCAAAGGCTTCAGCCTCTCGATGCTCTATCCCAACCCCAGCCTGCGTCAGTTTGGCGACATAGACATCTTCGTGGGTCTCGACGAGTTCCACCATGCCTGCGCCGTGTTGCGCAACATGCCCGGCAGCTACAACTGGGGCGAGGAGGTCGACAGCGGCAAGCATTTCAACATCGAGTTCGGCCAATACGCCATGGAGGTGCACCGCGTGAGCGCCGACGAGGTGGATCCCGACGAGCGCGAGGCCTATGCCGCCATTGAGCGCGAAGGTCTCTTCGACGAGGCAAGGCGCGTCAGCTTCGAAGGCTTCGAGCTGTCCGTCCCCTCCAAGGAGTTCATGGTGTTCTTCACCTTCTTCCATGCCTGGCACCATTTCCTGACCTCGGGCGTGGGTCTGCGCCAGCTGAGCGACGTGGCCATGACGCTCCACGCCTTCCACGGACAGCTCGACTTAGACAAGCTCCGCAGCTACATCGAGGCTATGGGCCTGATGCAGCCTTGGCAGACCTTCGGTGGAATTTTCGTGGACTACATTGGGTTGCCCGAGGCCGAGATGCCTTTCGGCGTGAGCGGCAACGCCCGCGCCGTGGGCCGGCTCTACCAGCGGGTGATGGAGGAAGGCAACTTCAAGCGGCAAAGGAAGTTCAAGCTCAACTGCCCCAAGCGCCGCTTGCTACAAAAGCTGCACGCCTTCATCTGCATCTTCATCGACTATTTCCACTTGGCGAAGGTGTTCCCCAAGCAGGCCGCCCACGAGCTGAAAGTCTCGCTGCGTGCGGGCTTCCGCAAGAACCTGCATGGCAACTGAGGTGTTCAACATCCAACATCGGAAAACGCAGAAGAAACGAAAGGTTCTGATTATTCCGTTTTTTCAGATGTTTACAAAAAAAAGATGAAAATTTTTCAATTTTTTTTCTTGCGTATGAATTAATTGTGTATTTTTGCAGGCTGAAAGAGTGTGAAAAGGAAACACAGAAACAATTAACAAACAAATAAGTCTAACTAAAAAAAGAAGTAAAAAAATGAAAAAGATGAACAAAACTTACGAAGCCCCTGTGGCTGAAGTGATTGAAGTCATGATGACAGCTGGCGTGCTTATGGAATCTGCGCCTCAAGTGACGGGCGACCTTGGCGGAGGTAGCTTTGGTGGTCAAGGTTAATAGTCCTGAACTTGATTTGTTATAATCTGAAACTAAACAAACAACTTAGAATCTAAAAATTTGGAAAAATGAAAAAAAATGTAAAACTTATTGGTGTGATGTGCATGGTAGCCTTGTTTGCCGTTTCGGCCAGCTCGTGCAAAAAGTCGGAAGAAAATGCCGAGTTCACCGTTAGTTTGGGCCAGATGCATGAAGATCCTACCGACAGGGCATATGTCGATCTCAATGGTCAGTTTAGATGGAACAATGGTGACAAGATTATGGTCTACAACTTGTCATCCAATGGCAATTCCATCGCCCGTGAGTACACAGCACTTCCAGGGGCCGAAGGCCAAACAACGACCAAATTCAAAGGCCGTCCAGTGGGAGCCAAGAAAGATTTGGGCTTCCGCTACTTCTATCCTGCCGGCAAAGCCAGTGGCGCAAGCACGCTCCCAGACAACCGCGAGACCTTCACGGTTAGCGATCGTCAAGAGTATAATTCGGATTACCTTGCCGACCCCAATGCTTTAGTGTTGGCTGGCAAGCCCGAGAGTCTTTCAGATAACATCACCTTGGATCATATCTTCGGTATCCTGAATCTTAGGATTAATACTTCGAGGACGGATAGCCCCTGTGTGAAAGAAATCATCGTTGAAGATAAAGTATTCAACCTCTCTGGCCAGTTGTCGCTTAACCTTGGCGCAATTGAAAGTTCCGCGGATTTTACCAGATTGCTCGGTTTGCTTGAAGGTGGTGATGCCACTTATGCTGACGAGATGGCAAGATACCTGCAAAGCATTGGATACTATGAGGATAACAACGGTGCTGGCAAGACCATGAAACTCGATTGCTCCAAGGTCAGCAACGGCACTACCACTGGTGTCATGCTTACTGGCGAGCCGAAGCGTTTCCGCATCGTCCTCAGACCAGGTGCCTTGTACAGAGGCTTCAAGGTTACCATCAAATTCATGGATCCGACTATTCCGGATTGTGTGTTTGACGACTATTGGGATGCTGTTGATGTTCACAATGTGATTAAGCCCGCTTGGTTCACAACGTTTGACATCACGGTGGATTAATACTCACGTTCAAAAGCGAAAGAAAGCACTTCCCCATGAGGGAGGTGCTTTTTTCGTTATGGTCGTGCCGGGAAAGGATTATTTTCTAACTTTGCAGCGCAAAACATCACCGCACCATGGAAAAGATGAGACTCTACACCGCCGGCACGGCGGATTTTGAAATCATTCGTCAGGACGGACGCATCTACATCGACAAGACCGACCTAATCTATCGGATGGTCAAAGAATCACGATTTGTCTTCCTCAGCCGCCCGCGCAGGTTCGGCAAGAGCTTGCTTTGCAGCACCTTGAAATACTACTTCCAAGGCCGCAAAGACTTGTTCGAGGGATTGGCCATCGGCGAGTTGGAGAAGGAATGGAAACAATATCCGGTGCTGCACTTCGACATGAGCACTTGCAAGAACAAGTATGAGCTTCAGCAAATCATCGACGAGCTGCACAGCCAACTCGACGACCACGAGGGGAAATACAGGGTGGCGCATACCGAAGGCTCGCCGGGAACGCGGTTCAAGAAGCTCATCAAGGGCTTGCACGCATCCATGGGGGAGAAAGTGGTCGTCGTCCTCGACGAGTATGACGCCCCGCTGCTTGACTACCTTCAAAAGCCAGACCTGCTGATTGAGGTGCGTCGTATCATGCAGGAGTTCTACCAAGTGGTGAAGGCCTGCGACGCCGACGAGCAATTTGTCTTCATCACGGGCATCACCAAGTTCAGCCAACTGAGCATCTTCTCGACACTCAACAACTTGACTAACATATCGATGGATCCCGTCTATAGTGCTTTGTGCGGCATCACAGAGAACGAACTGCTGACCGTTTTCGATCCCGACATCCAGATGCTTGCCGACAGATACCATTGCCCTAAAGAAGAGATGATCGACCGGTTGAAGCTGAATTATGACGGATACCATTTCTGCGATGGCTCCGAGGACATATACAACCCTTATAGCCTCGTGAATGTGTTCAAATCCAAGAGCCTTGACTATTTCTGGTTTGCCAGCGGCACGCCTACCTTCCTTTTCGATGCCATGAAACGGTTCAAGACCAACCTGCTCGACCTGCCACAGCTGCAAGTGCCCGTCACCGAGTTCGACGTGCCCACCGAGGGGATGACCTCGGCACTGCCCTTGCTCTACCAGTCGGGCTACCTTACCATCAAGGGATACGACTTGCTGCACAACAAGTTCACCCTCGACTTCCCCAATGCCGAAGTGAAGGTGGGCTTCATGGACAATTTTCTCGTCAGTATGATGAACCTGCCCAACACGGGATCGCGTGGCTTCGCCGACGACTTTTATGCCTATCTCTACACCCATCGGCTCGATGAAGCCATGAAAGCCATGCAATCCTTCTTCGCTGCGATACCCTATTTGGAGTTCGGCGAAAAGGAATTAGACGACATCACCAAGTATGAGGCTTATTACCAGGTGCTGACCTACGTCGTCTTCTCGATGTTCAACTGCAGAACCTATACCGAGGTGAAGTCGGCACGCGGCCGCACCGACCTCGTGGTGTTCATGCCCGATGCCACCTATGTCATGGAGCTGAAGATGCACGGCACGGCAGCGGAGGCATTGGCCCAAATCGACTCCAAGGACTATGCCATTCCATATCAGGCAGAAGGCAAGCCGGTGGTTAAGGTGGGGATGGCCTTCTCGCAGGAGACCAAGACGCTCAAGGAATGGGTGGTTGCGCGATAGGCTGTCTCGGGCAACAAAAAAAACCGAACTGATGTCCGGTTTTGGAGGGTGGTACCGACGGGAATCGAACCAGTGACACGAGGA
>DGXB01000022.1:0-15855 GCA_002396205.1 Bacteroidales bacterium UBA4243
GTCTTTTTCGAGTGCTGGGCATAGCCATAGCCAGGGAGGTCGACGAGATACCACGCATCGTTGACGATGAAATGGTTGATGGCCACTGTCTTGCCTGGCACCGATGAGGTCTTGGCCAACCCACGGCGTTGCACTAACATATTAATCAAGGAGGACTTGCCCACATTGGAGCGTCCTATGAAAGCATATTCGGGAATGTTGTCGTTGGGCAAAAACTCGAATCGGGTGTTGCTCATCAAAAAATTGGCTTTGTTAATTTGCATAGAATGGCATTTTAAGGTGTTCTGGAATTTCGTTCATGTCATAAATAAGGTGTCGCTTCACTTTCTCCTCAAACATGTCGCTAATGGTGATAAGGATGCCCGTCTCTTCCACCGCGCCGAAGCCTGGGTTGAGTGCCGTGCCAAACGAGCGCAACGTAGGCGAAAGGTTCATGTAGGCATTCACCAAGGGTGGCACGGCGGCACCGCGTTCGCGCACGTGCTTTACCAAGATTTTGTAGTCGTCGCGGTAGTTCTCTCCCACAAATAGCTTTTCGAGCCATTCGCGGTCGGCGAGGATGGGCAGGTCGAGTTCGGGCTTCACCCACACTAAATGATCTCTGTCGGGAAAATGCTTTTGGATGAAGAACAGAATCATGTCGCGAGCCATCCGCTCAAACTGGGGATACATCGTGACCTTCCCGAAGTAATACTCGGCTTCGGGGTAGATGTCGACGAGCGACCCTAAGCCATCCCAAAGATTATCAAGCGAATACAGCCCTTTTGACAGGCTCTTGGAAGGCTGGTAGGCAGGTTGCACGAACGAGCGTCCCAGCTCGATGGTATAGGGCAGGTAGTCGTCGACGAAACGCTGCGAATAGAGGAACAGCTCGCTCGTGGGCGTGTCGACTTGGCCTTTGTCGTCTTGCGGGAGGCCGTCGCACAACAAGAACCGGTAGCCGCCCACAATGGCCTTGTCGTTGGGATTCCAAACGATGAGTTGGTGGAAATAGTTCTCGTCGCGAGTATCGAAGTCGTCGATGTCGCAGTCGAGGCCTGTGCCGCCGCCCGAGTCGCGAAAACTCAGCTCGCGCAAGCGTCCGATCTCGCGCATGATGTTGGGTGAGTCGTGGGCCGAGAGGATATAGATCTCGTTGCCCGCATTGTTCGTCTTGCGGAAAAACTTGTCGCGGGTCAGTTCGTCCATGATGGCCTCAAGCGACACGGGTGCAATCACATCTTTCGTCATATCGTGTATTCAATTTGAGGGTCAAAAACCAGGTTGGCGTCGTTGGCCAATTGGTAGGAAAAGGTGCGAAGCTTTTCGGCCCATTGCGCATCAGTGAAACGTCGGTCGAAAGTCTGGTAAGGGATGGGCTTGCCGAAGCTGATGGTCAGCGTCTTGTTGCGCTGCTTGAAAAATTCGTCGACGAGGAAAGCCATCTCGATGTTTACCTTGATTCCCAAGCGTTTGCGCCAACGGGCAAGGTTGTAGAAAAAGTTGGAGTTGCGTCCTTCGATGTTGACGGGAACGATGTCGCGCTGGTAGGCTCTCGACTTCGTCACAAAGGTTTTTTTCCAGTCGAGGTCCATGATCTTGCCGCCTTTGGTCTTGCGCGAGCAGAGGCCGAAGGGGAAATAGCAGATGGTGGCATCGCCGGCGAAGGTCTCGTTGAAGAGCCTGAGGTTCTCCTCGCGGTTGGCCGTAGCGTTGCCCACCTTGCTGACGGGGATGAAGATCGGACGCAGGTTTTTCACAAACATCAGGAAATCGTTGACGGGCGTCAGCGTCACGCCACGATGGTTGCCCACCGCGCCGATGAGGGCGATGCCGTCGAGGCCGCCCAAGGGATGGTTGGAGGCCACCAAGACGCGCTTGCTCGCCATCAGGTTGTCGACGCCTTTCAACACCACCTCAAGGTTGAAGTCGGCCACCACCGCATTGATGAAGTCGAGGCCATCCTTGTCGGCATACTTCGTCAGGATCTCGTTGATGTCGTCTTCGTGAAGCAGTCGCTGGATCTTGCGAAACAGCCATTCCGGCATGTGTTTCATCAGCTTCGGCACCTTGGCCGTGAAGATTTTCCTGAGGTCGATGAGGTTGCTTTGTTCCGTTTCCATAGTCAAAGGATTCTCTACAATCGGCAAAAATAGTAAAAAGAAAAACGTTATCCCTGATTTTGTCGAATTTTCGCACCTGACGGCGTGAAAAACCCGCTTTTTTGCCTGATGTTAACATTCAAGACGACCTTGAAACATAAATTGTTAACAATAAGTGAACAGGGTTATCAACAGGGTTATCAACAATCCATGTTGAAAACTCATAATAAAAAAATTGTGTCTGAAAATGTCAAGAAGTGGGAGAAAGTGTATATCTTTGCAGCTGAAAAATCAACGAAACGAAAAATGAGCTATTTGGTAGGACATTACAACTGCAAATTGGACGCGAAGGGGCGGGTTTTGGTCCCCAGCGAGTTCAAGGAGCAACTGGGCGAGCAGGTCGAGGAAGGCTTCGTGCTGCGTCCGGGGTTGCATGCCCACTGCATTGAACTTTACACCAAGAAAGACTGGGACGAGGTGCAAGACCAGTTGCGCTCCAAGTTCAGCCAGTTCAACAAGAAGCAGGAGGCCGCCATGCGCAAATACAACGCGGGCGCTCGTTTCGTGAAACTTGACGGCAGCGGTCGCCTGCTCATCACCAAGGACCTTGCCGAAAAGGCCTCGCTCGTCAAGGACATCGTCATCACCTCGGTGACGACGAAGATGGAAATCTGGGACAAGAACCTGTATGAGCAGTCGCTCAACGAAGACCTGAGCGACGAAGAGTTCTTCGACCTCTTGAGCGAGAACATCAACTAAAGTAAAGAAGGAGGAGGCTGCTATGTATCACGATCCGGTCATGTTAAGCGAGTGCATCGGTGGACTTGACATCCGTCCCGACGGCGTTTATGTCGACGTCACCTTTGGCGGCGGTGGCCATTCGCGGGCCATCCTCGAACGTCTCACCACGGGCCATCTTTACGCTTTCGACCAGGACGAGGATGCCGCTGCCAACGCCTTCGACGACGAGCGTTTCACCTTCATCCCCCAGAACTTCAAATATTTCAAGAATTTCATACAGCTCTACCAGGGCGGCGCGAAGGTTGACGGCGTCATTGCCGACTTGGGCGTCTCGTCGCATCAGTTCGACACGCCCGAGAAAGGCTTCTCCACCCGATTCGACGGCCCGTTGGACATGCGCATGAGCCAGCTCACCCCTAACGACGCGGCCACCGTGGTCAACACCTACGACCAGGCCGACCTCACTCGCATCTTCCGGCTTTATGGTGAGATGCAACAGCCCCAGCTCGTCGCTGCCGACATCGTCGTGGCCCGTGCCAACGAACCTATCGAGACCACCGAACAGCTAAAGGCTGCCGTGCAGCGCCGCTTGCCCCGTGGCAAGGAAAACAAGGTGCTGGCCCAACTCTTCCAAGCCTTGCGCATCGAGGTGAACCAAGAGCTTGAGGCACTTACGGCGTTCCTCGGCCAATGCCCCGATGTGCTGAAGCCGGGCGGCAGGCTTGTGGTGATGTCGTACCACTCGCTCGAAGATCGCCTCGTGAAGAACTTTATGAAGACTGGCAATGCCGATGGCAAGGAGGAGAAGGACTTTTACGGCAACCTCATCACACCTTATCATATCATTACGCGCAAGCCCATCGTTCCCTCCGACGAGGAAATTGAACGTAACGGCAGGGCACGCAGCGCCAAACTCAGGATCGCGGAAAGGAGATAATCGCCATGGAAGAAGAGAAGAAAGAGACCAAGAAGAAAAAGAACGGCGGCAAGCACGTCATGTCGGTGTTGGGCGGCAAGTTTCTCGTGAAGGAGACCTTTGCGAAGCAGTTCCCTTTCATGGTTTACGTCACTTTGCTGCTGATGGCTGTTATCACCAACACCTACATCGCCGAGGAGAGGAACCGCGAACTGACGCGCACCACCAAACGCTTGAACGACCTTCAGGTGGAATACGTCCAAGTGAAATCGGCCATCATGGAAGCCTCGAAGCAGTCAGTGTTGGCCAAAAAGCTGGCCGGCACCGGCATGAAAGAAGCCACCGAGCCGCTGAAACGCCTTGAAACAAACGACGAACCCTCTAACACCGTGAAACCATGAAGACCGACCCGAAAACCGACACATTGATGAAGACCTACTTGGTCTATGTCCTGGTCCTGATTTTCGGCGTGGCCGTCATCGCCAAGATCATCGTGATGCAGACCAAGGACAACAGCGAACTGTTGGAACGCGCCGAGCAGCGCGAATACCGAGTGAGGACGTTGGAAGCCTCGCGCGGCAACATTTTCTCGAGCGACGGCCAACTCATGGCCACCTCGGTTCCGCTCTATGACGTCTATTTCGACTACAAGGCCGTGGATTCGGCATTTTTCGCCGACAACATCGACTCGCTTTGCCGCCAGATGGCAGGTCTTTTCCCGAAGCGCAACGCCGCCCAGTGGAAGGCTTTCTTCGCCGAAGGCAAGGCCAAGAAGAATCGCCACTACAAGATTGCCCTCAACATCACGCAAGCCGAGCTGCGCGAGATGGAGACGTTCGTCATCTTCAACCGTGGCATCTACAAAGGTGGCATCATCAAGGAAAAGAAAATCCGCCGCGAGCATCCCTATAAGGAATTGGCCAGCCTCATGCTTGGCATGGCCAACGAGCAGAAAGGCTATTATTTCGGCATCGAGGGTGCCTATAACCAATACTTGAAAGGCCAAAACGGCCAACAGTTGGTGCGTCGCATCCACCACGGCGATTGGATGCCGGTAGGTTCCGACGAAGACGTGGACGCCAAAAACGGCGACGATGTCATCACCACTTTCGACATCAAGCTGCAAGACATTGTGGAGAGTGCCCTCAACAACACCTTGACGACCAACAAGGCCGAACAGGGCTGCGCCATCCTGATGGACGTGGAAACGGGCTATGTGAAGGCCTTGGCCAACCTGAGGCTCAACCACGAGACGGGCAAATACGAGGAGTCGTACAACGTGGCTTTGGCCGAGCGTTACGAGCCAGGTTCGGTCTTCAAAATCGCCTCGATGGTGGTGCTGCTCAACCACAACGAGAAGACCCAACTCACCGACCTTGTCAACATTGGCACGGGACCCATCAAGTTCTCGAACCGCGTGATGAAAGACGACCACAGCTTTGCCAAAGGCGGCATCTGCACTGTGCAGGAGGTCATCGAGCAGTCGTCGAACAAAGGCACGGCGGTGCTCGTCACCAAGGCTTTCGCGGCACATCCCGAGAAATACGTTGATGGCCTTTACGCATTGGGTCTCAACAAGAAAATAGGGACGGGCATTGCCGGTGAGGCGCAACCCGTCATCAAGCACCCCAACGACAAGACCAAGGACGGACGGAAACTGTGGTCGAATGTGTCGTTGCCGTGGATGTCGATAGGCTACGAGGTCAACGTGACACCCATGCAGCTCCTCACGCTCTACAACGCCATCGCCAACGGTGGCCGAATGATGAAGCCACAGTTTGTCAGCGAGATACGTCGCGGCAACCAGACCATCGAGAAATATGCCCCCATCGTCCTCAACGAGCACATCGCCTCGCCCGAATCCATCGAGAAGCTGCAAACCATGCTTGAGGGCGTGGCCATCAGAGGCACGGCCAAGCGCCAGTTTGCCGACTGCGTGGTGAGTGTGGCCGGAAAGACAGGAACGGCACAATATTACGACAAGGTGCAGGGCTATGCCTACCACGAGCCTGGCATTGGCCGCAAGCTCTACAACACCACTTTTGTGGGTTACTTCCCCACCGACAAGCCGCGCTACAGTTGCATCGTCATGGTGAGTCGCGCTCGTGGCGCAAAGTGGGCGGCTGGCGGTGTTTCGGCACCTGGCTTCAGGGAAATCGCCGAGAAGGTGTATGCCACGCGCATCGGCACCCGCGAAGACGACAGCATTGTCGCACCCGTCGAGACGGGCTTCGGCCCCGTGTTGGCACATCACGACAAGGCTTCGAGCTACTTGAACGGCATCGCCCGCGACTTCAGCGACTTCGCCATCAACGGCGAGTGGGTCACCGTGGAAAGCGGTCAGGATGGACAAATCAGCATACGCGAGGCGCAACTGGCCTCCAACATCGTGCCCAACGTGGTTGGCATGGACGTCACCGATGCCATCTACCTTTTGGAGAATATGGGCATCAAGACGCAATTCAGCGGCCAAGGCACGGTCAAGGAACAATCGCTGCACGCCGGCGACACGCTGAAGCCTAACCAAGTCATGCAACTTAAATTGGAAAAGAAATGAAACTCAAGGAGATATTGGTCAACTGCAACCTTTTGGAGATTGAGGGCGACAAAGACCTCGACATCCAAGGCATCACCTTCGACTCGCGAAAGGTGGAGCCGGGCACGTTGTTTTTCGCCGTCAAAGGCACCCAAGTTGACGGTCACGACTACATCGACAAGGCCATCGGGAAAGGCGCCACGGCCATCGTGTGCGAAAAGATGCCAAGCCAGAAAACCGACGGCGTCACTTACATCAAGGTCGACAATTCGGCCTATGTTTTGGGCGTGGGTGCCTCCAATTTCTTCGGCAACCCGTCGGAAAAACTGCAATTGGTCGGTGTGACAGGCACCAATGGCAAGACCACCATCGCCACCTTATTATATAGGCTCTTCACCGACGCGGGCTACACCTGCGGACTGCTGTCCACCATCGAGAACATCGTCAACCGCGATGCCATCCCTTCGACGCACACCACTCCCGACCCCATCGAGCTCAACGACCTGTTGCACCAGATGGTCGAAAAGGGCTGCGAATACGCTTTCATGGAGGTAAGCTCCCACAGCGTGGCACAAGAACGCATTGCCGGACTCCGATTCGCCGGAGGCATTTTTACCAACCTCACCCACGACCACCTCGACTACCACAAGACGATGGCCAACTACCGCAACGCCAAGAAGAAATTCTTCGACGACCTGCCAGCCACCGCCTTTGCCCTGACCAACCTCGACGACAAGAATGGCGCTTTCATGTTGCAGAACACCCGAGCCAAGAAACTGAGCTACGCCCTGAAACACGACGCCGACTTCAAAGGCATCGTCATGGAGAGTCACTTCGACGGGATGCTGCTCAAGGTGAACGGCACTGAGGTGTTCACCCAATTGGTGGGCGGCTTCAATGCCAGCAACCTATTGGCCATCTATGGCGCAGCGGTCGCCTTGGGTTTCGACAAAAATGAGCTTCTTGTGGAAATCAGCAAGTTGCGTGGTGCCAACGGACGCTTCGACATGGTGCATTCCGAGAGCGGCATTGTCGGCATCGTCGACTATGCCCACACCCCCGATGCTTTGGAGAACGTGCTGGAGACCATCAACGATGTGCGTTGCCATAAGGAGACGCTCATTACAGTAGTAGGCTGCGGTGGCAACCGTGATGCCACCAAGCGGCCTGAGATGGCCGCCGTTGCCGTCAAGCTGAGCGACCGCGTCATTTTCACCAGCGACAATCCACGCAACGAAGACCCCGACGAGATCATCCGCCAGATGAAGGCAGGAGTGGCCGATGCCGACCGTGGCAAAGTGCTCAGCATCACCAACCGCCGCGAGGCCATACGCACCGCCGTGGCCTTGGCCAAAAAAGGCGACATCATCCTCTTGGCGGGCAAGGGTCATGAGAACTATCAGGAAATCAACGGAGTAAAGAACCATTTTGACGACAAGGAAGTGTTGTCGGAAGCATTCAAGGAGGCATAAAGCATGTTATACTATCTGTTCAATTATCTGAACCAACGCGATTTTCCGGGCGCAGGCGTTTTCAACTACGTCACTGTCCGTGCCGCTGTTGCGGTCATTCTCTCGCTGGTGGTGGCCGTTTGGTTTGGCAACTGGTTCATCAAGATGTTGAAGCGTAAGAAAGTCGTTGAGACCCAGCGCGATGCTTCAATCGATCCTTACAACACGAACAAAGTAGGCGTGCCCACCATGGGCGGCGTCATCATTATCGCGGCCATTCTGATCCCCGTGCTGTTGGTTGGCAAACTCCACAGCGTCTACACCTTGCTGATGATTGCCACCACATTGATTCTTGGCGTTTTAGGCTTTGCCGATGACTATACCAAGACCTTCAAGCACAAGAAAGACGGCATCAAGCCCAAAGTGAAACTGGGTGGACAGATTTTGCTCGGCCTCATCGTCGGCCTGACGTTGCGTTTCAGCCCAGCTGTGCAAATCAACGAGACGGTGCAAGTGAAAATCGAAGACAACAAGGAGATTGTGGTCAAAAGTCCCGATGTGAAGTCGACAAAGACCACCATCCCGTTTGTGAAGAACCATAACCTCAACTATGCCGACCTGTTCCGTTGGGCTGGCCCCAAGTGGATGTACAACTTGGCTTGGATTTTCTTGGTGCTGCTCACCGTCTTTGTCGTGGCTGCCGTCAGCAACGGCTCCAACCTCAACGACGGCATGGACGGCATGGCTTCGGGCAACTCAGCCATCATCGGCCTGACACTGATGATTTTGGCCTATATTTCGAGTAATGCGGTCACAGCGAGCCATCTAAACTTGATGTATATTCCTGGCAGCGAAGAGCTTGTGGTGTTCTTGGCCGCTTTTGTGGGAGCCCTCATCGGTTTCCTTTGGTTCAACTCCTTCCCAGCCCAAATCTTCATGGGCGACACGGGCAGCCTCACCATCGGCGGCATCATCGCCGTGGCTGCCATCATCATGCACAAGGAGTTGCTGCTGCCTTTGCTTTGCGGCGTGTTCCTCTTAGAGATCCTCTCCGACCTCGACGTGAAACTCTTCGTTAAGACTGGAAAAAAGCACAGAATCTGGAAAAAAGGTCCGGTGCACGACCATTTCCGCACCAGCTACAGCGCCTTCAAGAAAACATGGCCCAACTCGACCGTCACCTTCAAAGGCCACGGCGAGGGACACAATATGGTCCACCACGAGGTGAAAATCACCATCCGTTTCTGGATTGTCACCATCCTTTTGGCGGCGTTTACCCTGCTTACGTTCAAAATCCGATAAATCAACCCAAACAATACAAGAACCATGACTTATTTTGAAGAATTGACCAACACGCGACAGAGGCAGTCGAACAGCATGGCTGCCAGCATATCGTCACAGATCTTGCAAATCAGGAAGGAAAGCATCAAGCAGAGCCTCAGCGACTTGAACACCATCAGTCACCGGCAGCAATACATCGCCACCGTCGACGGAGTGATGTATTACGACGACTCGCGTGCCGAAAACGTGAACGCCACCTGGTTCACCTTCCAAAACATCGTGAAACCTGTGGTTTGGATTGCGGGAGGCGACGACAGCATGGCCGACTTCAGGGACCTGAAGCCAGAGGTCAAAAAGAAAGTGCGTGCCATGGTTTGCATCGGCGAAGGCAACGCAAGGCTGAAGAAGGCATTCGTGAAGGAAGTGGACGAAGTGTATGAAGCCGCCAACATGGAAGAGGCCGTAAAAACCGCCGCATTGCTGGCCGCGAGCGACGACATCGTGTTGTTCTCGCCTGCCTGCAAGTCGGCGATGGGGGAGGACTTTGCCCAGCGTGGTGACAGTTTCATCGACAACGTGAAAAGATTGCAAAATGAACATCGTCAATAAAATATTGAAAGGCGACAAGGTCATCTGGATTGTGGCGCTCATCTTGGGCATCATCTCGCTGATTGTGGTCTACAGCGCCACCAGTGCCTTGGCGGTCTCGAAATACGAAGGCAATACCGGCCGTGTGCTGATGAAGCACTTGGGCATGTTGGTCTTCGGTTTCGTGATGATGATTGCCGCCGCGAACCTCAACTATAAGCGCTATGCGAAAATCGCGCTGCTGTTGATGATTCCTTGCCTGGCCTTGCTGCTCTACACCTTGGTGTTTGGCCGCAACATCAACGACGCCAGCCGTTCTATCAACGTTGGTGGTTTTTCGTTCCAGCCCAGCGAGATGGCCAAGATCATCCTCATCACCTACCTTGCCCGCCAACTGATCATGATGGAAGGTTCGGTCTACAAGTTCAAGGACTTTTTCCTGAAGTTGGGGCTTCCCATCTTGGTGACTGCCGCGCTCATCTTCTCCGAGAACCTCTCCACCGCCGTCATTTTGGTTGGTGTGTGCATGGTGTTGCTCTTCATCGGAAGGGTGAAATTCCTCCATCTGCTCTCGCTCGTCGGGCTTTGTGTGGTTGGCATGGGCTGCTATTTGGCCTTCGATGCCATCAAGACCAATGTGGAGAACAAACACCGTCGCGCCGCACAGCAGGAGCTGGTGATAGGCGAGGCGAAGGAGGTCGTCTTCAAGGAAAAACAGAACCGTATCCAGACTTGGTCGAACCGACTGAAGTCGATGGGCGAAGACAAGGAGAAGGTGGATCCCTTCGACGACAAGCACATGCAACGCACCTATGCCGACATTGCGGTGGCTTCGAGTTCGTTGTTCGGCAAAGGCCCTGGCAAGAGCGAGCAACGCAACTTCTTGCCGCATCCTTATTCCGACTTCATTTATGCCATCATCATCGAGGAGTATGGCCTCGTCGGAGGAGTCGTCGTGCTGTTGCTTTATGTCATACTGTTTACGAGGGTGCTTCGCATCGTCATCAAGCGGCCGCTCACGTTTGGCTCGCTGATGGCCTTTGGCTTGGGCTTCCTCATCATCTTCCAGGCCATGGTCAACATGGGTGTCAGCATCGGTTTGCTGCCTGTGACGGGACAGCCGCTGCCTTTCGTCAGCATGGGAGGCACCTCGCTGATGGCCACGGGAATTGTGCTGGGCATGATTTTGAGCGTCACCCGCAACATGGAAGACGAAGCCATGAACAAAGAACAAGAAATAGAATCACTTACAGAACCCATTGAAGATGAAAGAGAACCTGAAAGTCGTGATTAGCGGTGGAGGCACGGGCGGCCACATTTTTCCCGCCATTGCCATTGCCGATGCCTTGAAAAGGCGCTTTCCGCAAGCCGAAATCCTGTTTATCGGTGCCAAAGGTCGCATGGAGATGGAGCGTGTGCCCAAGGCGGGCTATCGCATCGAAGGGCTGTGGATCAGCGGGTTCACCAAGGACGCTTCGGCGTTGAGCCTGCCTTTCAAGCTCGTTAGCAGCATGGCCAAAGCCATAGGCATCCTAAGGCGTTTCAAGCCCGACGTGGTGATTGGCGTGGGCGGCTTTGCCAGCGGTCCTACGCTGAAGGCCGCCAACTGGTTAGGCATCCCGACCGTGATTCAGGAGCAGAACTCCTATCCCGGAAAGACCAACCGCAACGTGGGCAAGAAGGCCAAAGCCATCTGCGTGGCCTACGACCATCTCGACCAATGGTTTCCTGCCGAGAAGATACACCTCACCGGCAACCCGTTGAGGGCCAACATCGCGCTCAAAGGCAGCCGTGAAGATGCCGCCGAGTTTTTCGGCCTCGACCCCGACATGCCCGTTGCCCTGATTGTGGGCGGCAGCCAAGGCGCCTTGGGCATCAACAAGGGCATCAGCGCCAAACTTTCGGCTTTCAAGGAGTCGAACTTGCAGCTTATCTGGCAGACGGGAAAGTCTTATTTCAAGCAAGCGATGGAAGAAGTTGAGGCTTTGAGGCTCGAAGAGAAAGTGAAGCCCGTCGTTTTCATCGACCGCATGGACTTGGCTTACGGCTTGGCCGACATGGTTGTTTCGCGTGCCGGTGCCATGTCGATTTCGGAGTTGGCCTTGGTGCAGAAACCGGTCATCTTCGTGCCGCTGCCCACCGCAGCCGAAGACCATCAAACCAAAAACGCACAACAGCTCGTGGATGCCAAGGCCGCCCTCATGGTGCGCAATGCCGACACGGAGAAAGACCTTGTGGCTATGTTGCTGCTCTTGGCCAATGACGAGGATTTGCGACTGACGCTTAGGACAAACATCCGGCTGTTTGCCCGACCAAACGCGGCGGATGATATTGTTGATGTTATAGTTGAGAGTTTAGGGTTGAGGGTTTAGAGTTTAGAGTTTAGAGTAGTTGAAAGTTTAGAGTTTAGAGTTAAGGACACAAAATGAACAAAAGAGAAGGACATACGGTTTACCTATTGGGCATCGGTGGCATCGGTATGAGCGCCTTGGCCCGTTATTATCGAAGCCTTGGCCATACCGTTGCCGGGTACGACCGTACGCCTTCTCCTCTTACGCGACAGTTGGAAAATGAGGGCATGGCAATCCATTATGAAGATAGGCCCGAACTATTGCCTGCCCTCATTGAGTTTGTCGTCTACACCCCTGCCGTCCCCAGCGACCTCAAGGAGTTTGAGGTGCTGCGCCAACGCAACCTCCCCATCATGAAACGCTCCGAGGCATTGGGACGCATTTCGGAACGCCATTTCACCATCGCGGTGGCCGGCACGCACGGCAAGACCACCACCACGGCCATGGTGGCCCACATCCTGCACACCTGCGGGAAAGACACTACCGCCTTCATCGGAGGCATCGCCAACAACTTCGGGAGCAACCTGCTCTTGGGCAAGGGCGAGGGAAGCCTATTGGTAGCCGAGGCCGACGAGTTCGACCGTTCCTTCTTGCGTCTCCACCCCAATGTCAGCATCGTCAACTCCATCGATGCCGACCATTTGGACATCTACGGCGACCGCCAGCATCTCGTGAAGGGCTTCAACGACTTCGCCCAACTCACCGATGGCAAGGTCATCGTCAAGGAAGGGTTGGCCATAGAAGCCAACCAAGTCGTCCGTTTCGGCTTTGGTCCATCGTGCGACTATCGGGCCGAAGTCGTCAAGTCGGCGAAAGGCATCACCGATTTCATCATCGTGGGCGAGGGTCATAGGACCGAGGTCAGGCTGCCCATGGCTGGCGACCACAACGTGATGAACGCCACTGCCGCCTTCATCGCTGCGAGGCAGGTCGGCATTGCGCCTGACGACATCGCCTTGGCTTTGGCTTCGTTCAAAGGCGTGAAACGTCGCTTCGATGTTCGCGTAAACAACGAAAAGCATTGCTACATCGACGATTACGCCCACCATCCAGAGGAAATCCGTTCGTGCCTCAATGCCGTCAGGGCTGCGTTCCCAGGAAAACGCATCACCTTGGTGTTCCAACCCCATCTGTTCAGCCGCACCCGCGACTTCATGGACGAGTTTGCCACCGCTTTGGCTTTGGCCGACGAACTGATTCTTTTGGACATCTATCCCGCCCGCGAGCTGCCCATCGAAGGCATCACCTCGGAGGCACTATTAAATAAGGTGCAGATGCAAAACAAGCGCGTTTGCACGAAGTCGGAGCTTGTCGGAATGATAGAAAGCGAGAAGCCTGAGCTGCTCATCACCATGGGCGCCGGCGACATCGACCGTTTTGTTGAACCCCTCGAAAAACTGATAAAGACATGGTAAAGAAGATCTTAAGCATAGTATTGTGGGTTGTCACCGCCGCCGCGCTCGTCGTCTTGTTTGTCTTCGCACGCGAGAACTACCTTGACGCGCCCGTGAAAGCCGTCAACCTGGTTCCCGAAAGCGACAGCGGTTTCGTCAGGCGGAGCGAGCTGCGCGACGAGATTGTCGGCATCTGCAACCAACATTCCATCGGAACGGTCAACATGGTGGCCATCCAGCGCCATCTCGAAGACAATCCGTGGATTGAGAGCAACGCCTCGTTTATCGACCTCGACGGGACGCTCAACGTCAGCTTCAAGGAATATGAGCCGTGCTTCAGGGTCTTCAGCAAGGACGGCCATTCGGTGTATGTGACCGACAATGGCGTAGTGGTGCCTGCCAGCAGCAACTACACCCCTTATGTGCTCATCGCCAACGGCAACTTCAACATTGCCAGCGACTCGGTCACCTATCGCCTTTGCGACACCCTCGACCGCGACCGCAACATCATCAACGCCCTCTATTGGCACAAGGCCATTGAGGACAACCCGTTCATGAAAAACTGTGTGGGGCAGCTTTATTGCAACAGCCACAACGAGTTTGAGCTGACTGTGCGCGGCCTCGAAGCCCGTGTAATCGTGGGCGACACCTGCCTTGCCGCCGACAAGCTGCGTCGCTTGGAAATCTTTATGAAACAACGTCTTGGCAAGCCCGAGACCCACATTTTGAATACAATCAATCTGAATTATAAAAACCAAATAGTCTGTACAAAACGATAATGTTATGAGCGAAGGAAAAATCATCGTCGGATTAGACATCGGCACCACCAAGGTGGCCTGCATCGTCGGCCAGAAGTCCGACAACGGGAAAATAGAGATTCTTGGATACGGCAAGACCATCTCCACCGGTGTTAGGAGGGGCGTGGTCACCAACATCTTCGACACGGTCGAGGCCATCAAGACGGCGGTCAAGCAGGCCTCCGACCAGGCGGGTGTGGAAATCAATCGCGTCAGCGTGGGCATCGCCGGACAGCACATCAAGAGCCTGCAACACCGTGGCGTGATGATGCGCGACAACCACGAGACCGAAATCACCGAGGCCGAGCTGGAACGCTTGCGCAACGACACCTTTAAGATCAACATGACGCCTGGCGAGGAAATCATCGACGTCATCCGGCAGGACACCTACGTTGACGGCGAGTTGGCCACCAACCCCGTCGGCATGTTGGGCAGCAAGATCGAGGCCAACTTCCACGTCATCATCGGGCAGACCTCGGCGGCCAAGAACATCATCAAGTGCATCCAAAGCGCTGGCTTGGAGATGGATTACATGATCCTTGAGCCCATCGCCTCGGCCCAGGCCGTGCTCGACGAAGAGGAAAAAGACGCTGGCGTGGTGCTCGTGGACATCGGCGGCGGCACTACCGACATCGCCATCTTCAAGGGCAAGAAAATACAGCACACAGCCGTCATCCCCTTTGGCGGCAACATCATCACTGACGACATTTGCACCGGCTGCTCCATCATCAAGCACTACGCCGAGGAGGTGAAGGTGAAGTTCGGGTCGGCCTTGGCCAGCGAGAACCGCGACGACGAGGTGGTCTCCATCCCCGGCATCCGTGGCCGCGACCCCAAGGAAATCTCTTTCAAGAACTTGGCCCACATCATCCAAGCCCGTTTGGAGGAAATTTTCGAGTTGGTCAACTACGAGATCCAGAAAGCCAAGTCCGACAACCAGCTCATTGCCGGCATCGTGCTCACGGGTGGCGGAGCCATGATGCGCCACATCCAGCAACTGGCCGAGTTCAAGACTGGGCTGGAAGTCCGCATCGGCTATCCCAACGAGCACCTCAACCAAACGGAGATGAAAGAGCTTTCGAGTCCCATGTATTCCACCGGCATCGGTATCGTCATCGAGACCATCGCCCGCATGGAGCACGACGAGTTCCTGCAAGCCTCTGCCGCCGCCGAGAAGAGGAGAAAAGGCATCGTTGAGCCTCAGGTGGTTGTCGCCGCCGAAACCGAATTGGAAGAGGCCAAGGAAGAAATTGACGAATCCAGCCAGAAAAAGCCGAGGAAGAAAGGCCTTGACCTGAAGAAGATCGTCACTTCGCTGACTGAGTTTTTCACCCCCGACAACATTGAATAACCCAAAAAAACAATACCATGGCAGAAGATTATACAACGCATAACGAACGCGACGAGTTGTTCAAGCCCGTCGGTGTGGAGAAGCCCAACTATATCAAGGTCATCGGCGTGGGCGGTGGCGGAGGCAATGCCGTCAACCACATGATGGAGGAAGGCATTCAAGGTGTCGACTTCGTCCTTTGCAACACCGACCACCAGGCGCTGCTGAAGAGCAACGTGAAGACCACCGTCCATCTCGGCAAGCGCGAGTTGGGTGCCGGCAACGACCCCAACGTTGGGCGCGAGGCCGCCGAAATGAGCCGCGACGAGATTGACGCCCTGCTCGACGACGAAACCAAGATGCTGTTTGTCACCGCCGGCATGGGCGGC
>DGXB01000022.1:15912-50073 GCA_002396205.1 Bacteroidales bacterium UBA4243
GCCGGCATGGGCGGCGGCACGGGCACGGGAGCCGCTCCCGTAGTGGCCAAATTGGCCAAAGACAAAGGCATTCTCACCGTGGGCATTGTCACCATGCCGATGGAGCGCGAAGGCCGTCGCCGCAAGCTGCAAGCCTTGGCCGGCATCGACGAGCTGAAGAAATGCGTCGACACGCTCATCCTCATCAGCACCGACAAGCTCCGCGACCAATACGGCAACATGAAGCTATCCGAAGCCTTCAAGAAAGCCGACGACGTGCTCGCCACCGCTGCACGCGGCATTGCCGAGATCATCACCGTGCCAGGCTATGTCAACGTCGACTTCGAAGACGTGAAGACCGTGATGAAAGACAGCGGCAAGGCCATCATGGGATCGGGTACTGCCGAAGGCGAAGGCCGAGCCGAAAAAGCCATCAAGGATGCCATCCATTCGCCTTTGCTCAACGACTCGAACATCGAAGGCGCGAAAAACATCCTGCTCTACATCACCTCGGGCACCAACGAAGTCTCGTTGGACGAGGTCGACGAAATCCTTGAGATTGCCCAAAACGCCTGCGGCAACAACTCCGACGTCATTTGGGGCAACGGCACCGACGAAAGCCTTGGCGAAGCCCTCAGCGTCACCCTGATTGCCACAGGTTTCAACCATGATGCCAAACCCTATACGGCAGTCTTGAATGAGAAACAAAACACCACCGATGCTCCTGTGGCACCCAAGAAGGTCTACGGCCTTGATGGCACCATCAAAGGTGAGGAAAGCCAGCCCAAAGCACCCCAAAACGAAACGGTGAAGCCCATTGTTGAAGCCCCTAAGGCAGAGCAGCCCGCCCCAGAAAAGGCGGTGGAGCAGGCCCAAGTGAGGCATGAGGAGAAGACTGTGCATCCTTTGTTCACCCCCGTAACGGCCAAGGCTCCTGAGCCTAAGGTCCCTGAGCCTGTCGAAGAACCGACCCCTTTAGAAGCCGACCCCTTTGAGCCTTTCGAAGGGCCGACCCCTTTAGATGCCGACCCCTATGAGCCTATGGCCAATCCCGTGCCGGCAGCCCCCGTCCGCGAAACGCCTCAAACCTTCAGGCACGAAGAAGAGCGTCCAACAGTGCGGGTGTTCGACAACCCGTTCCGTTCGGGAAGCAGCGACGACGAAGGCTTCGAAATCACCTCGCGCATCATGACCAAGGAGGAGACCCAGGCCCGAGCCGAAAAGGAAGTGGCTGTGCTTGAGGCCAGGAAAGCCAAGGAAATCGACCCGAAGGAACAGCTCAAGAAACAGCGTCTGCGTGCCCTGAGCATGAACTTCAGGACAGCCCGCGGCCTCGAAGAGCTCGAAAACCAGCCTGCCTACCTGCGCCGCAACGTCGAGATCAGCCATCCCGACGATGAACTGTCGCAGTATTCGGCCTCCCAAAAAGGCATCAGCGGCGAGAACTCATACCTCCACGACAACGTGGATTGAGCTCGGCATTATCGTTACAGACTATGGGCGGCAAAGCGCATGTTACGCGACAAGGCAAACTTCGGCGTGCTCGAAGGCCTAATGTCATTTCCTGATATAGGTTGACTTTTTCGTGAAAGCCGACGGCGCAAGCTGTCGGTTTTCCTTTTTTTCGGGGTATCCTGCGACGCGCTATGGCTTTTTTGCGTACCTTTGCCCCAAATTTCCCGTCGAAAATGAAGAAACTTTCAACATTCATCTGCTTTATATTGCTGGTCGTCCAAGTGTCGGCACAGCGTTGGACTCCACTAAAGGGCCAACAGCCCCAAGCCCCTAAGTTGGCGTTGCTTGCCTCCTCCGAACAGGGCTCCACGATCCAATTTACGTTAGATGGCTTTTATCAGGAAGCCGTAACCACGCCGTATGGGTCGCAACAGATTATCACGGTTCCCAAAATGGCCTCCATGCTCGAAGAAGGTGCCCCCGACCTGCCGCTCTTCGCCATCCCAATGATGATTGGCGACCGTGACGAGATGACGGTTAAAGTCGAGAAGGCCGAATACCAAGACTTTGAAGGCGTGGAAATCGCCCCGTCAAAAGGCAACCTGAGTCGTCAAATCGACCCCGACGATGTGCCTTTCAGATACGGCGAAGCCTATGGAAACGATGCGTTTTACCCTGGTTTTCAAGCTCGTTTGGAAGCGCCTTATATCCTCCGAGATGTCCGTGGGCAGAACATCATGGTCTATCCTTTCGCCTACAATCCGGTCAGCAAGACCTTGCGCGTCTATACACGCCTGGTGCTGACCATGAGCAAGACGGGCGAAAAAGGGGCCAACCCGAAATTAGCTCGCAAGGCAGGCCAAGCCAAAATGTCGCCCGAAACTGACATCATGTATCGGAGCCGTTTTGTCAACTACGCGCCCCGTGCCGAAAAATACACTTTCATCCCCGATGAGGGCGAGATGTTAGTCATCTGCCCGCCAGCATACCTCGAAGCCATGCAGCCTTTCGTAGACTGGAAGAACCAGTCGGGCCGCCCGACCACGATGGTCAATCTTGCCGAGATTGGCAACAATCCCGACCAAGTCAAGGCGTTCATTCTCAGCCATTACAACAATCCAGAGGAAAATCTTTGCTATGTCCTTCTCGTTGGCGACTATGCCGACCTCTCACCGAAAATGATGAGTGGCGGCGGATCCGACATTTGGTTTGGCCAACTGGAAGGCACTGACTATTATCCCGAAGTCTTCGTGGGACGTTTCTCTGTTGAGAGTGTGGCCGATGTGCAGAACCAAGTCGCCAAAGTGATCTATTACGAGCGCGACATCACCGCCGAGGCCGATTGGTTAGACAAGGGCATCGGTATCGGGTCGAGCGAAGGCGCTGGTAGTGGACACAATGGTGGAGAATCTGACTATCAGCATATTGAATACATTCGTGACACCTTGCTCCACTATACCTACAGCGAGGTCTCGCAACATTACCATGGCGTGGGTGTGGGCACCAATGCGGCCATGCTTCGCGCCGACTTCAACGCGGGCGCAAGCATCTGCAACTATTGCAACCACGGCTCGCAAACGGGCTGGTTTGTGGGCAACTTCAATAACAGCCAAATCAATACGCTGACCAACGACTACAAATGGCCGGTCATCTGGTCGACGGCCTGTCTCAACGGGCAGTTCAACTACAGCCAGCCTTGTTTTGCGGAGGTTTGGATGCGTGCCACCAATTCCGTCACGGGCGCACCTACGGGAGCCATCGGCGGCATGTTCAGCTGGACCTCGCAGCCGTGGCAGCCACCCATGACGGGGCAGGACGAGATGGTCGACATTCTCTGTGAGTGGCGCAATGCCGACCAATACCATCACACCCTTGGCGGCGCTTCGCTCAACGGCAACATGAAAATCCTCGACCTGCATCCGTCCGACCAAGGCGAGACCCACAACACATGGATCCTCTTTGGCGATCCCAGCCTGACGATGCGCACGGCTAATCCCACCAATTTGAACCTCGTTTGCCAGCCCGAAGCCATTTTCCTCGGGCAAACCGAACTCAACCTCACTGCCGATGCCGATTACGCATTGGCCACGCTTTCGGTCGGAGGCAATGTCATCAGTTGCGCCCCCATCCTCAATGGAGAGTGCACCCTGACTTTCGAGGCACTGGAAGAGGTGGGCACTGCAACCCTTGTGGTGACCAGCTTCAACAAGGTCACCGAAGTGAGGGACATCGACGTCATTCCCACCAATGGGGCCTACCTTACCTTCAATAGCTTTACCATCGACGACGCCAACGGCCAGGCCGACTATGGCGAAACCGTGAGCCTCGACCTTACCATGAGAAACATCGGAAACGAACCCGCCAGCAACGTGCAGGTCGTTTTGGGCTGCGATGCGCCTGAAGTTGAAATCATCAATGGGACGTCCGTCATTCCCAACATAGAAGCCATGACTGACTTCACAATCAGCGGTTTCCAAATGGCCATCAACGACCACATTGTCGATGGCCGTCAAGCCAATTTCACCGTCACTTGCACCCAAGGCAGCCAGACCTGGACCAGCCAATTCCGCATGACGCTCCACGCCCCGGCTTTCGCCTTGGCCGAATTCCGCACATTGTCAACCGTCAATCCTGGAGAGACAGGACAACTTCTTGTCGGCATCAAGAATATCGGATCGGCTGAAGCCCGCGAAGTCCAGCTCCAGTTGTACAGCAGTTCGTCCAATTTGGACTTTGGACAAGCCTGGCATCAGTTTGGCAACATTCCCGCAGGCAGCACTGCCACAACGGTGGCTACTTTCACCACCACTTCGCAGCTACCAACCAACTCAAGCATCGAGGTCTTGTATCTCTTTGATGCACAAGGCTATCCGTTGGAAGGCGTTGAGCTTCTCAACATCGGGTCCGTCAAAGAAACCTTCGAGACGGGCGACTTCTCGGCCTTCGATTGGCAAACCTTGGGCGGCAGCGATTGGTTCGTCGACAACAGCACGGCCAACACGGGAACCTACAGCGCCCGCACGGGTGCCATCACCCATGCCAACCTGACCACCTTGCAGGTGCAGATGGATGTGGCGGAGGACGGAGAAATCAGTTTCTTCAAGAAAACGTGCACCGAGGCCAGCAAAGACAGGCTCACCTTCTATATCGACAACACCGCCGTGGGCGAATGGTCGGGCGAGGTCGAATGGAGCCGCGAGACATTCGAAGTGGCCGCCGGAACCCACAAGTTCAAGTGGATTTACTACAAGGACAGCAGCGGCAGCTACGGCGACGATTGTTGCTGGATCGACGATGTGCAATTCCCGTCGGCGTCAGTGTTCACCTTCCTGCCGGCTTTGGAAGTGGAAAGCCAAGTGATTGAGAATGAAGTTACTTTGACTTGGCAGGCCAACAATCCGAACGACAGCTACGTTATCCGCCGCAACGGAATTCCCGTGGCCACGCAACAGGAGACCACCTTCAGACAATTGTTGAACCTCGGCACCTATACCTACAGCGTCACCGCCGTCGACAGTGATGGACGGCAGTCGCTTCCCGCTTTCGCCACCGTCGAAATCAGCACGCTGGGCGTCGACAGCATCGAGAGTGAATTGCGAATCTTCCCCAACCCCGTCCGCACTTGGTTGAACATCTGCTTCGACTATCCTTTCCAATATGCCCTTTTCAACAATATCGGGCAGCAAATCTGGTCGGGCAAAAGCATGGGCGACCTGCAAATCGACTGCGGGACACTGTCGAAAGGCGTTTATCTCCTCAAGGTCGACATCAACGGCCAAGTCATTGTCAAGAAAATCGTCGTCACGCCATGACCTATCTGAAATCCAACGATTTGTTTGCCGACAAGAAGCCTGAGCTTCTTTTTGAACACATTCCGCATCCCATGGTCATCGCCGACCACCTGATGACCCCTGACAACATCGGAGCCATGATTCGCTTGGCCGACAACATTGGGGCGACGGAAGTATGCTTTTTGGGCAACGAGGAAGAACACCGCCTCGGCAAGGTGCGTCGCGCCGCCGCCTCAAGCCGCGACAACATTCGTTGGTATTTCAGCGAGGAGACCGACCTGCGCAAGCTCGTACCCCAAAGCAAAACCATTGTGGCCATCGAGACCGCCGACAATGCGACATGTATTTACGATACCGAACTCCCTGAGGATGTGGCTTTTATCGTAGGCAGCGAGCGCGACGGCTTGAGCAGCGACTTGCTCGCCCAATGCGACATGGTGGTCTACATCCCCGTTCCTGGCCCCACGCGTTCACTCAATGTGAGTCATGCCGCCGCCGTGGCCCTCTTCGAATGGCAAAGGCAAATGATCATTAAGCGTCCCAAAAAATACAAACACATTTTTTTCGACCTCGACCGCACCTTGTGGGATTTCGATGCCGCCGCCGAGGTGGCCTTCGAGCGCATATACGAAAAGTATGACCTGAAGCGTCTCGGAATACCAAGCGCACACGAGTTCCATGAAGTGTATCATCCACTGAACGAGCATCTTTGGGAACTCTATCGCGAAAACAAGATTACCAAGGACGACTTGAACCGCACCCGTTTCGTGCTCCCTTTGGAACATTACGGCATCCACGATGTCGAGTTGGCCGACCATCTGAGCGAAGATTATGTCTATTGGTCGCCACGGATCGTCCGCTTGGTTCCCGGAACGATGGAATTACTGGAATACTTGAAACCAAAATGCCATTTGCACTTGATTACCAACGGATTCCAAGAGGTTCAAGACACAAAACTAACTCTGTCGGGGATGAAGCCTTATTTCGAGACATTGACTGTTTCGGAGGAAGTCGGTGTGAAGAAACCCAATCCCGAAATCTTCCATTACGCCTTGCGCAAAGCCAACGCCACAGCGGAAGAAAGCCTGATGATTGGCGACGAGATGGCCGTCGACATTGACGGGGCACGAGCTGTGGGAATGGACACGCTTTTCTTCAATCCGACAGGCGCTGAAGTGGCGGGGGAAAGGACGTTTGAAGTGCATCGGTTGGCGGAAATCGCCCATTGCTTGAAAATGTAGGTTTTATTTCATGGACTTTTGTATCTTTGCGCAAATTTTTCATTAAGATGCAAAGAAGACTGTTTTTATCTTTAATCTGCCTTTTTGGTCTGATAACCAGTGCGTTTTCCCAATCCAAAGGTCGTCTTTCGGGCACGGTTCGCGATGGTAGCTCGGGTGAGACTTTGATAGGTGTCTCCATTTATGAGGAGAAGCTTCAGCAAGGCACCACCACCGACGAGAAAGGCCGCTATGAACTTGATTTGCCCTTGGGCGAACACACCTTGCGCATTTCCTACATCGGCTACACGACAATCAACAAAAAGGTGACCGTGACGGCCAAGCCGCAAACGATGAACATCAAGTTGCAGCCCGAGTCGGAGAAGCTCTCGGAGGTGCAAGTCACCAGCGAGCGCAAGGACCGCAACGTGACGGCCATGGCGATGAGCGTGCAAACCCTCGACATGATTACCATCAAGAAAATCCCCGCGCTGATGGGTGAGGTGGATGTCATCAAGTCGATTACGCTTTTGCCGGGTGTGCAGTCGGCCTCGGAAGGCTCGTCGGGCTTCAGCGTGCGCGGCGGTGCCACCGACCACAACCTCATCCTTCTTGACGGTGCCCCGATTTACAACGCCTCGCATTTCCTCGGCTTTTTCTCGGTGTTCAACAACGATGTGGTGAAGGATGCCACGCTCTACAAGGGCGACATTCCCGCCAACTTCGGTGGCCGTTTGTCGTCGGTGCTCGATGTCTCTGTCAAGGACGAGATGCCGAAACGCTTTGGCCTTCAAGGCGGTGTAGGCTTGGTGACGAGCCATTTGATGCTTGAGGCTCCTTTGTTCGACCATCGCACCTCGGTGTTGCTTGCTGGCCGCAGGACATACGCAGGCCTCGTTTTGCCTTTCTTGGGCGAAGACCTCAACAGGTCGAAAATCAATTTCTACGACATCAACGCGAAAGTGACGCAATCGCTTGGCAAAAACGACCGCCTCTTCCTTTCGTTCTATAACGGTCACGACCAGTTCTCGATGCAGGAGATGATCGGCTTGGGCTATGGCAACAGCAGTGCCACCTTGCGTTGGGCCCACATTTTTTCCGACCGTTTCACTTCCAACCTCTCGCTGATTGGGTCGCGCTATCGCTATAGCATCGACATCAATTACAGCCCTTACGACTTCGCCATCAAGGCGGGCACGGATGCTGTGAGCCTCAATTACGACTTCGCGATGCATTGGAACGACCAGCACACATCGAAATTCGGACTCACCACTGGCTTCCAGTCGTACCTGCAAGGCGAGATCAACGATAGGGGAGGTGCCTTGTCGCAATACCTGCAAATCGACCAGTCGAAGTCGGTGGCACGCAAGGGTTTGGAACACGCCGTTTATTTCACTCACGACTACACGCCCACGCCGCGACTCACGTTCCGTGCCGGCTTGAGGCTGTCGTGTTTCCAGAATATCGGTGAGGAAGATTTCTACACGTTCGACCCCATCATCTATGTCGTCACTGACACTTTGCATTACGGCAAGGGTGAGGTGTTCAACACGGTCATTAATCCCGAGCCTCGTGTGGCTGCCATGTATCAGCTTGACGAGCATTCCTCGGTCAAGGCTTCGTATTCACGCACGGTGCAATACGCCCAGGTGGCTTCGTCGGCCACAGGTGGTCTGCCCTTCGATGTGTGGTTCCCGACCAGTCCCAACGTGAAGCCGCAAAAATGCGACCAGTTTGCCCTTGGCTATTTCCGCAATTTTGCCGACGATGCCATCGAGACTTCTGTGGAGGTCTATTACAAGGACATGAAGAACGTCATCGACTTCAAGGATAATGCCATTACATACGGTTACCTGCTGATTGACGGTGAGTTGCGTGTTGGCAAAGGCCGAAGCTATGGCATTGAGTTCCTTGTCAGGAAGAACGTGGGCAAGTTCACGGGTTGGATTTCCTACACCTATTCGCGCTCGTTCCGCACCATCCCCGACATCAGCCACGGACTGGAATATCGCTCGCCTTACGACCGCCCGCACAACATTGTCATCGTGGGCAGCTATGACCTCAATCCGCGCATCACCTTGGCTGCCAACTGGATCTACAACACGGGCCAGCCCGTGACGTTCCCTTACGGACAATACACCCTCAACGGCATGACTTACGCGGTGTATAACGGCAAGCGCAACGAGAGCCGCTATCCCGACTACCACCGTCTCGACCTATCGTTCACCTGCAAACTCGGCAAGCTCGACCCGCAGCGCCGTTGGCAGCACGAGTTGAATGTTTCGGTCTACAATGCCTATGCCCGACACAACACCTGGGCCATCACCTTCGACCAAGGCGAAAACGGCAGCATCGTCACCAAGAACATGTACCTGTTTTCCGCAGTGCCTTCCATTTCCTATAACTTCAAATTCTGAACGCCATGAAGGAATTGCATAAGTTATTGGTTTTGTTGGCGTTTGCAGGTCTTACTTCGTGCACCGAAGACATCGTCATTGATGTGGAGGAGGGCGACCCGATGGTGGGTGTTGAGGCTTCGTTCACCGATGAATTGAAGCATCACGAGACCATTTTGAGCTATACTTCTGAGTTTTACAACCAACATGAAATCCGCATGGTGACAGGGGCGACGGTCTACGTTACCGACGGCATTGACACCATGTATTATTACGAGGATGCAGAACGAAAGGGCCATTATTTCACCGACCTCGTTGCGGGAAAGAAGAACACGCTGTATCGGCTTTGCATCGAGGTGCCTGAGGAAGACGGCACGGTACAAAGTCTCTTTGCCGAGAGCATGATGCCCAACAACATTGAAAGCATCGACAGCATTGTCATCAAGCATTTCAATGGGGGTAACGATTCCGTCCCGAGCACTTTTTTCACGGATACCATCGAATGGCTTTATCCTTATTTCCAAAGTCTTCCCGACCCGACCATCACGTATATGCCCATCATCGTCATCAACGATTCGATTCTTTCCGACACGCTCACGCAACGCATGGTGATTCCGGTGGGTGGCTATGCGGGTTACTACATCAACGGGCCTGAGATGCAGGCGGCCAACAAGGAGATTCCGATTTCCTATTTCCGTAGGTCGAAGCTGCACGATGGCGACACCATTCATGCTGATTTGTACAGCATTCCAGCTGATTACCTGTATTTTGTGTATAGTATGATGGCTTCGTCGGGCAGCAATCCCATGTTGGGTGCACCGGCCAATGTGAGCACCAACGTGCGGCCCGAAGGCGAAGGCGTTGGCTGGTTCTTCACGGCTTCGGTGGTATCGTCGAGCACTGTATTCAGAAAATGAGAAACATAATGAGCAATTGGAAACGTCATATCGGATTTGCTGCAGGGGCGGTCTTGCTGATGGCCTCTTGCACTGAGGAAATCACCATGGACTTGCCCGAAGGCCGACGAGTGCCGGTGGTGGAGGGTTCGCTGACCAACGAATACAAACGCCATGAGGTGATATTGAGTTATTCGTCGGAGATGTACAGCACCGCCGACCCTGAGATGATCACGAATGCGCAAGTGTACGTGACGGTTGGCGACGACACGATTTGGTTTCACGAGTGCGACGACAAGCCTGGACACTATCTCAGCGATTCGGTCTTGCTGCGCAAAAACCGTTGGTATCATCTAGATGTCAGCGTGGAGGAAAACATTTTGTATTCGCGCCCCATCCGCATGTATGCCGATGTCAAGATGAGCAACAACGCCTCCACCATCGACTCGGTGTTGCTGCTCCCCAAGCGCGATGCGAACAACATCCCCCTTCTCGACGACTCGGCAGCGGTGTGTGTGTGCCCTTATTTCCAGACCTTGCCCGATTCGTCCATCGTCTACAATGTGGAACTCTATCTGAACGGCAAGCTCTTCAAGAACCGTCCGTCGAAGTTGTTCAATCTCTTCCCGATGCAGGGTTATGCGGGCTACTATTTCAACGGGCCTGAGATGTTGGCCGACAATGTGGATGTGCCGGTGGGCATCATGAACCGCTCTTATTTGCACGAAGGCGACGTGGTGAAGGTAAAGCTCTACAGCATCTCGAAGGATTACATGTATTTCCTTGTGGGACAGAAGTTGGCCATTGGTGTCAATCCCGTCATGGGGGCCTTCCCGGCCATGTTCACCAACCTTTTCTCTAACTGCGACGCTATCGGTTGGTTCAGTGCCAGCTCGGTCATTGAGGGCGAGGGTGTCTATCACGAAAGCATTTTCCAGCAATAGCTTTTGGTTTGGACAATCAACAATGAAAGGCGGCCTCCGTTGTGGAAGCCGCCTTTCTTTTTGGGTAAGGTGTGAGTCGTTTACTTCACCACGACCTTTTCCACAAGCACTTGGGTGCCAGTGGTGAGGCGGAGGAAGTAGACGCCCTTGGCCATGCCATTGACATTGATTTGCTCAGTGCCTTTGGCGTTGCCGTTGGCCACCATCTGGCCCATGCCGTTATACATCACATAGCTGTATTCGGCGTCGCCACCGTTGATATACAGGGTGCTGTTGACGGGGTTGGGATAGATGCTGAATTCGGCTTGGCTCTCTTCAACACCGAGTTCGATTTCAGCGATGACGCATTCGGGAGTGCTGAAGCCATCGGCATATTCAGCGACCACGCAGTACGTGTACTTGAGTTCCGAGAACAGCTCGTCGGTATAAGTGGTCTCGGCGGTCTGGGTCAATTCGATGCCGTTACGATAGATGATGTAGTTGATGGCGCCTTCGGGAGCGTCCCAAGTAAGGACGACGGTGCCAAGATCCACATCGGCGGTCAGGTTCTCGACTGGGCTGTAGGTGCTCACAGGTTGGCCACCGGAGCAGTTGCAGTCAAACTCATACAGCTGTCCGCCCGAGGGGCTGGAGCCTTGGTAGATGACGGTGCCGTCTTCATACTTGACGGTGAACGAGCATTCGCTTGCCCATTGTCCGTTGATCCAGCTCAGGGTCACATGGACACCGTTGCCGATTTCGAGGGTGTAGTTGGCAGAGTAGCCTTCGGTGACGGTCAGGTTTTGCGAAGGTGTGCCATCGCTGAAGGCAACAACGAGTTGGTTGCCGTTCCAGCCGTCACCATAGCTGTCGTTGAGTTCGAAGATGACGTTGCAGGAATTTTTCAGGATGATGCTGCCTTCGGCGCTCAGGCCACCGTCGGCTTGCAATGCGAAGCTGACGGGGATTTGCTGCGTCTCGGGGCAGTTGGCATCGATTTGGATGTTGAACACGCAGGTGGCCGTGCCGTCAGGATCGATGGTGCCGACCTCGACAGTGTTGCTCTCGATGGTGACATATTCGCTCTCGCAGGCGATGGTGGCGATGGCATTGGTAGCCATATAGTGACCAATGTTCTTGAAATTGGCCACCAAGGTCACGGTCTCGCCAGGGACGAAACCACCAGCCCACGAAACGTTGTCGTAGGCGAGGATGGCTTGGCCAGCGGTGATGTTGGCTCTTCCGTTCCACGTTTGACGACCATCGGTCATCTCGATGTCGATTTGGAAATTGGTGCCGTCTTCAACACCTTCGGCGATGATGAAGCTGAAAGCGTTTTCCAAGGTGATGGTCTCTTCGGCGGGCAAAACGCCAAATTCGGCGGTGTTTTGGGTGATGTTCATACGCTCGTCGGCGCAAGTCAAGGTGACGGTGGTGATGCCGTTGGTCGGGTCAACGCCGACGTTCTTGAAGCTGATGCTCAGGTTGGTCTCCTGGTTGACGGGAGCGAAGTTGGGCGTGTAGCCGTTGATGGTCACGAAGGGACCTTCGGCGGGCAGCACTTCCACGGGGATGATCTCGGTCATTTTGTTGTAACCCATCACGGCCAGCGTGGCGGTGCCAACGGTGGTCATGGCCGGGAATTCGAGGGTGGCTGAGTTGTTGTTGATGTAGGACGAGGCAATCACTTCGCCGTCCATCGTCAGGGTGGCGATGCCGAAGTAGGTGTCGTCGGCGGTGACTTCCAAGCTGCTCATGCCCAACATGAGGACCGAGGGGTTGCAGCTGGCCTTCATCTCACCCGGGTTGTCGGTGCGTACCATCAAGGTCGGGTCGCCGAAGAGGATCCAGGTGTCGTGGGTGTCGTAGCCTTGGCTGCCCGACATGTCGATGACATTCAGGTTGCCATTCAATGAGGCGCCACCTAAGGTGTGGTTGAATTTGTCGGCATTGTTCCATTCGCAAAGGATGTCGACCATTTCGTCTTGGCCGTACATGGGCGGGATCCAGGGTTGGCTCATCCATGAGAACATGCCGCCGATGGCACCGGTGGGAGCACCGGTCGAGTTGTCGGTGGCACGCATCCAAGCCTCGGCAAAGCATTCGCCGTTGGCGCCGCCGTAGTTGAACCTGCCGTTCAGGCAAGCCACCGACCAGATGAAGGGCCACATGTTGTCGTTGACCAAGGCATTGACGTGGCTGGTGCTGTAGTTGGCCACGCCCCAGCTGGTTTCCGAACCGTGGTTGCAGTAGTTGATGATGCTCACGCCTTCGTTGATGGCGTTGCTGATGCTGGTGGTGGAAGCGCCGCCTCCGCCGCCGTGCAGTTCGGTGACGTGTTCGTAGGTGTAGTGCTCAAGCGTGTCGCGGATGAGGTCGATGTGCTGATAGTCGTCCTCGCCGTAGTGGCCGTTGCCGGCACCGATGTAGCCGATGCCCAAGCCCTTGTTGCCCCAAGTGATGGTGGCGGGGAGGTCGCGCTCGTAGTAAAGCACCTTGTTGACATGGTTGGCCACATGGGCGCTGGTCTGCACCGAGAAACGGCCAATGAGGAGGTCGTCGTAGTGGTCGTTGCCTTCAATCTGGGCAAACCAGTTGTCGGAACGCTCGCCGCTCACCGAGTGGGGAGTGATGTGCTCGTAGTCGCCCACAAACAACACAAAGGCCAAGTTGCGTTCCGGGTCGTTGTAGATGTTCTGGATGTAGGACTTGATTTGCGTGTCGCTGTTGCCGCCGGCTTCGGTGACGCTCACCATCGTGGTGGGACGGCCCGACTGGTTCTTCCAGGCCACGAACTCTTCCATGTCGGCCATGAACTGGTCGGCACAAATCACCAACAGTTCGCCACGGTCGTCGACGAAGGAATATTTGGCTCCGTTTTGGCCGAAGTTGATGAAACGACGGTTGTAGGTCTGTTTCATCTCAGGATCCACCTTGCGGGTGCTCTTGTGGCTCACTTTGGGGTTCTCGCCGTTGTCGCTCACCTTTTCCATGCTGATGGTCAGGTGGTTGTAGACGCGCAAGGTCTTCGTCACGGGGTTGTAGGCGAAAGGTGTCACCACGATGTTCTGGCCACGGCAGTCGCGCAGGATGTAGGGAGCGTCCAAATGGGCTTGGGCGGCAGGATAGAAAGCATCCTGGCTGTACATCTCGCCGTAGGTGTAAGGCACGGTGGCCGGGTCGATCTGGCGGCTGATGTTGCCTTTCGAAGGAGCAACCTCGACGTCGAAGTCGGTGTAGTCGCTCGAAGTGATGCTGACGCTCATCTCGGCCAAGTCGCCAATGAGGACTGGCACGGGGAATGAGGGCAGGTTAGGGGCACCCTGGTCCAACGACGTGGCCATCTTCGGAACGGAGACGACGTTTTCCACGCCATTGGGGGTGTTCACTCTTGTCAAGTAGAAGCCGCCCAACGAGAAGTCGACAACGACTTGATTCTCGCTGCTCGAAACCAACTTGACCTCTGGACCAGCAGGATTGCTCTTGCTGATGCTCGTCCATTGTTGGGCAAAAGCCATGGCTGACATGGCCACCAACACGAGGGATAAAAACAGTTTTTTCATTTGTTGAAAATTTAAAAAGTTTGTTGTTCGATTAAAGGCGCAAAGATACGAATCTTTTGCGGCTTGCTGCCCATTCATGGAAAATAATTCTATCGAATCGTTTATTTTGTGTAATTTTGCGCCTCAAAACTGAATTAAAAAGGATATGGGATTTTTCTTGAAACTGATATTGACCGGCTTGGGCTGGTCTTTTGGCGGCCCCATCGGGGGCATCATCGGCTATGCCATTGGCAGCCTTTTCTCAAGCAACAGCCCTCGGGTGATCCGCTCGGAGGTGAACGAGCAATTCGGCAACACCGAGGAGAAACGCGACTTCAACGTCACCCTCCTCGTGCTTTCGGCTGCCGTGATGAAAGCCGACGGCAACGTGAAGAAGTCGGAACTCGACTATGTGAAACGTTTCTTCCTGCAGAACTTCGGGCAGGAACGCGCCGAGACTTACATCAAGATGCTCCGCGAAATCCTCGAAAAGGACTATAACCTTTACGAGGTCAGCCAACAGGTGGGGCGTTACATGGATTATTCGTCGCGCCTTCAGCTGTTGCATTATCTTTTTGGCATCGCCAATGCCGATGGCGCAATCTCGCAAGAGGAGCTGGGTGTCATCAACACGGTTTCCGACTATATGGGCATCAACACGAGCGACTTCAATTCGGTGAAGGCCATGTTCATCAAGGAGACCGACAGCGCCTACAAGATTCTGGGCATCGACCCGTCGGCCACCGACGAGGAAGTGAAACGGGCCTATCGCGAGATGGCCAAGAAAAACCACCCCGACTTGGTGAGCAACCTCGGCGAAGAGGTCAGGCAGGCCGCCGAGAAGAAGTTCCAGGAAGTGAATGCGGCTTACGAAAGCATTAAGAAACAAAGAGGTCTTTAAACGTAAAAAGGCAGCCAAGCGGCTGCCTTTTTACGTTTATAGGCTACTTCTATTACTTCACCACGATCTTCTCGACGCGCACTTGCGTGCCGGTGGCGATGTGCAGGAAGTAGATGCCTTTGGCCATGTCGCTGACGTTGATTTGCTCAATGCCGTTGGCTTTGCCGTTGGCAACCATCTGGCCCATGCCGTTAAACATCGTGTAGGTGTATTCGGCCTCGCCGCTGATGGTCAACATGCTGCTGACGGGGTTGGGATAGACGCTCACGTTGTCGAGAGTGCTTTCCTCAACGCCGACGGTGCCCATGCTGATGGTGACGGAGGCGGGAGCCGAGAAGCGGCCATTGCCGTCGGTGGCAACGACGCTGTAGGAATAAATGCCCTCGTTCACGAAGTCGGTGTAGGTGGTGCCGGCTTGGTTGGCAATCTCTTCGCCGTTGCGATAGATGATATACGAAGCTGCATCAGCCGAGGCAGTCCAAGTCAGGTCGACAGCGCTTTCGTTCACGTTAGCCACAAGGTCGGTGACGGGGTCAAGCGACAGAATGACGTTGGTGGGCGGGAACTGGATCTCGTCAACCCATGCGCAGTCGCTTCCATTGCTGACGCTGCTGTCTTTCTTGTAGGTCCACTTGAAGGTGTGGGTGCCAGCGGTCACAGCGTAGGTTTCTTGGCTCCAAGCCACTTCGCCCGACCAGTTGCCTCTTTCTTGGTTGTCGATGTAGAAGAAGAGCTTGTCCCAACCGTTCTCCGACGAAACTTTCTTGTAGAAGCTGACATTGCCATCGGCAAGGATTTCAATGGTGAGGACGAGGTCGGTTTGCTGGTTGTCAGAGATGTAACCCGACTTGGCGCAGTAGGTGCCGGCATAGGCGTCGCTGTTCACAATGGACCAGTTGGCGTTGCCTGAGAAGGTCCAGTCGTACATGCTGAAGTCGCCAGTCTCAAAGCCTTCGATGATGTTGCCCACGGTGATGGTGTAAGTGCCGGAGGTTGAATAGTGGCCGGCGGTCACGATATAGTTGATTTCATAGGTCGAGCCGATTTCCACGGCGCTGTTAACGGTAATGCCGATAGATTGGTTGACGGTAGCGCCAGCTTCGATGTTGCTGATTTCGAAGCTGTTGTTTTCCAAAGTAAGGTCGCTTGAGCTTGAGTAGATCTCGAGTATGGCATTCTCGGCATTGGCACCGCCGTTGTTGGCAATGTCGAAAGTGATGGTGCCGTTGCCGCCAGGAGTGAGTTCGGTGTTGCTGATATTGGCGATGGCAAACTCAGGAGCACCGAAGGTGAGGTCGAATCTGCCTTCCCAAACGTCGCTGCCCGAAGTGCAGGTCACGAAGAAGCGCACTCTAGTGCCGTTGGGGATGTTGACAGCGGTGTTGAAGTCGAAAGCATCGACAATGTCGTATGTGCCATCGGGAGCAATGCTGGGAACGGTGGCGGTGGTGTGGAGCAACTCAATGTATTCCGACTCGGTGCTCAGCTCAACATTGATGTTGTTGGCAGCCTCGATGCCGACGTTTTTCAGTCTGACGGTAGGAGCCACATAGGCACCAGTAACGAGAGGTTGTTCGCACTGCACGTTATCGACGGCGATGTAGGCACCTTCCATAGCGGCGGCAGGAATTTCGGTGACGTAAGGGACGTGTTGGGGATGGGTCACGCAGATGGTGACGTCGCCTCCGCTTGTAACCGGCTGAATCGGGATGTCGGCAGTGCCGCTTTCACCGATCATGCCAGCACCATAGAGGACACCGTCCTTGCTGATGCCAACGTAGGAACCCGGGGCAGCGCTGACAGTGAAGAAATCCATGCCGATAGGCAGCGTGGGCATGTGGCTGACAGTGTTTTCTGTGGGTTGGATGCGGAAGGGCAGGATGGAACCGTCACCTAAGGTGTGGTAGGCTTGCCAGCAGTAGAGGGTGCTGACATGGATTTCGTAGCCAAGGGCTTGGGCAGCGTTGCCAGCCAAGTTGCCGATGAACATCATCGAAGTGACGGTGTTGTATTTGTCGTCAGTCCACATGGCATCGTAGAAGCCCGTGGTGGTGATGCTGATGTCAGGCATTTGGCCGTTGGCTTGGCTGGTGGCGCCCACACCGAAGTAGTAGTCGTTGAGCCAGTAGGTCGACGGGCAGGAACCGATGTAAGCGTAGGCAGCCTTGTTTTCGGCACGCACCATGGCCTCGCCGAAGCAGGTACCGCTGATGCCCCAGTCGGCAGCCTCGCAGCAGTTACCCATGGCGAGGAAGTACTTGTGCTCGTTGGTCAGGTTGTTGACGTCGCTGACGGTGAATTGCGGGCCAGCCCAGCTGGTGTTCGAACCGTGGGCGGTGTAGTTGGCGAAGCCGACGCCCTCGTTCAAGTGGCTGTAGCAGCCATTGTATTGGCCGTGGCTGTATTCGTACACGTTGGCGTAGCCGTGCTCTTCGTTGTAATAGTAGTTGGTGGCATACCAAATGGTGGGACGACCCACAGTAACGCCCCAACCATTGTCTTCACCAGCGATGAGGAGCACGTTGTTCAGATAGCTCGGGTCGGGCATGGTGTATTGTTCATACTCCAAAGCCTTGTTGATCATGGCTTGCATCTGGGCAACGGTCTCGGCGGGGAAACGGCTGTGATACATGTCGGGGAACTCGTCGCCGTCGACGCTCGAATACTGGAGGTCGGTGACGCAGTGGGTCTCGCTACCCGTGGCACTGGCGGCCACTTGGTTCTTGTCGCCCATAATCATCAGGAAGGTGGGGGCGTCCTTGCTGTACTCTTCTTGGATGGCAGCGCGAATGGCAGCGGCGCTGGTGCCGATTTCATCCGTGTACTTCACGTTGAGATAGAAGCCTTTCTTGGTCTTCCATTCAAACCAAGGTTGCAGGCATTCCTCAAACATGCGGTCGGCGATGACCAACATGTGGACGGGGTTCTGCCATAGGTCGGGGTGCTCGTCGTACACGTCGTCGCGCCAGTTGAACATCTGGTCATAGATGTTGGCGAAGTAGGGGCTGAAGGTGCGGGCAAACTCATCGTAGGCAGCCGACTTGTCGTATTGTCCGTAGCTCACTTCAACTTCGATGTCGTTGTAAACCTGTATGGTGTTGGTGGCGGCATCGTATTGCACGGGATTCACCGTCAGGGCACCGATTTGAATGCCACGCATCGTGCCTTGGATTTGCACTTGGGCGATGGGACGGTTGACGAAACCTTTGGTGGCGTATGCCTTCTCGCTATAGGCAAAGGGCACTTCTTCGGGCTTTTGGTCCTTGCGGATCATAGGCTGCATCGGGGTGACCTTGTTGATGCCGTAGTCGGCCAATTTGTAGGTGCTGGTGCTATAGCTCTTCACGTTGACAGTGAGGTCTTTTGCACCATAAGGAACAGCGATAAGCTTGTTGGCGGCAGGCAGCGAAGGCTCGCCGAGATTGCCGGAAGGGTAGGTGCCATCCATCGTGAGGGTGGAGAACATGCCCTTTTCGGTGTTCACTTCAGTAGCGTCGATGCTGCTGAACGAGAAGGTGGCGCTGAAGCCATCTTGCGAAACATTGGCGCACTTTTGCGCCGATTGGGCTCTGCCAAGCTCGATGTGCCCTTGGGCCACGGCTTGCGAGCCGACCAGCATACCTAACAACAGGAATGCCGAGGTGAGTAAACGAACTCTTTTCATTGTTGGAACTATTAAGTTGATACTAATTTGTTGTTTCTGTTTTTAGCACGAAAATCAAACCGCAAAAATAGAAAAATTTCCCGAAGTCTGTTCCAAAAACTTCGGGAAATGTGAATTAAAGTGACTGAAAAATAGTCGAAACGGATTATTTGCCTTTCAAGATGCGTTTGTATTCCTTTTCGTTGCCGAGGATTTCCATCGCTTTGCGGATGCCAGGGTCGACGGAGGACATCACCTCGTAGTATTGTTGCGTCTCCCATACGTTGCGGGCAATCAAGGCCTTCATTTGCAGGAGGATAAACTTCTCCGAACGCTTGAATTGCTCGTCGTTCCATTCCACCTTGGCTTCCTCGGCGGCTTTCTTCAAGCCTTCAACGAGGTCTTGTCCGACTTCAAATTTCTTGTTGAAGTTCTTGAAATCGCCATATTCGGCCTTGATGTCGTCGCGGTGCTTGAGGGCATGGTCGGTGGTGAAGCGGTTCAAGGCGCCTTTGCGGACAAGGTTGGTGTAGAGCTTGCTATTAAAAGAGGTGTCGACTGGGATGAAGATGTCGGGCATGATGCCGCCACCGCCGTAAACGGTGCGCCCGCCGTCGGTCTTGTATTTCAACGAGTCGGGGAAGTGGATGCTGTCGGCGTGGAAGTATTCGCCGTGTTCCAGTCGTTTGGTCATTTCCTTGGCATAGTCCTCAACGCCATTCTCGTAAGGCCGCTGGATGCAACGTCCCGAAGGGGTGTGGTAACGCGAGGTGGTGAGGCGGATTTGCGAGCCGTCGGGCAGGTTGAAGGGCCTCTGAACCAAGCCTTTGCCGAACGAGCGGCGACCGATGACGACGCCACGGTCGTGGTCTTGCATCGCGCCTGAGAAGATTTCGCTGGCCGAGGCGGAGCCTTCATCAATCAAAACAATGAGCTTGCCGAGGGTGTAAAGTCCTGATTTCGTGCTTCTCCATTCCTGTCGGGGTGAGTTGATGCCTTCGGTGAAGACGATGAGCTTGTTTTCGGTGATGAACTGGTCCACCAGCTCGATGGCGGTGTTGAGGTAACCGCCCGTGTTGCCGCGCAGGTCGAAGATGAGCGACTCCATCCCTTGGGCTTGCAGCTTGGCCAAAGCCTCCTTGAACTCGGCAGTCGACTCTTGCGCAAAGCGGTCGAGTTTGATGTAGCCAACGTGTTTGTCAAGCATGTAGGCGGCGTTGATGCTGTTCAACGGAATCTTGTCGCGGATGATCTCGAAGTCGAGGAGTTCCTTGTCGTTGCCGCGCTTCACGCTGACGGTCACTTTCGAGCCTTTCTTGCCGCGCAGGTGCTTGGCTACGTATTCGTTGTCGACTTTCTTGCCGAAGGCATCCTCGCCGTCGATCTTGATGATTTGGTCACCGGCCATGATGCCCACCTTCTCCGACGGTCCTCCCGCCGTGGGGCTGATGACGGTGATGGTGTCGCGGATGAGCTGGAAGGTCACGCCGATGCCTTCGAAGCTGCCCACAAGCGGTTCGTTGGCTTTCTCCACATCCTTTTTCGAGATGTAGGCCGAGTGTGGGTCGAGTTCCTTCAATGCGGCCACGATGGCGTCTTCCGTCACCTTGTCTATATTGGCCGTGTCGACGTAGAAGTTTTCAATAAGGTAAAGCGTTGAAGCCAGTTTTTGGGCGTTCAGCTGACCTTTCGTTTGTGGCTGTTGGGGTCTGTTGGGTTGAATTTGGGCAGTTGCGGCAACCGAAACGAGGCAGACCGCAGCGAGTAATAATGCTTTCAGTGATTTCATGGGCCGATTATTTTAGCCTGCAAAGTTACGCAAAATTTCTGTCGCATTCTCTGATTGCGTCGTATTTGATTTGATTGGTCTTACTGCAACCTGAAATTGATAGGCAAGGTATAAGTAACTCTGACTTTTTTGCCGAAAGCCTCTCCTGGGATCCAGTTAGGCATCATTTTTACGACACGGACGGCTTCTTCGCTACAACCTCCGCCCACACCTTTTGCAACCTCAATATTCGTTATTGTACCATCTGGCTCGACAACGAATCTGACGTAGACAGTGCCGCTGTAGCCGTCTTCTCTGGCGCGTTGTGGATAACGTATATTCATGGCGAGGAATTCGTACATCTTAAACTCGCCGCCAGGAAAAGTCGGCATTTTTTCCACATTGTTATAAATGGTTGTGTCAATACCAGGTGCTGCAATCTCTTTAACGTTAGTCAAGGCAACGGTGTCGCTTTCGTGTTGGACTTGGGCATAGTTAAGACTTGCCGTAAGCAATATCAGGGTGGTAAATAAAAGCTTGATTTTCATCTGTCTTTTAATTTGAGGTTTGATCCATTCAGTTGCTTTCCAAAATATCCAAGAACTGTTTAAGTTTCAATACGAATAACTTTGGAAACAATATGTTCTTCAAAATGTCGAAGTGTTTGTCGTTGGAAACAATATGTTCTTCAAAATGTCGAAGTGTTTGTCGTTGGAAACAATATAAGTGGCGTTGGCGGCAAAAGCGCAATTCACAAACTTGTCGTCGTCGTGGTCTGCCTCAATAAGCCAAAACTTGAAATAGGTGTTGATTAATTCGACGTTTTTGCTCTTAAGCAGCAAATTAATGACATTCTTTGCAACAGAGGCAGATGTTTTTTGTGCAATGATTTCCTCATACTCCTCCAATATGTCATTAGACACGCAAAGGATGTATTTGCCCGTTTGGAATCCTTTCCATACGGGATAATACTCACTGTGTCGCGAAAGTGCCGCAATGAGGCAATTCGTGTCAAGCACAATTCTCAATGGGTTAGGCATTGTAAGGTGTCCTTAAATGTTCATTCAACACTTCGTCGATTTTTTCTTGGCTCCATTTGCCTTCGTCCCAAAGTTTGTCCATTTCTTCGTCGACTTTTTTTGCATAGTATTCACATACCACGTCGTTCAGCTCCTTCACTTCATCTTCGGTGGTAAAATGTGACAATAACCTAAGAAAGTCTAATTGGGCTTGGTTTAATCCAATGTTTTGCGTCATATTCATGTGTTTTTATGCTGCAAAAATAATCAATTTCTATGAAATAGGTTTTTCATTGCCTCAAAATCTCAAAAGTGTTGTCCTCCTTTAGCTTGATGATGGTCGAGCTCTTGGGCTTGGAGAAACTGTCGTGGTAAAGTTGGACGACATAGTCCACCGAGTTTTTCAGCTCCTCGCTGATGTCGCTGAAAATCATGGCTGAAGGTTGTCCCGACAGGTTGGCCGAGGTGGAAGTGATGGGTTTGCCAAGTCGACGGATGACCTCCTTGCAAAACTCGTTGTCGACCACGCGGATGCAAACTGAGTGGTCTGCCGAGATGTTCTTCGCCAAATTCTTGCTCTGTGCAAAAACGATGCTCAAAGGGTTGACGGCGTGTGATATAAGGTCGTATGCAATGGCTGGCACGTCGACGACGTAGTCTTTCAACCTTTCGGCAGAGTCCACAAGGATGATGAGGCTCTTGTTGGCGGGGCGTTGTTTCACTTCGTAGACGCGCTCGCACGCTTTGTTGTTGGTGGCATCGCAACCCACGCCCCAAATGGTGTCGGTGGGGTAGAGGATGGTCTTTCCGGCTTTCAGCACGGCAACGGTGCGTTCCACTTCTTCTTCAAATGATTTATCCATAGTGTTTTATGTTGACTTTGTTAAAGTTATGTTCAAGGTTTCAGTGGGTCGACAGGCCCGAATTGTTTGCCGGTTAGTAGCGCCCAAATGGCTTTCAATCGGCACGAAAAACTGCTTTTGATGGGCTTTGGACTGGCAGCCTCGGCAAAAGGCGTGCCAAGTTGGGTCAGGTTTTGGCGCATCATGCGGTTGGTGATGCCCCACTTGAACAGGAATTGGAGGCTTCCGTTGTTTTTGCGTACTCTTTGTGTGCTTTTCGTTTCGAAATGGTAGGCACGGCAGTTGCCCAAGCCTTTGAAATGGCGTACGCCGGCCATCCAGAGTTTTGCAGTCAGGTCGGGGTCGGAGTACATGCCGGGCGAGTATTCAATGCTGTAGCCGCCCACCAAGTCCCAGACGTCGCGGTGCATCAGGTTGGGTGGCCAGGTGGCGCCGCGCCAGTCGGCCATGGGATGTTGCATGTATTCTTTCAGCAATCGCGCCTCATCGAAGGTCTCAACGCTGTCGCCATAATTGGCCAAGATACCGACATCCAAGTAGTTATGTGGCTGTATCATCGTTCCTGAGAGGAAAAACAGCTTGTCGGGCAGCGACTTGCTTTCGTCCATTAGTGCAGTGTCCCAGCCGGGCAGGAGGTACATGTCGTCGTTCAAATAAAAAATGTAATTGGTCTTGACGCGAGTCCGCAACATGTTGCAGGCTTGGCAAACACCAATGTTGCGCTCCGAAAATGTATAGTCAAGTCCTTCATTCTGAACCCATTCCAATGTGCCATCGGTGCCTTCGTTGACGTGGACGATGATTTGGTGCGGATAGGCCGAGTTCTTCCGAATGCTGTCGACGCAAACCTTCAGGTAGGGGAGGTTGTTCCAAGTGGGGATGATGATGGAGAAAACAGGTTCCATAGCGGTTAGTGTTTGGTCAACGATTGGTACAACTGCATGAGATGTGCGGCAATGGCCTCGTCCGAAAATTGTTGGGCGTAAGATTTACCTTTTTCTATCATGCTGTCTCTTAATTCTTTGTTTCTGTCAAGGATCATGATTTGTTCGGCCAACTCGACGGCGCTGTTGGGCGAAACATAGCGGCTGTCGGGACCACCGCTTTCCTCAAGGCAGCTTCCCTTGGCTGCGATGACGGGCACACCGCTTTGCAAGGCCTCTACGATGGGAATGCCAAAGCCCTCGTATTGAGAAGGATAGATGAACAAGTATGCGCTTTGATAGAGGGCGGGCAGGTCGCCAGAATCGATGTCGGGAAGGAAAATGACGCGGTTCAAGAGCCTGTTTTTTGCAATAAATTCTTGAAGCTCACCAAGATAATCCGTTTTTCGTCCGGCAATGACCAAAGGAAGGTCGATTTGCCCCGCGACGAGGGCTTTCAAGATCAACAATTGGTTTTTGCGTGGCTCGATCGCGCCTACGTTGAGCAGGTAGGTCAAGGGAAGGTCGTATTTTTCTCTGAGGCTTTGCTTCTCGTTTTCAGTCACTTGCCGAGAAAATGCAGGATGGCAACCTTGGTAAACGACTTCGATTTTCGTGTCTTCGATGCGCCACAAATCCACGAGGTCTTTTTTCGTCTGCTGGCTGACGGCGATGATACGGTCGGCAACGCGACAGCTGCGCAAGTACTTGGTTTCGTAGAGTTTGCGGTCGATGAAAGGATAAAGTTCGGGATGGCGGACGAAAACCAGGTCGTGCATGGTGACCACTGTGGGGATTTTGGTCTTTTCGATGCCGTAGGGCAGTTCGTGGCTGAGGCCGTGATAGAGGTCAAGTTGTCGTTTCTCAGCTTCTCTCGTGATGCCGAAAGTGCGCCATAGCGAGTGAAAAACAGTGCTTTTCGGCTGGATGATTGTGGCGTTTTGTGGACAATCGAAATGGATGGACGAATCGATTTTCGGTGTGAACAAATCTAACTGGGCATCAGGGAAATGCGATGCGACAATGCGAATCGTTTCGCGGCTGTAGTTGCCCAAACCGCGGTGGTTGCAGAAAGCCCGTTTTGCGTCGTATCCTATCCTCATTTTTTCCTGTTTTGGTTGAGTTCGATGGCCTTTTTATACTTGACTCCCACGCACTTGGCATTGATTCTGCTGATGGTGAACCCCGTTTTTCCGTCCAGGAAGCCAGCCTTGAAGATGAAGTCGCGCAGGAATTTCCACACGGCGTGGGTGTAGGCCTTGAAAAGTGTGGCTTTCTTGCCGGCTTCCACCATTTCTTCGGCGGACAGCAGGGCGAATTTCTCGTTTTGTCGGATATGTTCTTCGACCGTGTAAAACGAATAATGCAACAAGTCGCCGTTGAGGTGCACAATCTCGGTCGGTTCGGCCAAGGCAAGCGTTTCGTGGACTTTTTTTCCCGTCCATTCGGCCCGTCCGCGCCTGAAAATCCTGACTTTCACGTCAGGATACCACCCGCCGTGCCTGATCCATTTGCCGCAGTAGTTCATCAGGCGGTTCATGGAAAAGGCCTTGTTCTCAATGGACTGTTTCTTAATGTTTTGGATGGATTTGGCCAATTCTTCCGAAAGGGCTTCGTCGGCATCGATGGAAAGGATGAGGTCGCAGGTGGCGAGGTCGTTGGCTAGGTTTTTCTGGTCGACGTAACCGAGCCAGTCCTGGGTGAAGAACTTCGCGCCGTAGCGGTCACAGATGGCCTCGGTCGCATCGGTGGAATGGCTGTCAACCACAATGATTTCGTCGGCCACGGGCGCGACGGAATCCAAGCAGCGCTTGATGTTGCGCTCCTCGTTCAGGGTGATGATGACGACCGAAAGGGTGTGCATGGTCCAAACCGGAATTTGTTTAACGCTGCAAAGATACAAAAGTTCCGTTGAAACCTGTGACAAAGTCAAACAGCTTTGTCCCGATTTATGTTTTTAACTTCACCAAAAAACTATCGGGTATGGCAGAATCGCGGTCTGCCATTAAAATCAAGCATGATTTCGGTGCAATCAAAACCGGTTTCGCGGCAAAGCGAAAGAATCTCTTCCCCCATCCGCTCGTTGATTTCGAACCAAACTTGGCCATCGGGATTCAATTGTTTTTTGGCCAAAGCCAAAATCTGGCGATAGAAGCGCAGCGGGTCGTCGTCAGGGACAAAGAGGGCCGTTTCCGGCTCCCAGTCGAGGACGTTGGCCTCCATCGCAGTGCGCTCGCTGTCGCAGACGTAGGGCGGGTTGCTCACCACCAAATCCACGGGCTGGCTGAAGATTTCGGATTTTGGATACAGCACGTCGTCGCAGATGAATTGCACTTTGGCATTGTTGCGTCCGGCGTTTTCGCAGGCAACTTCCAAGGCCGCCTCTGAAACGTCGAAGGCATAGACTTCGGCGTTCTCGAAAAGCTTGGCCAAGGCGATGGCGATGCAGCCCGATCCGGTGCCGATGTCCCAAATGCGGATGGATGCTTCCTTCGGCAAGGTTGTACTTATTTTCTGCACAAGCTCTTTGGTCTCGGGCCGCGGGATGAGCACATTAGGCGACACCTTTATTAATAGGTCGCCAAAACGCGCCATGCCTGTCACATACTGCACTGGCTCGCCTGCCAACAGGCGTTCCACAGCCGCTTTTAGTTGTGCATATTGAAACTCGTCGATGCGAAGGTTCGGCTCCATCAGTTGACGTTTCAGGTCGATGCCGAAGAGGTCTTCCAAAAGGATGCGCATCAGCTGCTCGACCTCGCGCTGCGGGTATCGTTCGGCCAGCGCCTCCGTGAAATGGCGCTTCGTTTTCTGTAATTCAAATCCAAACATTTTTCCAATTTGTCTGCAAAACTATGGATTTTTGTTTAATTTTGCAGCGTATTCTAAATTGAGGCCCAAAAAGGTGACAAACTTGGCAGAATCGAACCGCTTAAATAACAAGGAGCACATATAATGTTGAAAATCGTTGATGCAGAATATGTTAAAGACTACGAATTGCTAATCACATTTAATGATGGCAGTCGCAAATTGGCCGACTTGAAGCCGTATCTCTATGGTGAAGTCTTCAGTGAGCTTTTAGACCGCAACAAGTTCATCCAATACGGTCTAAACGGTTACACCATCGAGTGGGCTAACGGTGCCGACCTTGCACCCGAATTCTTATACGACATTGGCACCGCCGCTTAATTAGATTTGCTCGTGTTTTACCTCATTGCTGCCATTTTATGTTCCACCGGCGTCTTCGTCGCCATGCGGCTGTTCGAGCGCTTCCGCCTCGACAACCACCAGGCGCTGATGTGGAACTATGTCTTCGCCACCGTCACGGGCTTCCTCATGTGCAAGCAATTCGACACGCCCACGCAATTGCTCACTGAGCCATGGTTTGGCCTCTCGCTCATCACAGGTTTCTGGTTCATCTTCACCTACATTTTGATGACCGCCTCAACGCAACGCTCGGGCGTGACGGTCACCTCGCTGTCGAGCAAGCTTTCGGTGGTGCTCCCCACCTTGGCGGGCGTGGTGCTGTTTAGCGAGAAGCTCAACCTCGTGGCCTCGATGGGCATCGTGTTGGCGTTGGTGGCCTTGGTGTTGGTGGTAGGAGGAAAAGGACGAACCGATAAACCCAACAAAACCAGATGGTTATTACCCATTCTCATCTTTTTCGGGACGGGCACGGGCGACATCCTGATGAAACTCACCGAGCAGAAAAACACCGCCCCGGACATGAGTTTCATGATTGCCTTCATCTACCTGATTGCCTTGCTGTTTGGCATTCTTTTGGTCGCCTCCGACCTCATCCGGAAGAAATCCCGTTGGCAGTGGCAAAGCGCCATCGGAGGCATCGGGTTGGGCGTCATCAACTATTTCTCCACCTTTTTCGTCTACCAAGCGATGCGGCAGTTCGACAACGTGGTGCTGTTCCCCATATATAATATAGGAGTGGTCAGCCTCACCGCCCTCACGGGTTGGCTGCTTTTCAAGGAGAAACTCACTTGGAAGAACTACCTCGGACTTGCCATTGCCATCATCGCCGTCATCCTAATCACGCAAAAGCCATGAACAACGACGACACCTACAGAATGTTAGCCACGCGAGGCGAAGGTCTCTACAAGGAAAAAGGCAGCAAGTTCATCGCCGAGACTTTCATCGTAATGAACGAAGACGAAGCCAAGGCCGCCATTGCCGGGGTCAAAAAACAATACTTCGATGCACGTCACCATTGCTATGCCTATATGATCGGTCCCGACAAGAAGGTTTTCCGCTCTTCTGACGACGGCGAGCCTTCGGGCACGGCAGGCAAGCCCATCCTCAACCAGATTCTCTCAAAAGACGTGACCAACGTTTGCGTGGTAGTCACCCGCTATTTCGGCGGTATCAAATTAGGCACCTCCGGCCTTATCAACGCCTACAAAACAGCCGCCCGCGATGCCCTTGACAATGCGCAGATTGTGGAGAAAACCATAAACGAAATTTACAGTCTCGAATTTGCCTATCCCCTCATGAATGAGGTGATGCGCATCCTGAAAGAGGAAGATTTGGAGCAACAAAACCAGCGCTTCGAATTGGACTGCTATTTGGAGTTTTCAACAAGAAAAAATTCCGCTTCAAGAATTTTCGAGAAATTCAGCAATTTATACGGGGTTAAGATAGTACACATTAAAACATTGTAATTTAGTGTTTTAAACGATTCAAACTTTTTGAAAAACAGAAAACCTCGTATTTTAGGAAAAAGAATTTCCAAATTCAATAGAAAAAAAATATTTTTATAAACAATTAATCGCTTATTTTTGCAAGGTCAAAAACATCCCATAAACTGGTAAATTCAGGTCTCAAATTGGGACTTGTAAAGTGGTTTGAAAGACAATAAATTATAAGTAATTGCGATGACGAACGACCATATGGAAATATGGAGCAAATGCCTTTCTGTGATTAAAGACAACGTCACAGAGCAGAGTTATTCGACATGGTTTGAGCGCATCGTGCCGCTCTCGTTGGTCAACAACACGCTCACCATCGAAGTGCCTTCCTATTTCTTCGTGGAATATCTTGAGGAGCACTACATCGACCTGCTGAAGACGGTCATCAAGCGTTTCGTCGGCGAGAAAGGCAAGTTGGATTACAAGGTGGTTGTCGACAGCGCCAACGGGCAGGGCACCACCACCTTGCCGAGCGCCAACCGCAGCTTCCCGAAGAACCCCATCGGCCAGCCTGCCCCGCAAAGGCTTTCGGAAGGGCCTATCAACCCCTTCGTCATCCCCGGGCTGAAGAAACTGCAAATCGACTCGCAGCTCAACGAGAACTACACCTTCGACAACTTCATCGAGGGCGAATGCAACCGTTTGGCGCGTTCGGCTGGTCTCGAAATAGCTAAAAATCCTGGCAAAAGCTCGTTCAACCCCTTGGTCATCTACAGTGGCACGGGATTGGGGAAAACGCATCTCTGCCATGCCATAGGATTGGAAACCAAGCGTTTACACCCAGAGAAGACCGTTTTGTATGTGCAAGCCGAGCAGCTCTCGACGCAGTATGTGACGGCCAACAAGAACAACAACCGCCCCGACTTCATCAATTTCTACCAGATGATTGACGTGCTTATCGTCGACGACATACAATTCCTTTCAGGCAAGCCTGGTACACAAGATGTTTTCTTCCACATTTTCAACCATTTGCAGCAAAACAACAAGCAGATTGTCATCACCAGCGACAAGTTCCCTTCCGACCTGCAAGGCATGGAAGAACGCCTGTTGTCGCGCTTCAAGTGGGGCTTGGCTGCCGACCTTCAGTCGCCCGACCTGAGCACCCGCACATCCATCATCAAGGAAAAACTGCACGACAACGGCATCACCTTCCCCGACGAGGTTGTCAACTACATTGCCACCAACGTGCGCAACAACATCCGCGAGCTGGAAGGCGTGATGAACTCGCTGCTGGCCCAGTCGGTGCTCAACAAGAAAGCCGTCACCACCGAGATGGCCCAGCAAATCATCGACCGATTTGTGCGCAACACCGTCAAGGAGGTCTCTGTGGAATACATTATCAACATCGTGTGCGAGTATTTCAAAATCACGCCTGAGCAAATGGCACTCAACACACGCAAGCACCAGGTAGTGCAAGCCCGCCAGATTGCCATGTATCTTTCAAAGAAGTATTCAAACGCCAGCTTGGTTTCCATCGGGCAACAATGTGGCAAGAAGGACCACGCCACGGTGCACCACGCCTGCAAGACTATCGCCGACCGCCTCGAAACCGACAAGCAATTCAAGGTGATGTTTGCCGACATCGAGAAGAAGATAGCCCTCAATTAATCCCATAACACCCTTATGACCAACAACTTCGGAAAACTCTACTTGGTGCCCAACCTGCTCGGCGCCACCAAACCCGAACAAGTATTGCCAGCGAATACTATCGCTATCGTAAAACGACTGAAACACTATGTTGTCGAAAACACGCGCACCACCCGCCGTGTGCTGAGCCGCATCGGGACCGACACGCCCATCGACGATATTGATTTTATTGAGTTAGACAAACACAATGCCCGCAACCTCGACCTGATGGAACACCTCGGCGCTTGCCTGCAAAGTGAGGACATGGGGCTGATGTCGGAGGCCGGAACGCCTTGCGTGGCCGACCCTGGCGCATTGGTCGTCGACTTGGCCCATTCCGCTGGCATCCAAGTGGTTCCCTTGGTAGGACCCAATGCGATGATTTTGGCTTTGATGGCTTCGGGATTCAACGGTCAAGCGTTTGCCTTCCACGGCTACCTGCCTATCAAAAGCCCTGAGAGGCAAAACGCCATCAAGGACTTGGAACGCCGCTCGATGGCCAACAACGAGACGGAGCTGTTCATCGAGACACCTTTTAGGAACAACGCCATGCTGCAAGACCTTTGCAAGAACCTCCACCCTGCCACTATGCTTTGCGTCGCCTGCAACCTCACCTGCGACGACGAACTCATCATCAGCCAAAGCATCGGCGAATGGAAGAGCTATAAAGGCGATTTGAACAAGAAGCCAGCGGTGTTTTTAATCTATTCCGAGCCGAAAAAGAATTGGACGAGAAAGCGGAATTAGGCTTCTTTCCAAATGAAATCGTCGATATTGCGGGTCTCTTTCGAGAAATTGACACCGACTTTGAAAACTTTCTGTCCTTCAGCTTGGAATGGTAGGGCATATTCCTTCGTGTCGATTTGCGCCAAAGCCTCCTGAGCAGTCTTATTGAACTTAAACTCAAAGACGTAGGTAAACTGATTGGCTTTCACCACCATATCGATGCGTCCGTTTGAAGTGTGGTATTCGGCTTTCGTATAGTAGCCCAACAAGCGGCAAATGGTGAACATCACGGTTTGATAGTGGTTCTCCAAGTCGCGTACCAATTCGTAGGGTGTGTTGGCGAAAAGGCTTTTCATACGGCTTAAGAAACTCTCTATGTCGCCCTTGCGAAGTTCTTGCACAAAATAACCAATAAAAGCCGAGGAACGGTTATCGGTGTTGCCAGTGTAACGAGGCAGCAGGAATTTGAGGAAACTCTGTTCAACTTCGCGATTGGGGAAGCCGAGGCGGAACAATTCCAGCTCCTTGTCGTATCCTTTAATAGTCAGATAACCAGTCTGATAGAACATCGCAAGAGGTTCCTGACTCAAGCTTTCCTTGGCCGCAAGGTCGCTTGCAAGCAAATCTCCATTGGAGAAATCCTGCAAATCGTATTCTCCATTTTGCAGCAATTTGACAAGGAATGTGGGAGTGCCCGTCGAGAACCAATAATTTCCGAAGTCGCACTGCGCCAGGGCATTGAGTACACTAAAAGGATTGTACATGTCCTTCGAGGTGGTTTTTGAGAAATGATAGCCGTCATACATTTTCCGCATTTGTTCCATAATGTCAGCTTTGGTCGTCCCTTCCTTTTGGGCAAACGCTTCAAGATGTTCGCCGAAAGTGCTTTCGATTTCCTCTGCTGTCAGACCACAGATGTCGGCATAACGCTCGTCTAGCGAGATGTCTTGCAGGTTGTTCAAGTCGCTGAACAGGCTTATTTTGGAGAACTTTGAAACACCCGTGAGCATAGCGAAACGAATGTATTCGTCGCAAGTCTTCAGGTTGCCATAGAAAGCCTTCAGCGTATTGCGGAATTCTTGTTGCAACGCTGCATCGTCAATGGCATGAATGAGCGGTTTGTCGTATTCGTCAACGAGGATGACAACTTTTTTGCCAGTTCTGGTAGCGAGATTCCAAATGATGTCCCTAAAACGCTGGGCGATGTCATTCGTTTCCTTTGTGATACCGTTGGTCTTTTCCAAAAAGGAAAGGTTGGAATTGAGTGCTTCCCACAGACCTTCATTCGAGGTGTATAGACCGACGTTCAAGTCGATATATAACACAGGATAAGATTCCCATTCCTTCTCCAATTCGCTGACTGCCAATCCTTCAAAGAGTTCCCTTTTCCCTTGGAAATAAGCCTTCAAGGTGGAAAGCAGCAGGCTTTTCCCGAACCTACGCGGGCGGGAAAGGAAGATATACTTTCCATTATGGATTAGATCATAAACGAGCTTGGTCTTGTCGACGTAAGCGAAATCGTCTGTACGAAGACCCTCGAAGCTTTGTATTCCTATGGGCAGTTTTTGCATGACTCAATCAATTGGTTTACAGAGTGCAAAAATACTATCTTTTTTGGATTGGCAAAACAAATGTCTCCTATTTTCAAGACAGACTCTCTACTACGGTATATCCAACACCCTATGAATCTGCAACGAAAGCCGCCACGCAGGATGGCTTTTCACGGCCTCGACGCAGGCTTTCATGTTGGCTTGGCGTTGCTTTTCATCCTCGCAAAAACACGGCTGCAAGAAACGGTGTTTTGCCTCAATGTCATCATATTGCGCCAAGTCCTGACCCAAATAGACGACCTTCAACTCATCGCAACGCTTCACGACACACGGAGCCGCATCGCCACCCTCAAATGTGGTTTTTGGCGAAAGCGTCACCCAATCGAGGTTCGGGGGCAATGGATGCGTTCCATTTGTTTCGATGGCGACGGTCTTACCCGTTTTTTGCTTCAATTCTGCCACAAAAGCCTCGCTAATGAACAAGGATGGCTCGCCGCCCGTCAACACGACCAGCGGCGCAATGGGGTATTTGTTCACCTCATCCACAACCTCTTGCATCGACATCATCGTTCCATCTTGATGTTGCGTGTCGCAGAAATGGCAGCGCAGGTTGCACCCGCTGAAACGCACGAAAACAGCGGGCGTACCACTATGGAAGCCTTCCCCTTGGAGGGAGTGGAATATTTCGTTGATTTTGTACATGGACTTCTTTTCTCACAAAACCCACAAAATTCGCAAAACAATGATTAAATGTGGCGGCTCGCAACCGCTTGCCGCCAGGAAGCAGCCGGTTGGCGTGCTTCCCTCAACTTAAAAAAAGGTTTTGTCGGTTTTGCAGGTTTTGTGACCATAAAATCAATCAAAAATTTGCGGTGCATCGTCCTTGATGTAGGAAGCCTTGTTGTCGCGCGACTCCCACACATCGGCACGATAGCAGTTCGGGACGGTGTCGACAATCCACTTGGCGAGGTTTTCCGCTGTCGGATTGAAGTCCAACACTTCATTGATATTGGTGTGGTCTATCTTTCCGTGAATCAATCGCTTGATTTCGGTGAAGTCGAAAACCATGTCGTTGCTGTCTAACTTTTCGGCGCGACAATACACATTGATTTTCCAGTTGTGGCCGTGCAGGTTCTCGCATTTGCTCTCATAGTCGAGATAGAGCTGGTGACATGCGGAAATTTCTAAGGTTTTTCTGACGTAATACATTGTTGTTTAACCGTTGATTGTTTAATCGTTTAATTGTTGTCGTAGAAACGTGGCGCGCCGCGTCTCTACAATTCATATTCAGTTGTGTCGTCAATGCCAGCTTCGCGGAGGGCTTCGATGCGCTCGCGGCAGGTACCACATTTGCCGCAGTGCTTCTCGCCGCCTTTGTAGCACGAATAGGTCTCGCTGTAGTCGAGGCCCAAAGCCTTGCCGTGACGGGCTATCTCGGCTTTGCTCAGATGAGTATAAGGCGCAAAAACCGTAATTCCATCGTACGTCCCAGCTGACATGGCCTCCGACATCGCATTGACGAAGCCAGGACGGCAGTCGGGATAAATCGAATGGTCGCCGGCATGGTTGGCAATCATCACACGCTTCAGGCCGTTGCTTTCGGCGATGCCGCAAGCAATGGCCAACATGATGCCATTGCGGAACGGCACCACCGTCGATTTCATATTCTCGTCGTTGTAGTTGCCTTCGGGGATGTCGTCGGCGGTCATCAGCAGGGCACTCTTGAAATAGCGGTGCATGAACTCCAACGGGACGATGATGTGCTTGATGCCTAAGCGTTGGCAATGGGTGACGGCACACACGCGCTCGCGGCCGTTTTGCGTCGAGCCATAGTCGAAGGTGATGGCCAAGGCAATTTCGTCCTTGAATTCGTAAAGCATTGTGGTGGAGTCCATTCCGCCGGAGATGATGATTACTGCGTCCTTCATATTCTGTTGTTCGTTTGTTATGGAGCAGGGATTGAAATCGCCTGCTTGAATTATTATCGCCCTTTCAGGGCTTTGTTCCAACGTCGATTTGCGTCATCGCGAGAAACGAAGCGATCCAGAGTAAAAACTTCCTGTCTAGATTGCTACGCTCCGCTCGCAATGACTGAGAAGGCGTTGCTTCACCATGTCTTGATGCTCGGCATCGCCGTAATTGGCGAAGGGTTTGATGGAGATGCCGCCACGCGGATTGAACAACCCAATGACCTCCAGATACTTGGGATCCATCAGCTTGACCAAGTCCTTCATGATGAT
>DGXB01000093.1 GCA_002396205.1 Bacteroidales bacterium UBA4243
TCGACTTTGACAATGAGCCTGACTATTGTCTTGAGTGGCAGTTGGGTATTAAAACAGATCGATATAGTATTTGCCCCATGCGTATAGACTTTCTTCCCGTGGTGGAGATTGGTCTTGGCCTCAAGAAGGACGGATCCACACAGTTTTATTCCTTGGGCTGTTACAATCCGTTAGGCCACTTCGAGGTGACCGAAACAGCCTTGATTCGATTCGGACAGTATGAGTTTAGCAATAGGAATCGTAGATTGTATGCCCCTCTCATTTTGAATGGTGGCATTTACGAGCAATATGTGAAAGGTAATAATGCTATTTGTGTGACAGGAGCCGATGATAAAATCAATTACATCATCGTAGGTGGCAATGTGTATATGTTTGGTTTTACGCCTGGAGCTCATGTCAAGGACAATGCCAATTACCCAACGCGTCATTGTGCAGTCAATGCCCTTGGCGGCAAGTTTGACAAATTCTATCTTTCCGGTTACTTTAACGAGAGAGTATCTCCTAATCAGGACAGTCCACATGCTTACATCGACGGCGGCAGGTTCGACCATGTGGCTTCTGCTGGAAAGGAGGGTATCTGGGGTGATGTCACTTGGCGCATCAACCATGCCCGCATCAAAGAGTTTTACGGCGGTGGTGTAATGGCTCAAGCAACAGGCAATAATTACAAGATAGTGAAAGGATCTATCGATGTGGTCATCGACAACAGCATTGTCGACAAATATTGCGGCGGTCCCAAGTTTGGCGACATGGTATCCGGCAAAACCGTCACTACGAGTGCTACAGGCACTACTTTCGGCGTGTATTTTGGAGCCGGCAATGGTGGTACCAACTACATGCAGTATGCTAGCACTGATGCCGTTGCCGCACCAATAAACGATGTCTCCGGATGGGCTGGTACCGTCAACAGCAATTATCACCCACAACGATACCGTAATCGGGATCAGGGCTATGAAGCCGATTACGAATACGAGGTCATTAATACTTCTACTGGCACCCAAATTAATACGGTCGTCAACCGTAGCTATTATTTCTCCGCGCAGTTTGCGACTACGAACACGGGCCGTGTCACCAACACGCTCAAGGATTGTATTGTAAAAAAGAATTTTTATGGAGCAGGAAATTTGGGCGGTGTAAACGACAAAGTCATCTCAACGCTGACCGACACGGAAGTGCGAGGCTCGGCATACGGCGGTGGTTATTCTGCCTCCATTCCTGAGGTCAGGATTTATAATAAGGACAAGAATTGTCCCGTCGTTGATATCTATAGTGGTTATATCGCGCCTTCAACGGGTGGCACATATAGATCTTATATATGGAGTAACGATCCTTCGCTTAGCACGAATAACCCTGCCGGTGATGGCATTTTCTTTACGGAAGTACCTCTTGTCGACCTTGGTAAGGTCACTGGCAATGTCGACTTCACCATCAAGGGCAACTCTACTGTAGGTGGCAGCATTTTCGGCGGCGGCGACGAGAGTGTCGTCAATGGCAACACATTAGTTAAGGTGTTGGACCAAACCAAGGTGTTCGGCAACGTCTACGGCGGCGGCAACATGGGCGAAGTGGGAGGCAATACGAAGGTGATTATCAATGGGCAACAACAACCATAAACCGAAAAATAGAAGTAATTCATTATGAAAATACTGAAAGGTCATTCAAAAATGAAAACATACCTTATTAATAATATATCAAAGTTTACGCGGAGGTTTTTGTTAGGTAGCCTCATGCTCTTCGGCTTGGCGGGCAACGCCTTGGCGCAGGCCGACCAACCTTACGTCATCAAGCTGACGAATTACAACAATGCCGCCGGCGACCACTATTTGGCACACGTCAAAGTAGGGGACACTTGGGTGCTTCAGGATGCCACCACGTTCGGCCCCGACTGCCTTTGGTATTCGGGCCGCGAACTCAACCTCTCCGGCACCAACCACAACTATTATTTCATCGACGACAACAACCATTACCGCTTCCTCTCCGCACCATTGGAGGAAGGAGGCACGTTGGGGCTTTCCGACTCACAGCCGCCGGTCTATCTCCTCAACAATACCGACCATAACTATTATTTCTACGATTGGGACTACGACAACAGGCCTCAAGGCGCAGGCGTGGCCCGTGGTCACCAATATAATGGGGTTACCAACAATGATGAATGCACAGCCTGTGGCGGTAATATGGAAGATGGCGAGTGTTGGGAAGTGTATTGGGTGGAATGTAACAATGGTGTCTGGAAATTGTCAGGTACACACCATTACAACATCACTGAAACCAGCGGCAGGTTCCGCCTTGTGACCGACACACCTATTGATATGCAAATCACCGAAGGTGGCTTGAACGACTTGGCCAGTTTCAATATGGATTACCCTAATAGCCATTCCCTTTCTGCCACAATTGAATCGTTCAGTTACATACCTGCCTACCACAAGTATGACTTTGACGAAGTAACCGTTCCGGGCACTCAGGGTACTTCTCCTACCTTGCTGCACCACACCTATTACTATCCCTTTGGTGAAACGAATACAAATCCACCCACGACTCCACAATCCAGTGGCGACTCGAATGACTGGACCTACAACTGGACCATTTCGGGCGAGGGTGCGGAATACCTTTCGTTCACGAATGAAGGCGCAACGAGCCATACCAGCTCTTTGCCCGCCCCGACACTGTATTACCGCACCGTGAACAACACTGGCGACAAGCAGGCCACCTTGACGCTCACCGTCACCTATAGCGGCGAGTCGAGGCAAACCAAGTCGGCCACCGTTACGGTGAAAACGCCGTGCCAAAACCCGTCGTTTTCGGCCAATGTCAACTATGAGGGTGTCACCATTTCGTGGACCCCCACCGCCGAACATTATGTGGTTTCGTGGAAAAAACAAAACGACCCGGATTGGCAAACAGCCACGGTGGACAGCCCCGAAACATCATTTTTCCTCGACAATTTGGAGTACGCCACAACGTATGACTACAAAGTGAAGGCCACTTGCGATTCAAACGTCCCAACCCCGCTTCAATTCACTACACTTCATCAGCCTAAGGCTGTGGTGGGTGGCGCAGTGTTTGGAGGTGGCCGCATGGCCGACGTGCATGGCAAGACTGAGGTGGTCATCATCAATACCGACAGCATCGGCGCGGTGTATGGCGGCAACGACATTGCGGGCCAGGTGTTGGGCTACGATGACGACACCCCAGGCGTTTACGGTTCAACCATTAAGTTGGGCGTGACCTCCAGTGACCCAGATGCCGTAACCTATAATAACAGTCAAGCATCCACCAAGGTCAGGGTTGGTGATGTATATGGCGGCGGAAACGGCTATTATGCCTACGACGGCTCCACTTTCGTGCGCGCTGATGACGATCATACTTTCTTTCCTGTTTCACCAAATGGAACAGTCAGGGCCATGACACAATCGCACCAAGTGGGTGAGGTGGTGTGGACCAACACCACAGGTAATCCATACACCATGATTGTCCCTAAAATCACCAAGACGAACATCACAGTGGCCAACAATGCCGTGAAGGCTGATTCCATCTTTGGCGGCGCCAAGAACGCCTTCATCACCAATACCAATGCCAATGATGGCACCTCCATCACCATCGACGGCGGAACGGCCTTTGCCGTGTTTGGCGGCAACAACTTTGGCGGCAACCAAACCGCAGGCAAACATATTATTGCGGTCAACAATACGAAGAGCCAAACGAGCGGTTATCCTTCCGGCCTTGGACGAGACTATGGCATTTGCTATGTTTTCGGCGGCGGCAACAAAGTTGAGGGCTTGACGACAGACATCACCATCAGCGGCGGCATGTGCGACACCGTTTTCGCAGGAGGCAACGCGGCTGACGTAGGGGATGCCAATGTGGTCGTCAACTGCCCGCAAAGCAAGACTTTCACCAACGCTGTCAGCACTTGGGACGAGGATGGCAATATCACTGGAATCAATGAGGGTTATGCGTGGAACGGCACGGGCATATACAACGTGCGCGCCCTCTTTGGCGGTAACAACAGGGATCACATGCACAACTTGCCGACTATCACCTTGACACGAGGCAGTGTTGGCACCGTGTATGGCGGCGGCAATTCGGGCCGTATGCTGGCGCAAACGCCTGAAACATCGGATAAACCCATTGCCACAGAGTTCGGGGCCAACTATATCGGGAATGATGAGCTTCCTATCTATTACGGTACTCATGTCATTATGGACAGCCCCAACATGCTCGTCGACTATCTTTATGGCGGATGCCAGATGAGTGATGTGCTCTACAGCACTTGGGTGGAAGTCCTGGATGGCCATGTGGGCACCGTATATGGCGGCTGCAACATTGGCGGCGACGTGGGCAGCACTTGTCTTTATTCTTCTGGCTCCCCGGAACAACGTCAGGCTGTGCAAGGTGCCACCTACGTGAAAGCTGCTGGCGGCACCATCTATGGAGACCTCTTCGCCGGTAGCAACGGCTACTACCATTGCAACGACGGCGTGCATTACGTGGCCGGCCTCAATTTCTCCGACCAATACCATGTGGGCAAGACCATCCCTTCGCACAACGAGACCCATGTGTTGGTGACCCGGCGGGATGCCAACCATGCGGTCGTCGTCAAGGGCAATGTGTATGCGGGCGGCAACCTGGCCTATGTGGGCTTCATCAACTCGACCACCAACGGGCACAATTATCCCACCTTCAGGGGATTTGCCTCTCTGCGCATGAATGCCGGTAGGGTGGAAGGCAACGTGTATGGCGGCGGCAACCGTGCCTCCATCTTCGGCAGCAACGAAGTGAAGGTCTCGGGCGGCAGCATTGGCTTCGATGCTGATGGCCAGCCCACTGGCGGCGCCCTTTATGGCGGCAACGACAAGTCGGGGCAGGTGGCCCAAATCACCAACCGCGTGTTTCCCGAGAGCGAGGCCCTGGCCTCTGATAACCGTACCTCATTGAGGGTCATGGGCGTGAAGACTTACGTCGATATCAGCGGCAAGCCCCATATCTTTACCGTCTATGGTGGTGGCAACGGCGCTTACGATTACACTCCCGACCAATATTGCGACGTCACCGACCAACCAGTGCAGTCAAACACTTTCGTCGACATCAACATTGATGCAGCCGGCGGTGCAGAACAAGGCGGTTATATTAATACGGTGTATGGCGGCGGCAATGGCGTCACCGTGCTCGACCGCATCACCGTGTTCCTCAACGTGCAGAATACGGCCAGCAATATGTATGACCACGTGGGCACCATCTTTGGCGGCAACAATATGGGTGATTTGGACATTTTGTCCGACATCGTCTTTGTGAACGGCCAGGTCAATACGGTGTATGGCGGCTGCAACGAAGGAGCCATGTTGGGTAGCTTCACCGTAGGCGACTATACCAATGTGGGCAGCTTGATACATCGTGGCACTTCCTATACTCCAGTCGGTACTTCAGAGTCTCGTCAGTTGAATGGCATCATTAGCGGCTATGCCTACGGCGGTTGCCGCAGCAACGGTGTGACCAACAACACCCTCGTCCTTGTGGAAGGCGGCGACCACCATACGGCCACGTTCTTCGGCGGCAGCGACGTGAGCGGCGACATTGGCGGCTTGTCGCAAGTGGTCGTCACGGGTGGCTCTGTGGGCACAGTGTATGGTGCCGGCAATGGCGACTATGACTATTCGGGCGGCGTTCAGCCTCCTTATAGCACAAGTTCGCGCGTCGATATGCTTGGCGGCACTTGCAATGGTAATGTCTTCGGCGGCGGTTTGGCAGGCGAGAGCGGCGAAACCCATGTGACCATCAATGGCGGCTCGGTGGGCAACAACGTGTTTGGCGGCGGCAACGAGGCTGGCGTCGTTGCTGAAAACGGCACCACGGGCAACAGCACCATCACAATGGAAGGTGGCTTTGTGGCTAACGGTATTTACGGCGGTTGCAACGCCCTTGGCGATGTTGAAGGCGATGTCCTTATCACACTCACGAATGGCCAAGTAGGCAGGCAAAACGCCCACGCCAACATCCATGGTGGCGGCTATGGTCAGCAGACCAAGGTCGTGAAAAACGTCACTGTCAACTTCGGCACTGTGAGCGCTGATGGAAATCCGAACTTGGTCTTGTTTGGCGACCTCTATGGCGGTTCGGCCTTTGGCCATGTCAACACTGCCGACGAAAACGCACCGGGCGCAACCACTACCACCAACGTTAACCTGAACAATGGTAGAATAGTAGGTGCGGCCTACGGCGGTGGCTTGGGACAAAAAGCCGGCGTGAATGGCGCCACTACCGACATAGAACCGTTTGTGTATGGCAGGGTTTACCTTAAGGTTGGCGATGAGCCACTGGCAGGTACTGGTACTTATACTGGCCAAGCCGACCTCGTCGACTGCGACGTGTATGGCTGCAACAACCTGAATGGCACGCCCAAAAGCGAAATCTATGTGGATGTGTACCAAACCGCACACACTCCCGACAACGTAGCCTCGAATATCGAAGGCAGCTATGCCATCCACCAAGTGTTTGGCGGCGGCAACCAAGCTGCTTACACGGAAGGTACAAACAGTACAAATGTTTATATCCACGGATGCTTGAACACGATTTACCGCACCTTCGGCGGTAGCAACGCCGCTGAAGTGTATGGCACCAATCTCACTATTGACGGTGGCCGATTCAACGAGGTGTTTGGAGGAGGAAATGGCGAGGTGTTGCCTGCCGATGTGGGTGTAGGCGGCATCGATATTCTTGTCAAAGGCGGCTATTTCAACGTGTTGTTCAACGGAAGTAACCAACACGGCACGATATCCGGCCCTGTTACCTATACTACAGAAGAGGGACCTTGTGGCAGCATGATGATTCTCGACAATTTCTTGGGCTCCAACCAAGCAGACATTTTCGGCGACGTCACGGCAACCATCAAATGCGGCGATGCCATGTCGTTCGTCAATCTTTATTGCGGCAGCAACCGTGCGCAAATCTATGGCAACATCGATGTCGTCATTAAGGGCGGCGTGTTCGAAAACGTCTACGGTGGCTCAAAAGGCCAGCTCGACCCGCCCTATTCCTCCGACATCCATACCATCACCCAAGACATCATCGATGCCCACCCCAATGAGCATTTGAAGCTGGGCGAGGGCGGCAACATCACCCTCACCATCAATGGCGGCACCATAGGCAACCTCTTTGGCTCGTGCAACCTCAACGGCAACGCCGAGGGCAAGATCAGCATCATTGTGGATGACGAAAGCAATAACTGCGGTCTCTTTATCGGAAACATCTATGGAGGAGGCAATGTCACCAATTACACACCTCTCAATGCCAACATCAGGTCGCCCAAGATCATGATTCACAACGCCACCGTTGGAGGCCATACCAGCGATCTTCCTATCAATCCCAGTGGCGCATCCACAGGTGTCGACTATGATGGCAACGTGTTCGGTGGAGGCTGCTACGGCAATGTGACCAGCCAGCCGGAAGTGATCGTCGGCAACGGCTTGGACAATGATCATTCCAAAGTGAACATCATGGGCAATGTGTATGGCGGCGGTATGCAAGGCAAAGTGATTGGCAACGCCGATGTGGTGGTTGTCCCGAAGACACACAATTTCACTTATTCCCAACCTACGGAGGGCGGCACCATCAGGGTGATCGACAGTCGTGGCAGCATCATGTCTGCTGGCACAACATACGCATTAGGCGAGCATTTGGACTATCGTATCGTGGCCATCCCCAATATCTATGGTTATGGATTCGGTAGTTGGACGGTCAACGGTGAGGGCGCAAGTGTGGCCAACGAACAATCGGTTTCCTCCACCTTCACCATGGGCACGGCTGACGCTTCGTTGACGGCCACCTTCCAGCAAGTAAGCACCAAGACGCTTACCGTCACCCAACCGGCCAACGGTAGCATCACGGTGAAAGATGGTCTGGGCAATACTATTGACGTCACTCAGACTATCACTATCAGTGTAGGCGCGGTGCTTACCTTTGAGGCCACACCAGCCTCTGGCTACAAGTTTACGACATGGCAGGTTTCCGCAGGAAACGGTTATGTCACCCATCCTGCTTCGGCAAACACGACCTTCGTCATGGGAGACCAAGCCACCACGATAACGGCTAATTTTGAAGAAACACAACAACCATAAAGCATATAAGCAATGAAACATATGAACACGAGTATGAATTTGAAACGTAAAGCGCTTCTCTTGTTGGCCATGCTGCTCACGGGCGGTGTGGCATCGGCGCAGGTGGTCGTCAAAGGCAGCGTCTATGGCGGCGGCCAAGGCATCGAGACGGATGAAAAGTCGGGTCTCGTGACGGGCAACGCCACCGTCACAATGAACGGCGGCACCGTGGAGCGCAGCATCTACGGCGGTGGCGAACTCGGCTCGGTGGGCACTTTTACAGCGTTTACGACCGTTGAGTACACCGAAGGTGAACATGAAGGGCAAAGCGTGCAAGTGCCATCCAAATGTGCCGAAAACACCGGCGTGGCCACGGTGACCGTCAACGGGGGCCATGTGGGCAAGAACGGCTCGTTGATGGGAGTCAATCCCGATGATGACGACCGAGGCTGGATCTTCTGTGGGGGGCGTGGCGAGGCTGACTCCATCAACTATCCCAAGGCCATCGCGCTCGGCGTGGTGGGCAGCACCCATCTGACCTTCGGAACCCTAGCTAACACCACCCAACCGCTCGTCACGGCATCTGTGTATGGCGGCTGTGAGAATGGCTTGGTGCTTGAGGATACCCATGTGGAGATTCTGGGCGGACAAATCGGCACGGGACTTGCCTCCAAAACGCAAGGTGAGAATAATGTGTGGACTGGCACATGGGATCTTGTATATGACGATACCAAATGGACCAATGCCATTAATGCGGTGCAGTCTGGAAATGCTACTGCCATTAATGCTGCTGCGGGCCAGTTCCATGAGTGTGACGCCTGGCCCTACGGCGACGGCAACGATCACTACTATGTTTATGACATTAACGCTGGTGCATCAGGTTACAACTCGCATGGAGGCGCCTTGCAAGGCTCTAACGGACAAACGTTCTTCGGTAACGTGTTCGGCGGCGGCTCGGGCTTCTATCCCATCGCCCCTGGCATTTGGCGGCGCTCGGCGGGTCGCGTCAATGGCAACACCCTTGTGGAAATCAAAGGAGGCCACATCCTCACTTCCGTCTATGGCGGCAACGAGATGACCGACGTGAAAGGCACATGTACCGTCAATATGACCGGCGGCACCCTCGGTGTGCCGCGCACTTTGGAAGACATTGAGGCGCACCCCGTCACCTGCTACCTCTTTGGTGCCGGCAAGGGCGACCAACGTGTCATGTTCAACAGGTGGACCAATGTGCAGAATGCTGAGGTCAACATCGGCGGCGATGCCTTCTTCTTCGGCTCGGTGTTTGGCGGCGGCGAGGACGGCCACGTGCTCGGCAATGTGACAGTGAACATTAATACAGAGACTGGCGATGACGCCTACATCGGCACTTGGGGCTATTCCTACGTGGACGGCAACGTGTTCGGCGGCGGACGTGGCTTCTCAGGCGAAGGCATCACCTGCGGATCGGTGGGCGGCGATATCACCGTGAACATTAATGGAGGCAACATCCTCGGCTCCATCTATGGCGGCGGACGCATGGCCTCGGCAGGCATCGGATTCGCACTCGAACTTGACCCTATTATAGGCTATTTCCAGCCCGACATTCCCGACGACCCCGAAACCCCTGAGGATGAATCGGAAACCCATGGCCACGTCACCATCAACATCAGCGGCGGCACCATCGGCAACGACTACGAGTCGAAGCTGCACCTCGGCAATCCCAACCTCGAAGGCGGACGCACCCACGGCGGCAACGTCTTCGGCGGCTCGATGGGCCGCTTGACCAAACTCGATGGCTCCATCAACCCGAAATGGCCCATCTTGGGTCAGGTGAAGACCACCGAAATCAACATCAAAGGCGACAACACCATCATCAAGGGCAACGTGTACGGCGGCGGCGAGTTCGGCCTCGTGCTCGACAACACCGAGGTCAACGTCAGGGGTGGCACCATCTGGCGCAACGTGTACGGCGGCGGCTACGGCAGCAACGACAACACCACCATAACGGATATCCAAACCGGCCAAGCGGGCTTGACCTTCCGCTACACGCCCATGGCCTTCGCCGGCGTGGTGAGCAAGAATACCTTCGTCAACATCAGCGGCGGCTGGGTGAAGAAGAACGTGTATGGCGGCGGCGAGATGGCCTCGGTGGGCCTCATCGACTACAGACTCAACAATGCCGGAACCGACTTCGAGAACATTACCATACACGATAACGAAGCCTCTTCCTTTGCCTTGAGCTGGCCATACGATTATCAGTATTTCACAGGATTCGACGGCAACACGCACGTGGAAATCACAGGCGGACGCATCGGCATCACCGGCAAGGACTTCATGGGCCCGTGGAACGCTTCGGGCACGCCTTTGGTCATTCCCGAAGGAGGGACTGGATATGTAGCCTATGACGGATCGGATGCACACAAAAAGGCCCTCAAGGCTGCCCGCCAAGACAACGGCGACGTGTTTGGCGGCGGCCACGGCATCGCGGGCGACCGCTACGACTTTGCCTTCTGCGCCAACGCCAACAACACCGTGGTCAACATTAACTACACCAATACTGATGCCGAGCCAACGAACTACAAACCCGACGATTGGGTTTATGGTTTTTTACCCAAAGCGAATGATTGGACAAACTACGGCACCTTAGCCTGCATCGCCGGTTCGGTGTATGGTGGTGCCGAAAACGGCCATGTGCTAAACACGGCTAACCTCACCCTCAACAAGGGCTTGATTGGCCATGCCATCTACGGCGGCGGCAAGGGCAAAGACACCTATACGGTACGCCTCCTGAACTTGGGTTCCACGACTGAGTATCATAACGCAGAAATCTACAGCCTCACAGCAGGCAAGGTGTATGGCAGCACTTCGGTGACCATGAACGGCGGCTATGTGATGCGCAACGTCTACGGTGGTGGCAACATGGCCTCGGTGGGCAAGGGCAACTATGCTGGCGGCTCTGACGACTATTCCACGGCTGGCTACGGCGAGAAAGTCGCCAACTTGTGGACTGGGGGAGCGGGCAGCAATGCCTGGCACTTCATGAACAGCGGAAAAGCCACGGTGAACATCGTTGGCGGCACGGTGGGTACCGCTGGCGGCGAGAAAGACGACCTGCCCACAGGCAACGTCTTTGGCGGATGCCGCGGTGAGGCAGCACCCACCATCCCCAACACACCGCGCTACCAATATGCCCCTTCGTTCTTCTCGGGTTATGTCAACATGACGGATGTCACCATAGGCCGCTTGGCCGAAGGCACCGAAGGGCAGGAAGGCTATGTGGCAGCCTCTGGTCCCCTCATCTATGGCTCGGTGTATGGCGGCGGCGAGGATGGTCATGTGCGCCGCAGCACCAACGTGACGGTCAACTACGGCGAAATCGGCTTGGCCTATAATGCAGATAACATCGCAAATGTTGGCACCGTAGACGAAAACGGCAACACTGTTACCCCCACCCATTTCAAGTGGCTGCTCCGAGGCAACGTGACCGGTTCGGGATCGGGCATCAGCAAGTATGAATACGACCTGCCCGACAGCAACCCGACATTGAACTACGATGGCATCATAAATGAAAACCACACGTTCACCTACACCTATAACGGGAGAACCATTACGCTCAGTGAGAAAGACTACAGCAACTCGTCAGGCTCGGTGACCGACAGTACCTCGGTCGTCATCAATGGCGGCACGATCTATCGCAACATCTATGGCGGCGGCTCGTTGGCCACGGTGGGGCCACCCTATATTCCAGGCACCATTAACCCTAATGAGGAGTTAGGCAAACCATCCCATTGGTCGAAGAACATCGTTGAAGTCAAGAGTGGCACAGTGGGCGAAAGCGCTGGCGTGGTAGCAGGCTACGGCGGCCATGTGTTCGGCGCAGGCCGTGGTGTTGAGACTGTCGACATCGAAAAATTCTCCACCTCGGTGCAAACGCAGGTCACCATCGGAAGCGAAACCACTCATGACGCCCTCGTCTACGGCAATGTGTATGGCGGCGGCGAAGTCGGGCAAGTGTCCGACGACACCGAAGCCAATGTGGTGAGTGGACAAGTGGGCACGATCGACTACACCGACGCCAATCACGATGGCACTTTTGATGGCGTCACGCACACCACCGGCGGCAAAGTGTTCGGTGGCGGCAAGGGCCTTGCGAGCGTTGTTGAAGCGGCGCGAGTGAAAGGCAACTCAAATGTCAACATCAGGGGCGGCCATGTGCTCTTTAATGTGTATGGCGGCGGCGAGATGGCTTCCGTGGGGCTGAGAGAGCAATACACCTACACTACAGGCGAGGGAAACGAGCAAACCGAACACACAGACTACAGACCTAAACTTAATACTGGCTTGGCCAAGGTGACCGTCACCGGTGGCCAAGTGGGACCTGCTCCGAGAGTGGAGTCAGGCTACAACATCCCCATCGGCCTGAACGGTGTTGACGGCTACGTGTTTGGCGGTGGCAAAGGCATCGCCAACGACTATATCACCGATCCGACACATCCTTATAGTGGAAGTTATCATTCCTTTGCCGATGTCAATAATACAGAGGTCACTGTGAACATACCCGCGTCAGCCGATGCCAACACCAACCGCATTTGGGGCAGCATCTTCGGCGGCGCCGAAGACGGCCACGTGCTTGGCAATGCCCATACTTATTATATCAGTGGTCTCATGGGCACCACTGGCACCACGAGCTACGACGGCAACATCTTTGGCGGCGGACGCAACTACAGCAAGGCCAACTACAACGCTGGCCGAGTGCGTGGCAACATCACCGTCGAAATGAGCGGCGGCCAAATCTATGGCTCCATCTTTGGCGGTGGCCGTCTTGCCTTGACGGGTGTCGACCTCTATGGCAACATCATCCCCGACGAAGAAGGTGAAAACGGCCAGAAATTCGGAAATGTCACAGTGAAGGTAAAAGGCGGCAAGGTGGGCAACGAGGCACTCATCGAGAACTTCACCACCTACAGCATGGGCGACGTGTTTGGTGGTGGCAAGGGCGACAAGACGGGTATCGTAGCCGCCCCTAACACCCATCATCCCAAAGCATCGGTCTTGCTTGTATCCATGACCAAAAACACTGAAGTTGAGATTTCGGAGGCCAAACCAGACGTTCCCACCAGAATCTACGGTTCGGTGTATGGCGGCGGCGAAATGGCCAATGTGGGTCAATACACTTGGGATTTGGTTCCTAACCAGGAGCCGCAAAACATTACCCTGAAGGACGGCACGGGTGTTGCCAAGGTCACCGTAAGCGGCGGCATCATTGGTATTGACAATATGTCGTTGAGTTCGGATGACATCCATGTCGATGCAAACTTCAATCTTACCAGAAACATGGATATTGGCCATGTGTTTGGCGGTGGAGAAGGCATTGTGGATGACCCCGACAGGCTTGACGACAATGGTCAACTCTTATATCCCCAGGTCAGTATCGTTGAAGGCGGCCAAACCATGTCGATATCCCTTTTCAACTTGATGAATACCGTGGGCGAAACCCAGGTGACCGTCAGCGGTGATGCCTTTGTGAAAGGCTCGGTGTATGGCGGCGGCTTGAACGGACATGTGGAACGCGACGCGAAGGTCTATATCCAAGGCGGACAGATTGGCTTTGGCGAAAACGCCGATGGCACGGATAATTCCAAGTATGCCAATGAATTGTTTGTCAACCCGCTTCAGGAAGGCGGAATCACCACCAGCTTGGCGGGCTGCCCGCACTGGGATTTGGGCAATGCCTCCGGTACCATTATCCCTTACGATCCTGTTTGGATCTCCCAAGGGAACCCACCAAGGGATGGAACTTCATGGTATGGCAATGTGTATGGCGGCGGCTCCGGGTTGTTCCCATACGTTGTTAAAAACACTTCTAATAATCAATGGGAGAGCCATTGGAACAGTTATTCGGGACAAGTGAAAGGCAACACCCGCGTGGAAATCTCGGGCGGGCACATTCTTACCAATGTGTATGGCGGCTGTGAGATTACGAATGTAGGCTCATACGGCTACGATAACACCCAAGGTGTCACCAATATTTCAGGCGTAGGCAAAGGAAAAGCCACTATCGTGATGCGTGGCGGCTCCATCGGTGTGCCACGCACTGCCGATCAGATTGAACAATTCCCTCTTTCCGGCGACCTCTTTGGCGCTGGAAAGGGCGACCCGCGCACCGCTTTCAATACTTGGACCAACGTGGCCAACACCGACATCACCATAACGGGTGGCTTCGTCTACGGCTCCGTGTTTGGCGGCGGCGAGGACGGCCACGTCATCGAAGACACCAAGATCTTGGTCAGCAAGGCTGAAGGTAGCGACTTGGTCATTGGCTGCCACGGCAACACGGGCTTGGAAGGCAACGTGTTTGGCGGTGGCCAGGGCGATGTCCCTGAAGCCCTTACCGCTGGCGGTTTGGGCGGCAACACCCTCGTCGAAGTGAAAGATGGCAACATCCTTGGCTCCGTCTACGGCGGTGGCAGCACTGGCTCGGTAGGCATTCGCTTCGTGCCAGCAGGCCATCAACAATATGGTTTGGTTCAAGATGGCGAAAACCACGGCTATACCACCGTCAACATCAGCGGCGGCACCATCGGCCATGTCGACAACACGGAGCGCATTGGCGGCAACGTGTATGGCGGCTGCAAAGGCCTTGCCGGCCCTCCAGGCTCCATCTTCCAGAGTATGGCCAAGGTCAAGGAAACCCATGTGAACATTTCGCAAGCCAATGGCAAGAAAACCTTCATCATGGGTTCGGTGTTCGGTGCCGGCGAAGACGGCCATGTGACAAAAGACACCCATGTCGCCGTTTCAGGTGGACAGATCGGCGGTGATCGGTATTATGCTGGTGATGCCACGCCTCATTTATGTGCAAACGAATTCCACGGCAATGTGTATGGCGGTGGACGTGGCTTGGGCACCTATACCGACAATAACGGCAACCCGCAATACAGCATCACCGCTGGTAAAGTGGATGGCAACACCAATGTCAGCATCACGGGCGGGCGCGTTTGCCGCGACGTGTATGGCGGCGGCAATTTCTCCTCGGTGGGCGACCCCAATGAAGAACCCGTGAACGGACAATACGCTACAGGCTTGGCCACCGTCATCGTCAGTGACGGCAAAATCGGTATCGGCAGTGGCGAATACAACAACGACTATGCAAGTGGACACGTGTTCGGCTCGGGCCACGGCAAGGCCGGCGCATTGTATGCCGACAAGGCCTTTGTGAAGAATACCTTTGTGAACATCAAGGAGAATGCCATCGTTTATGGTTCGGTGTTCGGCTCGGGCGAAGACGGACACGTGCGCAAGAACACCCATGTGAAGGTTGAAGGCGGCACCATCGGCGTTACGGGCACCACGGGCTACGAAGGCAACGTTTACGGCGGTGGCCGTGGCCTCGATCCGGATGCCCAAGGCCACCTGAGTCCTTCGGCTGGAAAAACCGAGGGCAACACTTTGGTTGAGGTCGTGGGCGGCTGGGTGAAAGGCTCCGTCTTTGGTGGAGGCCGCTTGGCTTCGGTGGGCGACCCCGATGAAGAACCCGTGAACGGACAATACGCTACAGGCTTGGCCGAGGTCGTCATCGGCGACGGCTCGGGAACGAAAACAGCTACTATTGGCACCACACATGAAGCCCAGACTTCCGTTGAATTCGGCGGCAATGTCTATGGTGGCGGCAAGGGCCAGGCTGGAGCGACCTACAGAGACCTCACCTTTGTGAAAAACACCTCTGTGACCATTCGTAAGGGCGCAGCCGTCCACGGCTCGGTGTTTGGCGGCGGCGAAGACGGCCATGTGCGCCAAACCTCGACGGTGAACGTCACTGGCGGCACCGTCGGCGACAATGAGTCAACTTGCGCAAACAAATACCACGGCAACGTGTATGGCGCAGGCCGAGGCATCGACAACACGGAGCAAGGTGCAGGCGGCTACAGCTGGACGGCAGGCCGTGTCAACTGGAGCGCGACGGTCAATATCAGCGGCGGCCACATCTATCGTAATGTTTACGGTGGCGGCAACCTTGCTTCGGTGGGTCGCGTGAAGCGAGACGAGAACTATAATTTGGTTCTGCTCCCCAATGGCGACATGAACCCGTTGGATCAGAAAGATCGACCGATGTACAACAATGATGGCTCACTCAACGATCAATTCGATCCCGCTTTGCTTACGGGCTGGGCACATGTGAACATCACCGGGGGCACCATCGGCAGCGATGCAGACATTGACGACTTCCACGGCAACGTGTTCGGATCGAGCCACGGCATGGCAGGCGAGGATTTCAAGAACTTGGCCTATGTCCACAATGCCGAAGTGAAGGTTTCGGAGGCTGGCTCGGAAAATCCCACTTTGATAAAAGGCTCGGTGTTTGGCGGCGGCGAGGACGGCCATGTGACCCTCGATACCAAGGTGACCGTCAATGGAGGCCAAATCGGAGCCAAGGACAACGACGCGCTTAAGGGCAACGTGTACGGCGGTGGCCGTGGCATCGACCTCGACCAAAGCCAGAATCCACCTGCGTTAAGTTCCACGGCCGGCTTGGTGAAAGGTCACACCCGCGTTTACGTCAATGGTGGCACCATCAAGAATAGCGTCTATGGCGGTGGCAACCAGAGTGTGGTGCGCCAGGAGAAGGTGGTCAACATCAACGGTGGCACCGTTGAACAAGACGTGTTCGGCGGCTGCAATGCCGTGCCCGAAGGCCGCCAACATATCGGCCTGAAGACCGTCAATGTGCGCAATGGCCTCATCAAGGGCAACGTGTATGGTTGCAGCCATAACTCCACCGATGGCAATGCAGAGGTCACCCCCACGACAGACAACCCATCTTGGACGGCATTTGTCAACATCAGCGGCGGCGTGATTGGCGGCAACACCGACAAAGGCAACGTACACGGTGCAGGCTTTGAAGGCATGGTGAATGGCTCGGTGTGCGTCAACGTCGGAAAGGATGCCATTGTCAAGCAAGTGAACGATGCAAACCAACCCCGCATTGCGGCCAACACGTTCTACAACGACTGTGGCGGCGACGAGCCAGGTCTCGCACCAGGCCAAACAGCCATCGAGCCTACCGTGGGCAAGCTCATCATCCGAGGCTCGGTGTTTGGCGGCTCCGACTATTTCGGCAGCACCCAATCCACCAACTGGGACAATTTCGACATCACGGGCTACAGCAACCTCTATATCGACGGCACTGGATACAATACCACAGCCACCGATCCAAGCACGGCAGGTTACATGAACATCGGAGGCGGGTTGTTCGGCAGCGGCACCCACTGCGAGAGTGGCGCCTTGGGTCGCCATATCCTTCTGAAGGGCTATGGCACCCGCGACAGCGAGAGCGAGTTGACCCAAGCCACCCGCACGCTGACCACCATCCAGCGCGGCGGCATCGTCTTGCTCGACAATGCCAACGTGAACCTGACTGGTGCCGCAGACATCAGCGGAAGGGCGGATGCCACAAAGGACTATGGCGTGATGAAAGTCGACGACGGACTGTTGGTGACCAATGCCACCGGCATCGTGTTGGGCGCAGCCAATGCTCCCGCTTACATGGACTGCATCAAACAAGTCAGGAGCTTGCACCTCAAATCGGGCACCTCATACGAGAACATGAGTGCCAACGGCAACTGGGAGTGGATCGGTATTAAGGGCGACACCCCTGAAACCGCCCAATTGTATTACACGGAAACCGCACCAAACGTTGCTTTGGCATCCAATGCTGAAAACGTCATCATCTTCAACGACATCTCAAAGCTGTGGGTGCGCTACACGCAGGGCACGACCAACCTTTACGGCGAGCTTCAGGGCTTCTTCCGCATGAGGGGCGACAGCTACCAGCCTTACGGCACCGAGAGCTTCGCCTACGCCCGCCCGAAGATCACGGATGAATATGCGACGAACGACAACCGTGCCGACGGCGGCTTCCTGAGCTACAACAACAACTACAACTTCTTCACCGACGGTGGCGATGATTTCACCAAGACGAAGCAGCATCCTTACACCAATGTGCTCTATTTGGGCAAGGACGACCGCCAGGAATACCGAGAATGGGTCATCCCCAAGCGTAAAGGCCGTTGGTATGTGGACGGACGTCCCGGACAGTGGGGACACGACAACAAGTCGAAAGTCACCGATGCCGCAGGCCTCTTCCCCGACAAGCCCAAGAAGACCATCTTTGGTGAAGTGAACAATTCTACCGGAAGCTTTGGTGGTATCATCACCGAGCATTATCCTGAAGGATCGCCCAATGCCAGGTTTAACTATTCCTACAAGAACGACGTGATTTACGTCGTGGGTGCATTGTCGGCTGCCGACGAGAAAGCCATCGTTGAAGGCAATGCAACCTACACTATGCAAGATAGCATTGGCGGTGGTGTCCACTATCCTTTGAAACTCTATCGTTATCCCGGTGGTCACGAGATGAGCAATGGTTTGATTGACCACGGTGGCGGTGGACACATCAATAAGGAAGACTTGTGGGGCGTGGCCGAGAACAGCACAGCAGGTCCAGGTGCCAACTATGGCGCCATGCTCAATGTGGGTAGGAATGAGCAAATCACCTTGCAGGGCGTGATGATGGATGGATTGTATGACTTCACCAATGAAGACAAGGTAACCCATCAGATTCCCACGAATTTGGAGCCTTCAACCAGCAACTTCGACCCCAAGCGAGTCATCATGCCTTTGGTTGTGACCTATCCCAACGCGACACTTACCCTCAATGGTGGCACTGAGTTGAAGCGTGGATACAACAACAATGATGCCGCCACTACTTGGTACAACAACGCTGACTTTACGCCTTCAGACGATGTCATCCACGGCGGTGCGGTCTTCGTCAACCAAAGCGCCACAATGAACGTGAGTGGCATGGTGACCATCACCGACAACTGGCAACAAAAGGGGACAGGAGAACAGGTCGATAAAGTCAAGTGCAATGTGTATCTGCCCACTTTCGCGAAGCACATCAACATTACCGATGCACTGACCTTTGGAACGCAGATTGGCGTCACAAGCCCCGTCAGGAACACTTCGACGCACTTCGTGCACAACACCTTCTCGCCAGTGGCCGTGGCAACGACACGGGAAAATGCCGCTTTCGCCTGGGAGAAGAACATGTTCCTCGACGACCAGCAGTGGTTCTTCGTGAACGGCCATACCAACGACAACCATAAGGACACCTATTATTCGACTTCCATTGAGGATTATGTCTATCCTTATACGGACGATGATGCCGTGGTCAGCCACTTCAATCCCGAAACGACCTTGTTCTTTGGTTGGACTTGGGCCAACGTGGTGAGGACACAGCCTGCGGGCTATACGGTGAATGACAACAACATCACCGTTTCCACAAAGGAAGGCATGGCCTGGCTCATCAGCAAGTCGGCTGGAATGAACGGCCAGACAGCCATCGACTTCACAGGCGCCAAGATTTCGCAAACCGACGACATCGACATGCAACAATACGTTTGGGTGCCGGTGGGTACCGAGAGCAATCCGTTCAAGGGAACCTACGATGGTAAAGGCCATCTTATCAAGAACCTCAGCATCGACTACATCGGCGATGGTGACCTTCGATACGAACGCGAAAACTATGGACTTTTCGGCTATGTCAACGGAAATGGCGTGGTCAACCGCACCTTTGTCGTGAGCGGCTTGGTCAGCCCAGAGGGGGCTGCCGAGATGGAACTTGGCGGCTTGGCGGGTACACTCGACGGCTCGGCCACCATCTCAAACAGCGAGGCTGCCGTTGCCATCGAAAGCCCCAACAGCAGCAGCAACGCGGGTGGCCTGGTCGGACAAATGCTGGGTGGCACGATCCATTCTTCAATGGCCATGCCCGACTTCACCCTCAGCCAATATGGTGCCGTGGGCGGTTTGGCCGGTATCACGAAGAACAGCGGAGGAGACAACCCGATCACGCCGTCAATCAAGAACTCGTTTGCCCAAGTGAAGTTTGACTTCCCGACAAACGCTGTGTCAACGGTCGGCGGACTTGTCGGAAAGAGCGTGAGCTTGAGTTTGGTCAACAACTATTCGCACTTGCGCAAAATCACTCCAGCGACCTCATCCAACTATGTCTCGTTGGTCGCGCAGGCCGAAGCCTCCACAGCTGTGGAATACTGCTATGGCGATGCGGGTAGCTATCCGTTGGTCAACCAATCTACTGATATCCAGAACAACGGCAAGTATACCCCTGTCATCGGTTCCGACAACTTGGGCTATATGTATGCCGACAACAAAATTGAAAACGACACTTCGTTGTTCGTGAGGCTCAACAAGAACGCCATGAGGATGAACAAGGCAGTTGGCGACAGCACCTATGCCCATTGGGCACGCCCAGGCTTGGCGAATGTCAACGGCGACCTGCCCGTGTTGCTCCTCAATGAATTTGACGAGGGTCCTTCATACAAGTATCAAGGCAGCTTCCGAAGCTTGGCCACCTATAGCAAAGGTGTGGCACTACAATATGGCGGCCCCGTGCGCGATGGCGACAACAACGAGTTGAGCACCATGCTTGGACGCGCCGAGTATGTGTTTGTCTACGGCGACGTTGATGGCGAAAGAGATACGGATCTTTCTAAAGTCACCATCAAGGCCGAAAAGGTGAGCATCAACGAGCACGCCACCATCAAGAACCCAGGCAACTTGGCTACCTTTGGAGAGACCTACGTCGGCATCACCTTCGACAACTCGTATGGCAAGGCCTATTCGACGCCAGGCGTCAACTATGGCCTCGTCGGCATGGGTGGCTTCCTCTTGCCCCGCGACTGGCACATGTTCTCAACCCCGCTGAGCAATGCGCCCTTAGGCTTTGACTATATGGGTGATAACGTGGCTAATAGCTCGAACATCAACAATCCATGGGTGTCAACCAGCAGCGAGTTCAGCTGGCTCAACGGCAACGGACGTGGACGTTATTGGATGAAGGCTTATGCCACCGCCGATGGCTATTTCCCGACCCAAGTCGACGGAACGGCTGTCGTTGAAAACGACAAGCTGTTCATCGTCGGCTCCGACGAATGTCCCACCCCGGGTGTACACCGTTTCCCTTACGGCATGGACTTCTACGCATGGACTGAGCCAGACTACCACTGGATCAACTTCAAGCGCAACGGTCCCAACCACTGGCATAGCGATGAGCCTCACGACCATCTGGAGTATAAAACCGAGGTGGCTACCAACCATCCCACATCCACTACAAACGTCAACGAAGACAACCTGATTGTGGGCAAAGGCTACATGGCCAGCATCACCATCCCGACGTTCATGCAAAGCCACGGCACGCTCAACCAAGGCAACCAGTCCATCGCCCTGACCCATGACGGTGCGCACCTTACAGGCTGGAACCTCGTGGGCAACCCCTATCACGGCTATCTCGACTTCATCGATTTTGCCACCAATGGGAATAATGCAAGCATACTCACCACCAACGCCGATGGCCAACCGTTCTATGTCGTTTATGATGCCGACCAATACGAGGAAGGTCATCAAGGGAGTGGGTTCCTGTATTATCCTATGTATGGCTCAAGAGGTGGCGAGTATGCCGGAAAGTTCATCCACCCGCATCAAGGATTCTATGTGAAGGTGGCCGACAACGCCATGACGAATGAGTCCAACAAGTACGAGTTGCAATTCAACGAAAGAATGGTGAAGCCGCGTTCCGTAGTCACGGAGAGCCACTTCCGCGACGAAGAGCCTGCCTATCCGTTGGTCAACCTCTACCTGAGCAGCGACAAGGGCTGCGCCGACGTGACGGTCATTGAGTTTGATCGTCCCGAATGGGGCGGTGCCCGCAAGCTGAAGGAACTGCGCGTGGGCGACGGCCTCTTCTATGCCCAACACAACGACACCCACTATGCGGCCCTCTTCACCGTGGAAGGCATCGAGCGCGTTCCGCTGTGGTTCGAAGCCAAGGACGACGACATCTTCACCATCAAGTGGAACACGGCCAACGCCAACTTCCATGAGATGTATTTGGTCGACAACATTGCTGGTGTGCGCTACGACATGCTGCGCAACAACAGCTACAGCTTCGAAGGCCACAAGGGCGATTATCCGTCGCGCTTCTACATCACCTTCCGTTTCACCGACGTCGAAGAGAATCAGGACCATCCGTTCGTGTTCTTCGATGGCTCGCAATGGGTCGTCACCGGCGATGGCGAGGTCGAATTCATCGACTTGCTCGGGCAAGTGTTGGCACGGAGACGGGTGAGCGGCCAAACGAGGTTGAATTTGCCCGAGGTGGCTGAAGGCGTCTACCTTTTCCGCCTGATTGAAGGACAAGAAACGAAGATACAGAAAGTCATCGTCAAAAAATAAGGAGGAGTGGATATGAAAAACATCAAGAGAATAATCAGAATCACAATGGTGGCCTTGACGATGGCCATCGCCATCCCCACGCAGGCTCAAATCCTCATCATGGATGACGAGTTTGAAGGCGAGCTACGCTTGGAGTCGGATGAAGACTATTTCTTCATTATGGGTCAAGGTGAGGGTTTCGATGCTTACACACCTCTTGGCGATGGTTTGATAGTGCTGTCGTGTCTCGGCGGTGCCTACCTGCTTGCGAAACGGAAGAAAAAACATTGAAAAATAATCCGTTTTCGGTGCAAAAAAGTTGGCGCAAATGGATTTTTCCTATATTTGCGCCAACTTTTCTTTTGAAACGAAAACACTTTGGATATGGAAATTAAAAGAGTTTTTGACCTTCTCGACAACTATGTGGAGAAGTACCCCAACCAAAAGGTGGCCCTCGCCGGAAAGAAGAACGGGCAATGGGTGAACTACAGTTCGCTGGCCTATAAGGAAAATGTCGACATCCTGAGTTCGGCCCTCATCGAATTGGGCATCGAAAAAGGCGACAAGGTGGCCATCATCCTCAGCAACCGTCCCGAATGGAACCTGCTCGACATGGCCATCAGCCAGGTGGGCGCCATCGACGTGCCCATCTATCCCACCATCAGCGAGGAAGACTATCGCTACATCCTGGCCGACTGCGACGCCAAGATGGTCGTCATCGACGGCATCTCGGTGATGAACAAAGTGACCAACATCCTGCCCGACGCACCCAACGTGAAGCTCGTCTACACTATGGTCGACCGCGAGAAATACCCCTATTTCGACCAACTGCTCGAACTCGGCAAACAGCATCCCCACATCGAAGAGATAGCCGCCCGCAAGGCCGCCGTCGACGAGATGGAATGCGCCACCATCATCTATACCTCTGGTACGACTGGCACACCCAAGGGCGTGATGCTCTCGCACCACAACCTGATGAACCAGTTCCCGAATTTCCACTATACCATTAGTGACACGTCCAACAAGGCGTTCAGCTTCCTGCCCGTGTGCCATGCCTACGAGCGTGCACTCAACTATTGCTACCAATATCGCGGCATGTCAATCTACTATGCCGAAAGCCTTGGCACCATCGCCTCCGACATGCGCGAAATCCATCCCACGATGATGTGCGCCGTGCCGCGTGTGCTCGAACGTTTCTACGATGCCATCATCCAGTCGGGCAACAAGCAGAAAGGCATCAAGAAAAGCATCTTCTTCTGGGCCGTGCGCCTCGGCGAACGCTACAAGATCGACTCGGTGAGCCGCCATTGGTTCTACGATTGGAAGTTGGGCATTGCCGACAAGTTGGTCTACAGTAAGATACGCGCCAACATCGGCGCCGAGAACTTCGACATCATCGTGTCGGGTGCCGCCGCCATTTCCCAAAAGATTGCAGGCTTCTTCTCGGCCATCAAGATGCCCGTTTTCGAGGGCTATGGCCTGACGGAGACTTCGCCCGTCATCGCGGTCAGCAACCGCAACCCGCATGGGCGCGAAGTGGGTTATGTGGGCCAACCGCTGCCAGGTACAGAAGTGAAAATCGGCGAAAACGGCGAGATTTGCTGCCGTGGCCACAACGTGATGATGGGCTATTACAAACACCCCGAGCTGACCGCCGAGGTCATCGACAAGGACGGCTGGTTCCACACGGGCGACATGGGCGAATTCGACCAATACAACCGCCTGAAGATCACGGGGCGCATCAAGAGCCTCTTCAAGACCTCGGGCGGAAAATACATCAACCCCGACGTCATCGAAGCCAAGTTCTGTGCCTCCAAATTGATAGAAAACATCCTTGTGGTGGGCGAGAACCAGAAGTTTGCCGGAGCGCTCATCATCCCGAGCTTCGCCGACCTGAAGGCCTGGTGCGCCGAGGAAAAGATTGCCTACACGACCAACGAGGAGATGATCAAGAACCCCGAGGTGCTGAAGCGTTTCGCAGCCGAAGTCAACGAGCTGAACAAAGGCTTGGGCGAGACGGAGAAAATCAAGAAACACGTCCTCCTCGCCGACGAGTGGAGCATCGCCAACGGACTCCTAACGCCAACGCTCAAAGTCAAGCGCAAGGTGCTCATCGCCAAGTATAAGGATGTGATTGAGAAGATGTTTGAATGATGGTAGAAAGGTGCGGTGCCCTGCAAAAAAGAGGGGGGAGCTATATAAAGTTCCAATTGAAATCCGCCCAGCGCGACCGCTTCGATGCCGACATCAGCCGTATTGACATCGTGAATGTTGTTTCGCCCGACACGGTGCCAGGCTTGAAGGAAGGCGAGCATGTCAAGGAGTTTTATGTGTTGCTTGTCTCGCTGAAGCGAGAGCTGTATGACGAGAAAAACATCTTGCTTCTGACAAAGTTAATCAAGCAGCACATGGTTTTTGCCTTGGTGTTTGAGGATATGTTGCGTTTCGCCGTAGTGCACGACAAACTCTTTTCCACTGACTGGGAACCGCTTGCCGATGCTGCGCTGCCCCTGATGGGCATTGACATGGACAAGGTATGGGAGCACATAGTAACGACCATCGGAGGCTTCGAGGTGATGGAAGGCGTGACGATCGAGGAACAGATAACGATTGATGGAGAGAGGCTGAAAGTCATCAAGAAAATTGAAACGCTTGAAAAGAAGGTGAGGACAGAAAGACAGCCTCGAAGGAAATATGAATTGTATCAGCAATTATGCAAGTTGAAAAAATCATTGAAGGATAACCCATAAAATCGGCTTTTTTCGGAAAAACGTATTTGAAAATTACGTTTATTGATGAAAAAGTTGTATTTTTGCCTTGAATTAGATAATAAACGTAAAATTATGGTTAGCATTGATAGGATTTGTATAGGAGGATATAGAAATATCGACTATTCCGAACTGAATTTGCAGCAATTGACCGCTTTGTTGGCACCCAACAATTATGGAAAAAGCAATATTTTGAATGCCATCATGTTTGCATCTACATTTCTTCATGCTCCCTCTGATGTGAAAAGACAGATGATGAAGGACTCCTCGTGCATTCCTATCAATTCAAAGATTGCTGGAACACCTTTCTATTTTGAAATTGAGGGCAGACTTGAATCGGAAAGATGTTTTCTTTATAGATACAGTTTCGATTGGTATCAACAAATCGGGAAAGACAAAACGGGGAAAGACGGTCAAATCATTGGTGAATATTTGGGTATCAAAGATGAAACAAAAGGAAAGCAAAAATACAGGGCAATAATCAATAGGACGCTTGAAAGTGCAAAGTATGATGCAACAGGCCGTTGTAATAAAGAGATTGCCATCAATTCCGATGAATTGGTATTGGTTAAATTGACCAACAACGATAATTGGAATTACTTGTCAATTGCCAAAGAAATCATGGAGATTCATGTGGCCTCTGTTGACACTATTGCCGATCCCAAAGGTCATTTCGTGCCGCAAAAGATGCTGACCACAGACGGTGTTCAGTTGGTGTATGATGGCTTTACCCAGTATCTTTATCAACTTAAACAGGAAGATGAAGGAGAGTTTGACTATCTGATTTCTTTGTTGACGGTTTTGGTTCCAACCATTGAATCTGTCCAACCTGTGAAATTAAGTTCGATTGAAAAAAATGTGGGGAAAGATGTACCTTATGAATTGCCTGATTTGTACGATGTTTATGTAAAGGAAAAATACAACAACCAGCCAACTCCTTTCCGTTTTCTTTCCACTGGCAGCATGCGCATGTTCTTCTTGGTGACTTCAATCGTTAATGCACGTAAGACGGGCACACAGATTCTTTTGGTTGAGGAATTGGAAAATTCCATCCATCCTGATTTGATGCAGAGTCTTCTTGAATCGATCCCTTTGTTTATGGGCGACACCAAATTGCTGTTTACTAGCCACTCGCCACTTCTCACAAAACACATGGGCTATCAACAATTGTATGTAGGGTTGCCTTCAGATGACGGAGTGGTGGATTTTCGCACCATCAAACGAAGCAAATTGAGAAGCGTGTTGGAAATTGCGGGTGCTGGCGAGATGGCCTTGGGTGAGTACTTATTTGAATTGATGCTGGACACAGAGGATGACAAAAGTTTGATAGATGCTTTTTTTGAGAATAAGCATGTCAAGAAGGGAGGCTCCAATGACTAAAAAGGGTAAGCAGGAAACGGCGCAAGAAATCAGTGTGATATTTGTCGAAGGTGATGCAGATGAATTGATGATACGTCGTCTTCTGGACTACTATGCGGAGAAGGGCTGGAAACGGAAAGACGAAGTTTTCGTTCATAAAACTCATGGCACACCTATGTTTGGCAAGATGAAAAAAGGATTGGTTAAGATTAGGCAAGACATGGAGGGCAAAGCCCGCTTCAAGGCTGTTTGTTGTGAGTTTGATACTGATGTCTATGTGAACGGCTTTCAGAAAGAACCTGATTGGGAGTCCATTAGAAAAGAGCTGAAACGATACTTTGGAGTGGTTGAGTTTTGCTGTTTAAGGGCAGAAACAAGCATCGAAAATTGGATGCTTGATGATGCAGAAGGGCTTATCGTTGCTCTTGGATTGCCAAAAGCCACAAAGATCAAGGGTGCTACAGGACTCGAGAAAATGGGCAATCTGTTCCGACTCAATCGTATGTCGTATTCAAGAAACAAGGGCATGGAAAAGATAAAGCCCATTATTGACAAACTCGACATCGCCAAAATCCGCGAAGCAAGGAAAAAGGAATTGAAAGAATTTGAAAGACTTTTAGGAGTTACTATTGACTAATCATAAATAACACTATAGCTATGGCAATTTTCATTGGATATTGCATCACGAAGAAAAGTGTAGATGATGTGAAAGCAGAAATCAATAACGTCTTGGAGTTAAACCATAGGCGCACAGCCGGCATTCAAGAAGAAAAAGCGCTCAACAGGTTATATTGTGAAAAAACAATTCGGCTAATGGATGTTTGCTTTGAAGAAATGTATGGAATTGAAAAATGCAAGCGCATATTGAAACCGTGCAAGGACTCTGACAATATAGAGATGCTTCGCAAAGGCAAATTGAATGCAGACGAGATTCTGATCGAGTTGAGTGTTATGCTTGGCAATATGATACCATTGAAAGATTTGCCTTCATGCAAACCTCTTTTAAACTGTTCAAAGGATTTGGCAATGGCTTGTGCCAAAGACATGGCAAATGACAAATATGTGAAAATTGGCCTTGGGTTGGTTTCTTTATTGTCAAAAGGCAATGATAATGTGACGATTGAACATGTGTGGCATTTTTATAACAATATTATAAACGAGCTTGAGCGTGAAGCCAATATGGAGGGATGGGCATTAAGCCAAATCGAACAAGCATTATATGCAAAAGCAAAAGCAGAACGGGCATATTGTATTAAGGCATTTCTTAAAACCGAGTTTGGAATAGCTAAAGAGATAAAAGAAGTTGCCGATTTGATTGATCCAGACAAAGATATTCAATCATACGAGAACACGAACTCTCTGGTTCGCAACAATAGCCAAATGATTGTAAACCAATAATAAAAAAAGACAGACTCAACTTGCAAGCCACAACTAACCTTTGGTAAAAAGAACAGAAATTATGAGTAGTAGCACATATTTGGACAAGAAAAACAAATTGTCTAAGGAAATTGCGGAATTGGAGAAAAAGAGAGCTGAGTATTCCAAACAAATCGCTGATAAAAATTCAAAAATAGTCAGCTTGCAAAAATCATTAAAAGGGGCATCAGCATCTACTGTAAAATCAAAATTGAGTCAAATAGATTCTTTGAACGAAGAGATTGCAAAACTACAAGCCAAAATCGCTGATGTCGAAAAAAAGATAGCACAAAAAAAAGTGGATGAGGCTAAAGCATCGCAACAATACCAAACTGAATTAGATAGAGAAAACAAGAAAGCTCAGCAAGAGCAAAAAAAACTGACTGATAGTTATCAAAGGCGCATCAACGAATTAACAAGTGCTTTGAACAAATCCGTGCGCGCACAAATGAGACCTGTTACCACATTATATTCTCAAATTCAAGAAGAAACTGTAGAATACGATGTTTTTATTTCTCATGCACACGAAGACAAAGAAAGTTTTGTCACCCCTTTTGTAGAAGAGCTAAAAAAACGTGACGTGAAAGTTTGGTATGACAACGATGTCCTAAACTGGGGTGATTCGTTAAGGGCGAAAATTGATTCGGGACTAAGGCATTCACGCTTTGGAATAGTAGTAATATCTCGAAGTTTTATAAACAAGGGATGGACCAATCATGAATTGGATGGACTCTTTAACCTTGAAATGACCCAAGGGAAAACTATTTTGCCTATTTGGCATGATATTACAAAAACGGAAGTGCAAAACTTTAGCCCATCATTAGCAGGAAAAATGGCCATGTCGACAGCGCTGATGACTCCTGCTGAAATCGCTGATGAATTAGTTAAATTGTTGAATAAATGAAAATACTAAATATGGATAAACTCACTATGCAAACCCACAACATCGTGGACGAAAACATAAAGAAAATAGCCGAACTCTTCCCCAACTGCCTCACCGAGCGGCTGAACGAGAAGGGACAGCCCGAAGCGGCCATCGACTTCGACATGCTCCGCCAAGAGCTGAGCAAGGACATCGTGGAAGGCCCGGCGGAACGCTACCAGTTCACCTGGCCCGACAAGCGCAACGCCATCCGGCTGGCCAATGCACCCACCACCGACACGCTGCGCCCCTGCCGCGAGGAAAGCGTGGACTTCGACAACACCCAAAACCTCTATATCGAGGGCGACAACCTCGAAGTGCTGAAACTGCTCCGCGAGAACTACCTCGGCAAGGTGAAGATGATCTACATCGACCCACCTTACAACACGGGCAACGACTTCGTGTATAACGACGACTTCGTCCAGACCGCCGGCAGCTACATCCACAACAGCGGACAGGAAGACGAGGAGGGCAACCGCCTCGTGGCCAACACCGAAAGCAACGGCCGCTTCCACACCGACTGGCTCAATATGATTTATCCACGTTTGAAAGTGGCTAAGGATTTGTTGAGTGAGGATGGGGTGATTTTTATTTCGATAGATGATAATGAGCAAGAGAACTTGAAGAAAGTATGTGATGAAGTGTTTGGTTCTCGGAATTTCATTGCTGAATTGGTTTGGGAACGGGCCTATGCTCCAAAGAACGACGCTCGATTTGTCTCTAACAGCCACGATTATATTTTGATGTTCGCGAAAAATATTGATGTTTTCGTGATAGGCAGGCTTGATAGGACAGAAGAAGCAAATGCAAGGTATTCAAATCCTGATAATGACCCACGCGGAGTGTGGAAGCCGAGTGATATTTCGGTAAAAACATATAACGCAGCTTGCGATTATCCCATAACGACGCCCTCCGGGCGTATAGTAGAGCCTCCAGCAGGGCGCTGCTGGAGTCTCTCTAAAAACTCGTTTTTAGAGAGACTCCAGGACAACCGAATTTGGTTCGGTCCAAATGGTGATAGTGTTCCTTCAATGAAAAGGTTTTTATCAGAATTGAAGTTTGATGGCATGGCACCTACCTCGATTTTGTTCTACAAAGAAGTTGGGCACAGTCAAGAGGGCGCAAAGGAAGTCGTTTCATTGTTTGGCGACAAAGGCGTTTTTGATGGTCCAAAACCTGTGCGTTTGCTCGAAAGACTTTTGACTTTAGCCAATTTATATGACGATTCAATTATCCTCGATTTCTTTTCTGGAAGTGCCACAACCGCTCATGCTGTGATGAAACGGAATGCTGAAAAAGACATGAATCTGAAATACATCCTCGTTCAATTACCCGAAAAAGTCAGTGAAAAGAAAAAAGACCAAGGCTTTTCAACCATCTGCGAAATCGGCAAGGAGCGCATCCGCAGGGCAGGCAAGAAAATCAAGGAGGAATTGGAAAAGAAGAAAGCGGAGGAAGGGTTGTTTGCGGAGGACAATGTAGAGACGCAAAATTTTGCGTCTCTACCGGACATCGGTTTCCGTGTCCTGAAATTAGACTCCAGCAATATGCAGGATGTCTATTACCGCCCGGAGGATTCAACGGAGCAGACCCTGTTTGAGGACAACATCAAGCCCGACCGCTCGTCAGAGGACTTGCTCTTCCAAGTGATGCTGGAGTGCAACCTGCCCCTGTCCGCCAAAATCGAGACCGAGAAGATAGCCGGCAAGGAAGTGTTCTCCGTCAACGAGGGCTACCTCATCGCCTGCTTCGACGAAAAGGTGAACGAGGACGTCATCAAGGAAGTGGCCAAACGCCAGCCCTACTACTTCGTCATGCGCGACAGCAGCTTGGCCACCGACAACGTGGCGGACAATTTTGAGCAGATTTGGATGGCGTATAGTAAGGATACGATAAGGAGGATACTATAAGTTATGAAAGAGCTATATACGGAACGGCATCATCTTCGTAGTGATGTGATTTCAACTAGTATTATTTCTCGTGACAAGTATCAGATTATTGTTGATTTTTGCGAGAGGTATTACGGTAATCTTGCATTCGATTTTCCTGAATACTGCCCAGATTTTAATAATGTTGTGTGCGGAGTGGATTTAAACAAGTTCTTCCAATATGTTCATGTTCGCATTCCGGATTTATTCTACTATGAGGGATATGCCGGGATACAAATAGTGCCATTTGCGGATCCATCGGAGAATCAGCAATATGCCTTGCTTGATTTTATTGAATATATTGCCAGATATATAAAGACCATTAAACAGAATTCATTTCACGATTTTTTTCAGCATTATCATTTGTCTTTTATTGATGATCATAATGCTTTTAATAATTTTATGCAGGGCATAAATGAAGTGTTTCAAATGACGGGGCTGTCATATAAATTGACGGAAAACAGACAGATTGAGCGCATTACTGAAATGGACACGATGGTTGATGAAGCTCTTGAATCTGTCACCGTTATTGAAGAACCTGGTCTAAGGGAATTGGTCGTGGAATCTGTTTCTTTTTATAAAAGCCCATCCCCGGCAAATCATAAGATAGCCACAGAGAAAATATGGGATGCATTGGAAAGAATTAAGACGATATTTATGGAGGATGGTGTGGACAAAAAGAAATCTTCGGAAAAGCTGATTAGTTTAATATCTGGTGAAAATGAGGAGTTTCAAGATGTGTTTAATACAGAATACAAGACCCTTACTGATATTGGCAATAAGTTTAGAATTCGGCATCATGAGACTGACAAAATTGATATAAATGACGATAGATATTACGATTATTTCTACAACAGATGTTTGTCTTTGATAGTCATGTCTTTACGCTTTATTGAAACTGGTACACTCTAAATATTGAAAATATGAGATATAGGATCATTACAATTGTCATGTTACTGTTGATAGGCTTGAAATTATTTGGGCAACAGCAGAAAACCGTGTCAATGTCAGCACAGCCTCAAAAGACTGAAGTACAGTTGTTGGAGGAAAGCATTTTGCAATTGCAAACGGAAAACCAGGCCATGCAAAAGCAGTTGGAGAGTTTGAAAAACGAAGTTGAGTACTATCGTGGAGATGTCAGAACAAAAGTTGCAGAATTGGATAGCGCTCAGGGGCATTGGCTTACTATGTTGGCTATTATTATGGGATTGATAGGAGTTGTATTTGGTATTGGTGTACCATTATTTATTAATAGAGATAATAGCAAACGCCTTGAAAGTAGGTTTTCTGAGATGAAAGAAGACCTAAAAGATCAGGTGAAAGTTGCAACAGAGCAGGCTAAAGATGCTAAGGAACAGGCGGATAATGCCAAAGAAGCGTTTGATAAAATACATCCTCAAGTCAAATCGGCTACGGAACAGGTCGCATCTGCAACAGAACAAGTTAAAGTAGCAACAGAACAAGCCAATAAAGCCGAAGAGGCTTCCAAACAGATGCAAATTCAGGTAAAATCAGTTACAGAGCAAGTCACATCTGCCTCAGAACAAGCAAAGATAGCCAAAGAACAAGCGGAACAAGCAAAAAAAGCCGTAGATGAGATAGAAGAATTAAAAAAACATGTGACGGCAATTGAGGAGAAGATAAAACAGGATGCTGTTGCTGCCGAGAAAGCCGCAAATGAAGCAAAAGCAAGCCAACTCTTTACTCAAGCTTTGAACGAAAAAGAATCGTTTATTGCTATAGGGTTATATAATCAAGCAATAGAACTAAAGCCAGACTTTTTTGAGGCATATAATAATCGTGGAATTCGAAAATACAAAATTGGAGATCATCCAGGGGCAATGGTGGATTACAACATGGCGATATCTCTGAAATCAGATTATGCAGAGGCATATAATAATCGTGGAAATTTAAAATCTCGAGTTGGTGACCAAACAGGTGCCTTAGCAGACTACGACAAAGCGATTTCTCTGAATCCGGGCTATGCAGAACTATTTAACAATCGAGCTGTTCTGAAGGCAAACATGGGTGACAAAGAGGGTGCAATGGCAGATTATAATATGGCTATTTCTTTGAAACCAGATTATTCAGAAGCATATAATAATCGCGGAAATTTGAAATCTAAAATGAATGATTATGCGGGCGCATTGGCAGACTATAATATAGCAATATTTTATAATCCTGATAACTCAGAAGCATACAATAACCGCGGCGTTCAGAAATACAAGATGGGCGATTTCGCAGGGGCTTTGGAAGATTATAATAGGGCGATATTCCTAAACTCTGATAATATAGAAGCATATAACAATCGTGGCGTTCTGAAAAATAATTTGGGTGACCAATCTGGCGCTTTGGAAGACTACAACAAGACGATAGCTTTGCGGTCAGATTATTTTGATGCGTATTTTAATAGAGCAAAATGTTATCGAAAAATTGCTGATTCAGAACAAGACCCAGCTAAGAAGGCGGAATTAATTTCTAAAGCGGAAGCTGATGAAGAAAAGGCAAAACCATTAAAGAAGGAACAATGAAATACAAATTCAAAATACAGCAATACCAGACCGATGCGGTGGAAAGCGCCATAGCGACGCTATTAAATTTTAGTATCTTTGCCCTATGAAAACGCTTGACTATTATTTGAATCAACCCGAGGGGCAGACCTACGACAAGAAAAGCGGTCGTATCGAGCCCAAGGCATTGGCTGTCACCATGGTGGCTATGGCCAACGCCGATGGCGGTACCATCGCCGTCGGCATTGAGGATGACGGCACCATCAGCGGCATCGACGGAATGACCGAGCACATCAACGACTTGCTGCGTGTGCCGTTCGACTATTGCATCCCATCGGTCAACGTCCATCCCGAGCGCATCCCCTGCATCGACAAGTACGGAAAAGACAACCACATCCTCATTCTGGAGGTGGAGCAGAGCAGTGCCATGCACGCCATTTCTTCCGATGAGGCCTATTATCGCGTCGGCGACAAATCCAAGAAACTCTCCTTCGACGACCGTATGCAAATCATGCTGGCGAAAGGGGTGCAGTACTGTGAGGATTACCCTGTTGCAAGGGCCACGGTTGATGATTTGGATTTGGACTTTGTTTCGAAGTATTGCGAGAGGATTGGTTACAAGAAGGATGCGTTGACTTTTCTTCGCACCAACGGTGATTATATCCTGAATAAAGACGGCAAGGAACAAGTCAGCGGTGCCGCCATACTGTTGTTTGGAAAAGATCCGCAGCGCTTTTTCCAACGTGCTTGGGTGCGCTTCATCCGCTATGATGGAACGGAAGAGAAGGTGGGGCGCGAAATGAATGTCATCAAAGACGTCATCTTCAAGGGCCGTATCTTGGATATGACGCGCGATGCCATCGCTTTCGTCAAGACACAAATCAAGGAACACACTTATTTGGGGCCCGAAGCACGTTTTGTGACAGAGGTGGAGTATCCCGAGTTTTGTTGGACCGAGCTGATTGTAAATGCCATAGCCCACCGCGATTACTCGATTCTGGGAACGGACATCCAAATCAAGATGTTCGATGACCACTACACGGTCGAAAGTCCTGGCATTTTGCCCGGGCGTGTCCGTATCAACAACATGCGAACCACCCACTTCTCCCGCAACCCCAAGATTGCGGCTTTCATGAAAGAATATGAGTTTATCAAGGAATTCGGCGAAGGCGTTGACCGTATGTATCGTGAACTGGAGGAAGGCGGATGGCCGACGCCAACTTTCCGACAAGATGACTTTATGCTTCGAGCTTCTCTCAAGTCAAGATTCGACTCGGAAGGTTTACAGAAAAATTCAGATAAACAAACTGTAAACCAAACAGATGACCCGAATACTTTACGGAAAACTATACAGAACGATCCAAATTCGATTCAAATTAATCCTCATGCCGTCACAAGTTTGTCCCAAGTCCTGTCCCAAGTTGTCCCCAGCTCGTCCCCAGCTCGTCCCCAGCTTAAAGACAGTCATTTTTCAATGATGGCCATGGTTATGTTGCAGCTGCATTCCCAACAATACTCAATATCTGAACTTATGAACGCTATTGGGGAAAAGAACAAGAACAGATTCCGCCAGTTTGTGTTAAGGCCTCTGATAAACATTGGCTTGGTTGAAGCTACCATCAAAGACATTCCCAATAGTCCAAAACAACGTTATGCCCTTACGGGAAAAGGTAAAGAATTGATGAAGTCCTATGAAATTTAAATTCAAAATACAACAATACCAGTCCGATGCGGTGGAAAGCACCGTTTCGGTTTTTGCGGGACAGCCCTCGCGCGATGCTTTCCAATTCAGGAGAGATCTGGGCAAGCGTAAGTCTCAGCAGAAAATGGAATTCGAAGACGAATTTGTGGGCTACCGCAACAGCGACATCGAGCTGAGCGACCAGCAGCTTTTAGACAACATCCGCAAGATTCAAGACGGTCAGGACATCAAACAGTCGCCTAAGCTCGTCAGTGATTTAGGTCGTCTCGGGTTGGACATCGAAATGGAAACAGGCACGGGCAAGACCTACGTCTATATCAAGACCATGTTTGAGCTGAACAAACGCTACGGCTGGAACAAGTTCATCGTGGTGGTGCCCTCTATCGCCATCCGCGAGGGTGTCAATAAGAGCTTCACCATGCTCGAAGACCACTTTATGGAGCATTACGGCAAAAAAGCCCGTTTCTTCATCTACAACTCGTCTAACCTCCAGCAGCTTGATTCTTACTCCAGCGACGCGGGCATCAACGTGATGATCATCAACACGCAGGCCTTCGCCAAGGACTTGAACGAGGATAAAAAGACCAAGGCGGGCTTGATTATCTACTCTGAGCGCGACGACTTCGGCAGTCGCAAGCCTATCGATGTGATTGCCGCCAACCGTCCTATCATCATCATGGATGAGCCTCAAAAGATGGAAGGCCAGGCCACCCAAAAAGCCCTGCGTCGCTTCAACCCGCTCTTTGTGCTTTATTACTCCGCCACCCACAAAACCCAACATAACTGCATCTATGCCCTCGATGCACTGGATGCTTTCAAGCAGAAACTGGTGAAGAAGATTCAGGTAAAAGGCTTTGAAGTGAAGAACCTCAAAGGCACCAGCTCCTACCTCTATCTCGACGACATCATCCTTTCCAAGAACCAACCCCCGATGGTGCGTCTTGAAATGGAAGTGGAAACCAACTCCGGTGTGAAGAAAATCATGAAGAAACTGGGGCATGGCGATAGCCTTTATAGCGCCTCAGGCCTCCTTGAATATAAAGACTTCACCATTTCCGACATTGATGCTTTTCACAATACCGTCACCTTCCTTAATGGTGTGAAAATTGCCAAGGGCGAAGTCTATGGCGACAGCAGTGAGGAAGCCATGCAGCGCGTCCAAATCCGCGAAACCATCGCTTCACACTTCGAGAAGGAACGCGATTTGTTCAAGCGCGGCATCAAAACCCTGTCGCTGTTCTTTGTTGACGAAGTGGCACACTATAAGAGCTACAACGACGAAGGCGAAGAGATTCATGGCCCATTCTGGAAAATCTTCGAAGAGGAATACACCCGTATTTTGAACGACAACCTGTCCCTGTTTGAAGATGACTACCAAAAGTATCTTCTCCAATTCGATGCCTCACAAGTCCACAACGGTTATTTCTCCATCGACAAGAAAGGCCACGCGGTCAACAGTGCTACAGGTCGCGGCACCGACATTTCCGATGATATTTCAGCCTACGACCTCATCCTGAAGAACAAAGAGCGGCTGCTGAGCTTCGACGAGCCAACCCGCTTCATCTTCTCTCACTCCGCCCTTCGTGAGGGCTGGGACAATCCTAACGTGTTCCAGATTTGCACCCTGCGTCATGCTGCCTCAGCCATTGCCAAACGTCAAGAAGTGGGTCGCGGCCTCCGCATCTGTGTTGACCAACAAGGCAACCGCATGGACTTGGAAGAGCTGGGCGACGAAATGGTACACGACATCAACAAGCTCACCGTCATCGCCAACGAAAGCTACAAGACTTTCGTAGCCGACCTACAACGCGAGACCAAGGATGCCCTTCGTGAACGTCCCAATAAGGCCACTCCAGAGTATTTCCAAGGCAAGATTATCACCTTGGACGGCGAGAAATACACCTTGAACGCTCAGGATGCAATGGCCATCTGTGGCTGGCTGGCAGGGAACGATTATTCCGACGTGAACTACCAAATCACACAGACCTTTAAGGACGACTTGCAGAACGGAACGTTGGAGCCAATGGGTAAGAAATTGGCTGGAAAGGAGGAGCAAATCATTACACTCATCAAAGCCCTCTTTGATGACAGCATCTCCATCGAGGATATGATAGAGGACGGCAACGCATCAGCCGCAGCCACCAACCGCCTCAATGAGAACTTCAAAAAGAAAGAGTTCCAAGCTTTGTGGAATGAGATCAACCACAAGTACGTCTATACTGTTCACTACGACAGCAACGAGCTGATAGAAAAGGCGGTTAACGCCATCAACGCCGAGCTGATGGTCACCGAATTGAAGTATGTGATGACCATTGGCGACCAAGAATCTGTTGACACCTTTGGCGATACCAAAACCACCACCCAGAAGTTGGGGACGGTAAGCACTTCATCGGTGAAATACGACCTTGTGGGCGAAGTGGCCAAGCGCACGACGCTCACCCGTCGCACGACTGCCACCATCCTGAAAAAGATACTCCCCAGCAAGTTGGCCATGTTCCGCAACAATCCCGAGGAGTTCATCAAGAACGTGAGCCGTATCATACGAAACGAGAAAGCCACCATGATTGTGGAACATATCCAATACGACCGCATCGATCAAACCTACGACAGCGAAATCTTCACCCAAGAAAAACATTCGCAGAACGTGTCCAAATCATATTCCTCGAAGAAACACATCATGGACTACGTTTTCACCGACTCCGACGGAGAACGCACCTTCGCCGAGGATTTGGATGCCGCCACAGAAGTGTGCGTCTATGCCAAGTTGCCGCGTTCCTTCCAAATCCCCACACCCGTAGGCAACTACGCCCCCGATTGGGCTATAGCCTTCAACCAAGGCGCAGTGAAACACATCTTCTTCATCGCAGAAACCAAAGGCTCAATGGACTCAATGCAGCTGAAGAAAGTGGAAGAGGCTAAAATCGGTTGTGCCGAAAAGCTGTTCAACAACCTTTCCACTTCCCATGTCCGCTACCACAAGGTGGATAGTTACCAGACCATGCTGGATATAATGAAAGCGATGGATTAAGCGTCATCCCCATATCACTAATCCCTTACTCCAAATAAGTATACCCATACAACCCCGAGCGGTAGTTGGAAAGGAACTCTTTGCCTTCTTCAACGGAGATCTTGCCTTCCTTGACGCACTTGGTGACCCAGGTCTCCACCGTGCGGACGAGCTTCTTCGGACTATATTGCACATATTCCAAAACGTCGGCAACAGTCTCGCCGTCAATCACTTGGTCGATGTAGTAGCCTTTTTCGTCTACGGAGACGTGAACGGCGTTGGTGTCGCCAAACAGGTTGTGCAAGTCGCCCAAAATCTCTTGGTAGGCTCCTACGAGGAAAACACCGATATAATAATGCTCCTTGTCGCTGAGCGTATGCAGCGGGATGGTGTGCTGCGTCGACTTGGCGACGAAGTTGGTGATTTTGCCGTCGCTGTCGCAGGTGATATCCTGCAAGGTGGCCAGGTGGGTCGGGTTCTCATCCAGACGTTGGATCGGGATGATGGGGAAAAGCTGGTCGATGGCCCAGAGGTCGGGCAGCGACTGGAACAACGAGAAGTTGCAGAAGTACTT
>DGXB01000095.1:0-213 GCA_002396205.1 Bacteroidales bacterium UBA4243
GAGCGGCATTCCGCAGCTCTGACAGAATTTCATTTCCATAGGTTTATGTGTTTATTTCTCTTGAAATTTCTTGTATCGCGTCCATTCCTCCCGCAAATCCGTATTATGCTCGCCCGTAAAGAACGCCGCTTGGCAATCCTTGCCAAAAGGCGACCAGTTACCGCAAATCACGCCGTCATGGGCGATGATAGGCTGGAAGATGCCGCTGTTGTT
>DGXB01000095.1:313-530 GCA_002396205.1 Bacteroidales bacterium UBA4243
GCTCTTGTAGCCGATGAGGTATTCGTCGTAAGGCGGAATCAGGAGGTATCTGCCTTTGCGGAAACCACGGGTGCGGCAATCGGCGGTCAGATAGAATTCCCGTTTCGGTTGTGGAGACGTGGCGCGCCGCGTCTCCACATGCAGGTAATCACCTAACAATTTCATCCCTCGCCTGCAATCGTTGACGTTCAGCCCCGACCACCACACGAAATCCTCC
>DGXB01000095.1:585-1956 GCA_002396205.1 Bacteroidales bacterium UBA4243
CCACCACACGAAATCCTCCAACGTGGCCGGCTGGCGGCTCCGGAAAAATTTCCTTGCGAGCATCGCCAAGGTTGCGTCGCGATCCATCTTGATTCTGTTTTTCACCTTATCGGCAGCGAGGGCGTAGGTCGCCTTCATCGGCAACAGGTCGCCGCTGCAAAGCGTCCCCGACAGTTCGGCGTAGCGCAGATGGTACGACAGGCGATGTTCGTCCATGTGGATGTCCTTTTCGGCTAAGGCTTGCACGAAGTCTTCCTTCATCGCGCTGCCTTTTTCGGCAGCGGTTCGCACAAGGATTTCACGGATTTCCGTCACTTCCTCTTCGGGGATGCTGATGTTGTTGCTCCGCATCCAGCCTTTGATGACGGCCAGGGCCTTTGCCGAACAGAGGTCGAGCAAGGGCCAATAGTCCTCGGCGGAAACGAGTTGCCAAGTGCCGCGCAAGAGGTGCAGGCGGATGATTTGTCCGCTGTCGTAGGCCTGTTTGAACGCCTTGACCGAGGGTTTCTTAGTCCGCATGGCCACGCCCCAGCGCATCAGGCGGTATTCTTGTGCTTGGATGGCGCCCATATAATTCACTACCTCCTCAGGCTTGTCGAACTGAGGGCAGATGAGCTGCTGGCTGAGGAGTCGGAGGGCGATGGGGTTCATGGCTTTGCTTATTTCTTGGGTGCACCACCCCCAAAATCATCATACATGATGTTCTCCGCTGCAACGCCCAAATTATCAAGCATATTGACCACGGCGGCACTCATTGGGCCGGGACCGCACATATAGTATTCGATGTCCTCGGGGGCTTTGTGGTCTTTCAGATAGGTGTCGTACATCACATTGTGCACAAAACCAGCGGTATAGGCCACGCCTGCGGCATCGGCGGCAGGGTCGGGACGGTCCAAAGCCAAGTGGAAATGGAAGTTGGGGAAGTCTTTTTCCAATTGCAGGAAGTCTTGCAGGTAGAACACCTCGTTCAGAGCGCGAGCACCGTAGAAATAGTGCATTTCGCGGTCGCGGACGTTCAACGTGCGGGTCAGATGCATGATTTGTGCGCGCAAAGGAGCCATGCCTGCGCCACCGCCTACCCAAATCATTTCAGTTTTCAGTTGGCAGTTGTTCAGTTGTTCAGTTGTAGGGCTGTCACACTGTGGCAGCCGTACATTTAGATGTCCCGCGTCCCGTGTCTCGCAGTCCCGCGTCCCGCGTCCCAAAGTCTCAAGTCCTTTCACATGAAACTCGCCAAACGGCCCCGACATCAGCACTTTGTTGCCAGGTTTCAAAGAGAAAATATACGACGAAGCGATGCCCGGATTGACATTCATGAACCCCGAACGGTCGGGCTTGAAGGGGGGCGTGGCGATACGCACGGTGAGCATG
>DGXB01000095.1:2039-39502 GCA_002396205.1 Bacteroidales bacterium UBA4243
ATAGTTGGCCATCGAGTAGGCGCGTATGGTCGGCTCGTTGTTGACGCATTGCAAGTCGAACATTTTGAATTTCTCCCAAGCGGGAAGATACTCAGCGCCAATCAGTTCCTTGTCGAAATCGGAATAGTTGATTTTGAACTTCGGGATGCGGATTTGGGCGTAGGAGCCGGGGATGAAGTCCATGTGCTCGCCAGCAGGCAGTTGCACCTTGAATTCCTTGATGAAGGTGGCCACATTGCGGTTGCTGACCACCGTACATTCGTATTCCTTGACATCCAAAACCGATTGAGGAACAACGATTTTCATGTCCTCCTTCACCTTCACCTGACAGCCCAGGCGCCAATGGTCTTGCACTTGTTTTCGACTGAAAAACCCTGTTTCGGTAGGCAAAATCGAGCCGCCGCCTTCCACCACGCGGCATTTACACTGGCCGCAGTTGCCTTTTCCGCCGCAGGCAGAGGGCAAAAACACTTGTTCGTTGGCCAAAGTGGTCAGCAGGGAGTTGCCGGGCTGCACCTCCAATTGCTTGTCGTCGTTGATGGTGATTTTCACTTTCCCCTTGGGCATCAGTTTGTTGCGCACAAACAGCAGCAATGCCACCAAAAGCAAGACGATGCCGAGGAAAACGGCGATACTTAGAATCAAAGTGGTTGAAAGATTCATCAAGAGTTGAATTTGAGTGCAAAAATAGTTTATTTTCGTTTCAGAATAGAATTATTGTTACCTTTGCCGCAAAATAAATCTCACAACATTATGAAACTCTCGAAAGAACAAAAGAGAATCCTGGTTTGTTGCATCCTTTACCTTGTGGCAACGGTGGCATTCAATCTGCTGGTGTACGGTTATGGGAGACACGATTGGAGCGGTTTCTGGACCATGACGGGAAGCATGGCTGTGGGTGCCATAGTCGTCGTGCTGTTTCTTCTCATCGGTTCGCGCATACCGAAAAAGAAAGACGAAGACAAGCAATAGTCTTAGAGTTTTATTCCCATAAACGCCATAAAAGCGACGCCCATCAATCCTGTGATAATGAATGAGATGCCAACGCCTTGAAGGCCTTTGGGGATTTTGGAATAACGCAGTTTTTCGCGGATGGCGGCGATGGTGGTGATGGCCAAAAGCCAACCCAAGCCGGAGCCTAAGCCGAACACTGCCGCTTCGCCCACGTTGCCGAAGCCGCGTTCCTGCATGAAGAGCGAGCAACCTAAAATGGCGCAATTCACGGCAATCAGCGGAAGGAAGATGCCCAAGGCGGAATGTAACGCAGGCGTGAAAGTCTCGATGACCATCTCCAAAATCTGCACGATGGCCGCAATGATGGCGATGAAAAGGATATAAGTGAGGAAACTCAAGTCGACAGAGGCCAATTTGGGACTTATCCATGTCAAGGCGCCAGGCGAGAGCAAGTATTTGTTGATGAGGTAATTGACGGGTACGGTGACGACCAACACAAAAGTAACGGCAAGCCCTAAACCCGCACTGGTCTTGACAGTCTTCGAAACAGCCAAATAGGAACACATGCCTAGGAAATAGGCAAAAATCATGTTGTCAACAAAAACCGATTTTATCAGAAGCTTGAACAATTCCATGGCCGATTAGTTTTGGTTTTCTTGCATTTCGGGGTGACGGGTGCGCTGGATCCAAATGATGACGCCGACGATGATGAGCGCCATGGGCGGTAAGATCATCAGGCCGTTGTTCATGTAGCCAGCTTCGTAAAACGATTGCGGTATGACTTGATAACCTAAAAGCGTTCCCGATCCTAATAACTCGCGGAAGAACGCCACGACGACAAGAATCAAGCTGTAGCCCAAGCCGTTGCCCAAGCCGTCCAAAAACGACTCCCAAGGCCCGTGCGATAAGGCGAAGGCTTCCAAACGCCCCATGATGATGCAGTTGGTGATGATAAGACCCACGTAAACAGAGAGTTGCTTGCTAACGTCGTAGGCAAAGGCTTTCAAGAACTGGTCGATGAGGATGACCAAGGCGGCCACCACGACGAGTTGCACGATGATGCGGATGCGCGACGGGATGCCCTTGCGCAACAATGATATGATGAAGTTCGACAAGGCCGTCACGACGGTCACGGAGGCACCCATCACCAAGGCGGGCTTGAGTTGGGCGGTCACGGCGAGGCACGAGCAAATGCCGAGCACTAATACCGTGACGGGGTTGGTCTTTCTGAGGGGTTCTATGACTAGTTTCTTGAAGTTGGACATAATATCATACAAAATTATATCATATATAATTATTTCATCGCATCGCTTGGTTGTAGTTGCTCAAAAAATGGTTTGTATTTCTCCAAAGTATTGTCAATCATTTCTTTAACACCGTTTGATGTTTTTGTCGCTCCCGTGATGGCATCGAACTCGATGGGGGCGATTTGCCCGTTTTTGCGGATTTGTTTCCCTTTGAACTGGCTTTGGAATTTCTCCGTAGTGATTTCGCCGCCCAAGCCTGGTGTTTCCGACTCGTGGTCGAAGTTGGCGCCAACGATGTTGCCCTTCGTGTCGATGGCGATGAAGCCCGAAATGGGGCCCCACAAGCCTTTGCCTTTCATGGGGATGACGCTGATTTCGCGGTCGATGACGAACAGGGGCAAGGTGCCGTTGTTGTTGGGGCGGCCGTTTTCGTCCAAGAGGAATTCGTCGGTGCAATGCAGCTTGTAGAGTTCCGCTGCGTTGTCGGCGTTCACGTTGGCGATGCCTGCCGCACGAAGGATGTTGATGCGTTTTTCGTTCTGCTTGTTCGTGTCTTGGAACGGCTTTAGCCAAATGGCTGCTGCGGTGAGCAAAACGGCCACGACCACAATCAAGATGGTGGCATACAAGAAGATATAACCGTTGCTATTGATGTCTTTCTTCATTTTGCGGAGGCTTTTGAGGTGACTAAGGTGCGTTTCTGGCGCATTCTGATATTCCGAGCGATGACGCAATGGTCGATGAGCGGCGCGAAGCAGTTCATCAAAAGGATGGCGAGCATCATGCCTTCGGGATAGGCAGGGTTGATGACACGCAGCATGACGGCAAACGCGCCGATGAGGAAGCCGTAGATCCATTTCCCGATGTTGGTCTGCGCCGCAGTGACGGGGTCGGTGGCCATGAAGACCGCGCCGAATGCGAAACCGCCCATCAGGTAATGATAGTAGAACGGCACTTGCATGTATTCGTTGGCACTGATGGCGTTGAATAACAAGCCCATGAGTCCGCCACCAAGAATGACGGAAAGCATGATTCGCCAGCTGGCAATGCCCGTAACCAACAGTAGGGTCGCACCGAGTGCGATGGCAATGACCGATGTCTCACAAGTCGACCCGGGAATGGTTCCAATGAACATGTCCAAAGCCGAGGCGGTAGGTCGTATTCCAGCGGCCAATTCGCCCAAGGGTGTGGCGCCCGTGATGGCGTCCGTTCCCCAAAGGTCAGCGGCGATCCATACATTGTCGCCCGACATGCGCGTGGGGTAGGCGAAGAAAAGGAAAGTCCTCGCCACCAACGCGGGATTGAGGAAGTTCATGCCTGTGCCGCCGAAGACCTCCTTGCCGATGATGACCGCAAAGGCCACAGCCAAAGCAAGTTGCCATAGCGGCGTGGTGACCGGCACAATCATCGGGATGATGAAGCCCGTGACGAGGAAACCTTCGTTCACCTCATGATGACGTATTTGCGCAAAAGTGAATTCGATGCTGAGGCCAACGATATACGATACGGCCAGCATGGGAAGCATCCGAAGGAATCCAAACCAGAAGCAATTGATAATTGATAATTGACAATTGACAATGTCGGGAGAGGAAATGTAGTGCTGGTAGCCGATGTTCCACATGCCGAAGAGCATGGCAGGGACGAGGGCGATAACAACCATGATCATGGCGCGTTTCAAATCAATGGCATCGCGCACATGGCAGCCGTTTTTTGTGACACGGTTGGGCGTGAAGGCAAAAGTCTCGAAAGCCTCGAAAGTCGATTGCAGCCATGCAAATTTGCCGCCTTCCGTGAAGTTGGGCTTGATTTTGTCGATGAAACGGCGTATGGAGTTTGTTTTCATGCCGCAAAAATAAAGGTTTTATCAATTCATCATTCAAATAAAATGAAAGCCGTCCTCAGACGGCCATATCCATTCAAAAAAGAATGGCGGTGTTTGATAATTAGATTGCAAAAATACAACTTTTTCCCTTTGCGACCACTTTTTTTCAAGGAAAATAATCCCTAGATTCATGAGACAATCGCAGTTGGAGGCGTGCCTGCTCCGGCAGATTTCACCTTTGACAATGGGTTATGCTGCTGATTATGAACTTGTAAAAGACGGCTTGTCGTGGTGGTTAACGTACCACAAATTTCTGCGTTTCGCCTGCAAAGGTAATGAAATACATGCCCTTGGGCAGGTTCGAGACATCAATCTGTTGTGTTTGGCCGATGATTTGGCCCGTCAGAAGGGTTTGGCCTATCAGGTTGGTGATACGGTAGGTTTGGTCTGGTAGAGACGTTGCGCGCAACGTCTGTACAAACAAGATACCGTTCGACGGGTTAGGATAAACCGTAAAGGTCCCTGAGCCTGCCGAAAGGCCGTTTTCTTCCACATTCAAAACCACCTCCATCGGGGGGAAGACGATGTTGTCCAACCAAACGCAATCCTCTCCGCCCGTGGCGCCGCCGTCTTTCTCGTAGCTCCATGTGAGGCGGTGACTGCCTTGCGGAATCATGTAACTGATTTTGGTCCAGTCGGTTTCGCCCGACCAGCGACCCGTGCGCATGTCATCGACGTAGAACACCAAAAAGTCGTAGCCGGTTTCAGTCGAGGTCTTCACGTAGAAGCTGATTTCGTTGTCGCAGGCGAAGTCGTAGTCGAGGCTCATGTAGGCCGAACAGCCGTGGTCCATCGGGCGTGTGTGGGCGCAATGGCTGCCTTCGTAGGCGCCGTTGGCGATGATTTCCCAGCCGCCCTCGCCGTCAAACTGCCAGTCGTATTGGCTGAAGTCGCCAGTCTCGAAGCCTTCCAGCTCGCTGTCGACGTTGACGAAATAGGAGTCCATGACGACATAATGTCCTGAATAAGTGGCCAAAATCAATTCGTAGGCTGTGGCGCTTCTTATGCCGGAGATACTGCAAGTGAAGTCGACAGTGAAGGTCTCGCCCACGGGCAGGTCACCGATGCTGAAAACATTTTCGTCAAAGATGATTTCGGGGGCGGAACAGTACACGGCGAATTGCGTGTTGGGCGAGAGGCTGTGGCCCGTGTTTTGGCCCGTGAAATGCAAGGTGAGGATTTCGCCTTGGTTGGCCATGCCGTTGCCATTGCCGCTAACTTCCTCCATCGTCGCCGAGATGGGACCATAGTTTGGCGCGTTGACCGTAATTTCAAACTGGCTTACCCATGATTCGCAGCCGCTGGTACACTCGAGTTCAATAGGAATCACTGTCTGGTCGGGCACGTTGTCGCTCAGTCTGATTTCAAAAGCATTGTCGATAGTCACCGAACCATAAGCGTCGATATGCTCTATCATGTTATGGCTTTGTGTGATGCTAAGATATTCAGGCATAAGGCAATGTAACCAAGCTTCCACATCGTCGGCTTCTACGTTGCCCACGTTACGGAACGTCACGTTGAGGCTCTGGTTTTCGCCGAAGTCCACCTGTCCGTCGGGGTCGTTGAGGGTGTAGCTGTCGATGAGCACGTGGGCGCAATTGGTGTCGTTGAAACGAAGCGTCATGTGTTGCGGCCAGCCGTTCATGCCGGTGACGTAAAGGTCGAGCACATCGGTATTGTTGACGGGCGCAAAGCGCAGTTCGGCTTCGCCTTCGTGGTTTGTCGTGGCAAGAGCGATTAATTCTTCGCCTTTGAAGAGGCGGCACTCGAAGTTATAGACGCCTTCGCCGTTTTCGTCCTTCACCTTGACGGGGATGCGGTCGGCACCCACGAAGAGGATAGTGTCGCACTCAATTTCAGGCGTGAAAGGCTCGTCGAACCAGGCGTTTAAGGCCACATCGCCCAAGGCATTGAGGGCGTAGAGCGTCCAGCGCAGCACCCCGATTTCGCCGTCCATGGTGACGAAGGGTGCGGTCTGTATCTTGCTTTCCTTCAAGGCACTACCGAGACCCGCGATGCGCTCGTGGCAGTAGGCATCGATCAGCTCGCGGTGGTAGTGATTGGAGGGACCGTCGCCCGTCTGGCTGTACCAGCCATAGCGCGAGTTGCCGATGGCAGCCACGGCCCCCGTTTGGTTATTGACCATGCGCTCCAAGATGCAGTCGTCGGCAAAGTCGCCACAGATGCAGCCTTGGCTCTTGAAAATGAAATAGTTGTGGTCTTGTCCGTTGGCACCCGCAAAGAGGGAAGGGGTGATGTCCCAGTTGTACCAGCCCGAAACATAGCTCGTGTTGGCGTGGCCGAAATGGTTCACATATTGGCAGCCGTCGTTGATGGCAGCGGCCAACTCGTTGGGATTCCAAGCGTGTGTAGGCGACTCATAGATGCGCACGAAATCATAGTCTTCGGGGTAGCCATAGGTGGTGTAGCCGTTGAAGCTGCACTCACCGATGAGGCGTTCGAGGTCGGTGCTGGCATACACGCCGTCGCCGAGATGCTCGCCGCCGAGGATGGGGCGACGGAACTCGCCCAAGACGGGCGCGGTGGTGTAGCTGAACGATTTTGAAAGGATGGTTTGCAGCTGGTTGGCGTTGTTGAAAGGCAGGCGTGCGATGGCCAATTCGGGCAGCAGGTCGTCCTCGCCGATCTCGCCCCATTTGTTGTCGCCGTCGTCGTTGAGTGTGCCGTCGAGGCAGGCGTAATAGGTGTCGGAAGGCACGTGGTCCTCGTAGCCTGGCTGGGCGTTGCACCACAGGCTGCGGTAGGGCACCAAGTCGACATCGCCGCCCATCATCACCATCGAGATGCCATTGTTTTCGTATTCTTGGATGATGTAGTTGCGGATTTTCTCGGGGTTGTCGCGACCGTCCATCGAGGCGTAGATGTCCTCCAAGGCCGTCACGCGGACGCGCAGGCCACGACCCGCGTAAAGTGCCACATAATCAGCGAAATTGCTTGCATATTGCGAAGGCGTGATGAGCAAGATTTCGTAAGTGGGCAGTTGGCCGTCGCGACGGGCGTAACTTTCCATCATCTCGGCGTTTTGTGCGAGGCGAAGGATGCTGTTTTGCGTCTCGGGCCTGAGCCAGAGCTTGCGGCTGTGGTCGACGCGCGAGGCTTGGTAGTCGACTGTTACCGTCACCGTTTGGGCATAGCTGACCTTGCCCAAAGCAGGGTTGTATTTCACGGGCGTGAAGCCGCCAAAGGCAAACGACACACCGTTGAGCACTTGCGTGCTGACCGTGTTAAATGTCTTGTTCGGGTAGGCTGCGTTGGAGCGGTAAAGCGTCTCGTTCTTCTCGAACACAAACGGGCTGTCGTCGGAGATGGGACGCGCCTTTTGGGCGGGCATAAGGTTGTAGCGTCCTTCCAGCTCCGTGAAGTCGCTCAAAGTCACGCGGATGGCGGTGGCTTCGGTGTTTTGCGGCAGCATCAGGCTGACGCTTTGCCAGGGCAACAACGGCTCGCCGACGGTGCCGTTCGAGAGCGTTTGCTCGAATGAAATCGTTTGGTATTCACCCATTTGCTGAACCTTGGGCTGACCAAAATGATAGACGTGTTCGATGCTTTGCGCCGAGGCGAAGAGGCTTGCGGCGAGCAACAATAATAAGGTAAATGCGCGTTTTTTCATCGTAAAAAAGAAATTGTCAGGCCGCAAAGATACATTTTTTTTGCGGCCTGACAATCCCGATGGAAAAAACGTCAATTAACGCACCACAAATTTCCGCGTTTCGCCTGCAATGGTAATGAAATACATTCCTTGCGGCAATGACGAAACATTGATTTGTTGGTTTTCAGTGATGATTTGGCCTGCCAACAAGGTTTGGCCCATCAGGTTGGTGATACGGTAGGTTTCCGCTGGTAGAGACGTTGCGTGCAACGTCTGTACAAACAAAACGCCGTTGGTCGGGTTCGGATAGACCGTAAAGGCCCCTGAGCCTGTCGAAGGGCCGTCCTCCTCGACACCGTGTACCTCCGAATAAACCGCGTCGCAGTCCTCGTCGCCGTATTTGAACACCAGTCCGCCTTCGTTCCAATAGCAGCGCATACCTTCCACGCGGATGCCGTCGCCGTTGTCCATCAGCCTTTCGGGGAAGAAGCTGGTGAGGTGGCCGATGCCGCACACGATGTTGCCGCTGAAGAGGTCTTCGGGGTCGCTCACGCGCAGCATCCGATAGGTTCTGCCTTCGTATTCGGTTTCTTCCACCGCGTCCACGTGCATCGTTAGCGTTTCCGTGCCGACTTTGATGACCCAACTGTCGCCTTCTTGGGCACCAAAGTCATATAGCACGGTGAATTCCTCCAAGGTCTTGTTCCACCAATACAGTTTGCCGTCGCGCTCGTAGACATATTCATGCGTGATCTCTTCATGAAGACCCTTGTCGTAAAGCGTGTTGATTTTCACAAGGATATGTGTCGGTTCGTCGTTGATAATGGTGTCGCCCGCCTGATAGAGGTATTGGTAGGTGATGCTGCCGTTCTCGTTCTGGATTTCGTAGTACCATTCTCTGGGGTAGGTACCCGGACATTCGAGGCTGCCCGTTCCTCCTCCTGAAGTGAAGGTAAGGTCGCCAGGCCGATTAGCATAATTTGTAACGAGCAGCACAAAGTATTCACCCGTTTGAGCCGTGCTTGGAATGGTACATGTTGCCGGCGAAGGGTCGTACGCGCAGTCGACAACTTTGTCTTGCGTCAATTCTCCAGAACTTTCGGGAAGTTCACTAAAAGGACCCCAGCAACAGAAATCCACATCAAAGAAACCATCGCTCTGCACATTGATATTGATGATGACGTCGCCCGGTTCATCCATCTTGACGAAGAACCATGCCGGATTGGGTTGGAGGTAGAGACAGTTGTAATCAGGACCTGTTTCGGCGTTTTCTACGTTAACTGTTAGAGGGAATTGGGGTTGGTCATCTGAAGCACATATTTGTATGGCATCAGCATAGTGGGTGTTATCCAAGGGGAAGTTCTCTATGATACGGTCAGCATCGCGAATGCTCTTCCAATACTCTCCGCCACCATCGAAATACAGATGATTGTCAGCCCCTTTGAAAAGATGGGCGTTTTCGCCGCCTGGAGCAATATCAACAAGAGGAAGATGCTCACCTATCTCGGTGAAATGCTCGCCATGGTCGGTGGAATAGGCAAGAACAGCCTGAAGTCCCATGAAGTGAGGCGTGTACACAATTCCTTCATCGCTGATGGCCAAACTCGTTCCATCAAACAGATAAAAGCCTGGAATCTGCTGGAAACCAACGCTACTTCCATCGGCATTATAGCCACAAGCCACCACATTCCCCTCGGGGTCGAAGGCCATATCCTTAATGCTAACACCTTCAAAGGCAACGAGTTCCCAATTTTGTATGCCTGACAAAGTAGAATGATAAATGCCGACGATATTCATAATGTAATAGTCGACGCTGACATACACATCGCCGTTTTCATTGACCAAAAGATCGCTGACGGATTCAGAGTTTTCGAGAAAATCAAGAATCCGTCCTTCCCATGTCACACCGCCGTCAAGGGTATAGGAGATTTCCCCGTTTTCAGCCCAAACTACCATAATGTCGTTGGTTGGGACGCAAAGACCTGCTTTATCAGGCATTGCACATGAGGAAATTGTCGTGGTTTGCTGCCAAGTGTCGCCGTTGTCGTCGGAAAAAACTACGGTCTGCTGGTTATCATTAAAAACGAAGATTCTTTCCTCGTTGCTCACTGCAAAACATGATGGATTAATGTGACCAGTAAAACCCGTTTCTTGGCCTAATACAATCTGCCATGTTTCGCCATCGTCTTGTGAGCGAGTCAGTTTGCCATATTCGTCATAGGCAAAGATGCTTCCATCAGGGCCGACACCTAATAATCCAGTGCCATTGATGGGCTTCCAAATGTTCTGTGCCTCAAGGATGCCGAGGCAACCGAGGCAAATCGCTAAAGTTAATACTAATCTTTTCATAACTGTAAGTATTTAATTGTTAGATGATTGATTTCTTTTTGTCACAAAACCAGCAAAACTCTCAAAACCATATTTTGGTTGGGGGAAAGCAGCCAACCGGCTCGCTTTCCGGCGGCAACGCGGTTGCGTGCCGCCACACGCTTTTTCTTTGGACTTACTCATTGTTTTGTTGGTTTTGTATGTTTTGTGATTATACAGCATTGACGATTTCCTCGAAGCTACGGTTATCATCCCCAAGGTCCATCTTCATCTGTTTTATGCGGGTTTTGCGTTTGTAGTAAGAGTCGGTCTGGGTGTCGAGCAGGATGGAAATCACTTGGTTGGAGAAGCCGTTCTTGGAGAGGCAGCAGATGCGCACGTCCCACGGGCCGAGCTTGGGGTACAGTTGCAGCAGCCGCTGCGAGAAGCCGTCGAAGACCAAGTCGGTGAGGCTGATGAAGTCCTTCCAGTCGTTGTCGGTCAGCTCGAAGTTGAGCGAGTCGTTGTTGATTTCCTCGCTGAGGGCCTGCGCGGTGGCCATCACCTTGTTTCGTGCCATGATTTTTTGGATGGCCATCAAGTCCTTCGGCGGGAGGCTCTGCTGCTGGCGGCGTAGTTCGTCGTTGGTGCGGATGAGGTTCTCCATGTCGCTCACCAACTCGTGGATGCGGTTCTGGTCGCGTTCCACCTGCCGTCCGAACTGTTCCATCTCCAGCTTGTGGTCGCTGATTTTCTTCCTCACAATCAGTAGTATGATGAGCAAGGCAATCACCGCCAAGGAGATGATGAGGTAGAGTTTCAGGTCGCGGGTGCGGTGCAGGCTCTCCAATTCGCTCTGCTGCGCCTTTAACTCGTATTCCGCCTTGATTCTTTGGATGTTTTCGTTGGCGTGTTCCGCATCGGCCTGCATCATGTTCTCTGTGAACAGTTGGTGGTATTGCACCGCCTGTTGGTAGTCGCCCTCGCTGTATGCGATGGCATAAAGCGTTTGATAGACAGACATTTTCAGTCCGGCACGCTCGCTGCGGAGGGCTTCGTTCAGATACGACTTCGCCTTGTCGTTGTCGCGCGTGTAATAATAGAGGATGCCCAAGGTCATGTGGGCAATGTCGGTGTCATTATCATTGAGGCCGATTTCCAAAGCTTGGTTGACGCTCTCGATGCCTTTGGGGAAGTTGCCCGTCTCCATGTAGTAGTCGCGGCCCATCTCGAGATGGAGGTCAGCGAGCATGGCTTGGTCGTTGATGAAGGTGGCAATGCGGAAGGCCGAGTCGTAGTATTGCTTGGCTTGGGTGTATTGCTCTTGCGCTCTGACGGCACGACCGCTGTTGCGGTAGGCGTTCATCAAGCCCGAGGAGTCGGCGACCTGCTTAAAGCAATTCAAAGCCTGCTGGTGTTGCTTGAAGGCCTCTTCGAAAAGGCCGTGCTTGAGGTACATGGCACCGAGGTTGTCGCAGAGCTGGCCTTCCAGTTGGACGGTTTCGGTGGCTTTGGGCGAACGTTGCACCATTGCCAGACCTTGCAGGAACTCCTCAGCAGCCTCTTCTGAACGGCGTTGCTCGCGGAGCTGCACACCTTCTTTATATAAGGCTTGGGCCTGTTGCAGGCGCTTGGTGGAGCTGTCGCAGGCCACTAATGCGAGGCATAGGGCCAGGGCTACGAGGATTGGGGGTGTTGGGTTTGTGTTCATTACTGTATGTTTTATTTGTCGGGGATTGAAATCCCCGTTGACGTCGGGTCGCCCTTTCAGGGCTTTGAGGTCGCTTCGCTCGCAATGACGCAAAGCGTGTCACAAGTCCGACAATGCAAAAATATACAGAAAAACCGTTTGTCAAGAGGCAAACGGTTTGTCGGGGGGTCTTGTCCCTACTTTTTCGGGATGTTCTTGTTGGTTTAGTTTGAAAATCAACAAGATAATATGTTTCGGGAAAGCGGCTTGTCCTTACTTTTTTCCCAGCACATCGTGCACTTTCCAAGCCTGCTCCTTGCTCATTTTGAACGTGGCGGTGGCGCGGATGTCGGCGACGGAAGCTCCAAACAGCACTTCGTATTTGCCTGATGCTGTCTCCCAAGCTGAGCTTTTCTCGTTGAACGAGGCCAGTTCGTAAGCCGAGACCTCAAAAGTCAAAGTCTCCGAAGCGCCAGGGGCAAGGAGTTTGGTTTTCCCGAAGGCTTTCAACTCTCGGACAGGCTTCACCAAGCCACCCGCAGGGGCGGAAACGTACATCTCCACCACCTCGCGACCTGCCACTTTGCCCGTGTTGGTCACGGTGACGGTGGCCTTGATGCCGTCGGCAGTGGCTTTCACCGAGGGCTTGCCGTAGGCGAAAGTCGTGTAGCTCAGACCGTAGCCAAAGGGGTAGGAGACTTCTACGTCTGGGTCTGATTGGAAGTGCCGATAACCCACATCAATGCCTTCGTAATATTGGGTGTAGTCCACGTTCTTTCTTTCGCCTTTTTTGCCTTTGGTCATCTCCCAATTATAGGGGAAAGTGTACGATGTGAGAATGTCCATATAGTTGATGGGGAAGGTCATGGGTAGCTTGCCAGAGGGATTCACTTTGCCCTTTAGGATGTCGGCCACGGCATGAGCGCCTTCCTGTCCGGGCGCCCACGGAAGCACGATGGCATCGACCATGTGTTTCCACGAGGCAGTTTCGATAACGCCGACGATGTTAAGCACTACGACGACCTGCTTCAACTCTTTATGATAACTCATGCTGATGTTTTGGAGCAACTCGCGCTCGATGGCGGTCAGCTCGAAGTCGTCTTTCACGGTGCGGTCGGCCCCTTCGCCAGCGATTCTGCCTATGACCACTACGGCCACATCGTTGTCTTTGGCTTGTCTTTCAATGGCTTTCGCGGAAAGTGTAGGCTCGGGGCGGTGGCGTTTGTCAATCGCGCTGCCTTCCATCTTTTCTGTCGCTGTTTGGGTCGCATAGCATGAACGATAATATTCGACCAAGTTCTCGTCCAAGGTGAAGCCCGCAGCGGTCATGGCTTCCTGCATGTTGGCGATGTGCTCGGTGTTGACCTCACCCGAACCTGTTCCGATGCCCACGAAGTCGACGGAGGTGATGCCGTAAAGGGCCACTTTTTCGTTGCCCTTCAGCGGCAGCGTGTTGTATTCATTGCGTAACAGAATGATGCTCTCCTCGGCTGCCTTGCGTGCCACTTGGGCGTGGGCCTTCAGGTCGGGCTTGTTGGAGTGTTTGTAGCCTTTGAAGTGCGGGGTCTTGACAATGTATTGCAGCATCCTACGCACGTTGCGGTCGAGTTCCTCTTGCGTGATTTCGCCACTGTTGACGGCGGCCAGCAGGCGGTCGATTTCCACCTGTCGGCCTGACTCCATCAGGTCGTTGCCGGCTTTTGCAGCTTTCACGGTGCCTTCTTTCACGCCCCAGTCGGTCATCACGATGCCGTCGAAGCCCCATTCGTCGCGCAGTACGGTGGTCAGCAGGCCGTGTTTCTGCTGGGTGTAGTCGCCGTTGAGCTTGTTGTACGACGACATCACCGTCCATGGCTTACCTTCCTTGACGGCGATTTCGAAGTTTTTCAGATAGAGTTCCCTCAAGGCGCGATTGCTCACACGGGCATCGTTCTCCAAACGGTTGGTCTCTTGGTTGTTGGCGGCATAGTGTTTGGCGGAAGTGCCCACGCCGTTCGACTGGACGCCACGGATGTAGGCCGCAGCCATCTTACCCGAGAGCAACGGGTCTTCAGAGTAATACTCGAAGTTGCGGCCACAGAGCGGGTTGCGGTGGAGGTTCATGCCAGGGGCGAGCAGTACGTCGACGCCGTATTCCAAGACTTCGTTGCCCATGGCGGTGGTCACGGTTTCAACGAGTTCTTGATCCCACGAGCTGGCGAGGAGCGTGCTGGTGGGGAAGCCTGTGCAATAGAAGGTCTGGTCGGAGCCTTCGCGTTTGGGCTGGATGCGGAGGCCTGCGGGACCGTCGGCAAGCACGGTCATCGGAATGCCGAGGCGTGGGATGGCGTGGGTATAGCCAGCGGCACCCGGGACAAGGTCGCCAGAGGCGCCAACTAATAACGTTACCTTTTCCTCGACGGTCATGTCTTTCAGCACATCGTCGATGTTGTCCTCACGGAGAGTGATGTTCTTTTGGGCAAACGACGATGTCGCCACAAGCAGTCCACAACTGAGGCAAAGCAAAGCAATAAAGTCTCTTTTCATGGCATTTTATTTGGTGATTATTTTCTTGACTTCCAAATTGTTTCTATTTTCAATTCTGACAAAATACACTCCCTTAGGCATGTCTTCGAGGCTGACTTGCTGATGGCCAGAGACCTTTTCGAGGCTCATGACGTTTTGTCCCAGCATGTTGAAGATGCCGATGTTGCTCTCTTCGGCCAGTTCGAGGGTGAAGCTGCCTGTGGTGGGGTTGGGGTAGATGGCGTTTTCTTTCTTGACGACATCCTCTTCCACCTTTGTGATGATGCAGGTGCGAGGGAAGGTGATGTCGTCGATCCAGGCGCAGTCTTCACCTGCTACGCCATTGCCGTTCTTGTCGTAGAGCCACAGGAACCGGTGACTTCCGGCTTCAAAGGCATAACTGGCATAGGTCCAATCGTTTTCGCCCGACCACCAGTCTTGTTTCGCGTTGTCGATGAAGAAGGCGAAATAGTCGCGGCGGAGCTCGGTCGAGGTCTTGAACCAGAATGAGATTTCGCCGTCTTCGAGGTTGTCGGCATAGACGATGAGTCGGCTCACTTCGTCGTCGTCGATGGCACCTGAGCGTGCACTATAGGTACCATCATGTGCATCGGTGTCGGTGACGAACCATGGCAAGTCGCCCTCGTGTGTCCAATCCAGGAAGCTGAAGTCACCGCTCTCGAAGGTCTCGGTGGCGATTCCAACGGAAAGGTGATGGTTGAATGTGAACGTATAGGCACCGGTGGCAAACGAAAGCTCCAAATCGAAAGTGGTGCCGCTTATGATTTCATCTGAGGCAAAGAAGGAGAGGTAGGCTGTGAAATCGCTGCCAGCTTCCACGTTCCCAATGAGATAAGTGTTGCTTCCAGGGTTGATTTGCAGGCTCTCGCATGAAGGATAAAGGGCGGCAAGTGGTGCTGCAGCATGGCCAATGTTGCGCCCGTGAACCACCAAGGTGACGGACTCGCCTGGGTCGACATAGCCGTTTTGGTCGCCATTGCTGTCGTCGACTTCGATGCTTGTGAGCTGGAGATTGGGTGCTTGGGCGAGGAAAGACTTCTCCGTGGTGTGCACGACATCGCCCACTTGGGTTGTGAGGCTCAAGGTGAAGATGGTTTGGTCGGGGATGTTGTCGGCAATGTCGATGACCGCACCTTGTTCATTGAGTTCGCTGTGGTTGGCTTCGAATTCGGCGATGTGTCCGGAACTTGAATGATCATTGATGTATGGGCAGTCCGTTCGGATTTCTGTAGTCACATCGTAGGCGGTGGCATCGCCCTTGTTGAACAGTTCAAAGGCGACCCAGCGTGTTGTCCCGGTCTCTGCAGGCCCGTCAAGTCCGACGATGTTGCCGTAAACGAAAGGCTCGCTACCATCGAAGCCCGTGACTTCAAAAACTTGTGGCCAAGCACTCTGCCCCGTGACAATTAGCCTCATTTCGCCTATCACATCCAAAGCGGGGTCAAAATTGAGTTCAGCATCGCCGTTTTCGTCGGTGATGCCTCTGGCGAGCAGCACTTCGTCATCGAATAGGCTGACGCAGAAGTTACTTAAAGGCTGCCCATATTGGTTCACATTGACCGATGTGGAAGTCGTGCCAGTTTTCAATCCTTGCTCATAGACCACATTGGGTGTGAAAGGTTCCTCGAACCATGGGAACAACCCAGCATCGCCCAACACGTTGAGGCAGTAGATGTTCCAACGCAGGCAACCATTTTCTGCGTCTCTCGTTTTCTCGAAGGGGATGGAAACCCAAGGTGCCGTGGCGATTTTGGCTTCGCGCAAGGCCATGCCTACAGTGGCGATATGGTCGTTGCAATAGGCGTCGATGAACTCGCGGTGGATGTGGGCTGCCATGCCGTCGCCCCACGGCACATACCAGCCGTAGCGCGAGTTGCCCGTGGTGACCACGAATCCCGTTTCGATGGTGATCATTTTCTCCAACACGCAACTGACGGGGAAGTTGCCGCAGATGCAGCCGTGCGAGTGGAAAATCTGGTAGTTGTGGTTGATGCCGTCGTTGCCCGCAAAGTAGTTGTTGGGCATCATCGAGCCGGTCCAGCCAGCCACGAAGTCGTCGTTGGCATGACCCACATGGTGGACGTATTGTCCGCCCGTGCAGATGACATCGCGGAATGCGTTGCCACTCCAATTCAAGGTTGGCGAGGCATAATAACGTTTGAAGTTGTAATCTTCTGGGTATCCGTGGGTTGTATAGTCGTAGTCGTTCACTTCTCCGATGAGGCGTTCCATGTCGACATCGCCATAATAGCCGTCGCCAAGGTGTTCGGCACCGAGGATGGGAGAGGTAAACTCACCCAGTACGGGGTTTTGCAAATAGCTGAAAGTCTTGTGCATGATGGTCTCAAACTGGGCCTCGTTGTTGAAAGGCAGTCGCCCGATGCCGATTTCGGGTAGCAGGTCGTCTTCGCCCACCTCGCCCCAACGGTCGTCGTTGTCGTCGTTCAGGGTGCCGTCGAGGCAGGCATAGTACATGTCGGACGGCAGCTGGTCTTCGTCGCCTTCTTGCGCGAAGCACCACAGGAAACGGAACGGCACGATGCTCACGTCGCCGCCGAGACTCACCATCTGAATGCCGTTGTTTTCGTATTCTGAGATGATGTAGTTGCGGATTTGCTCAGGTTCGTCGCGGCCTTCCATGGTGGCGTAGATCTCTTCAAGGGCAACGATGCGGGTGCGGATGCCTTTGTCGTTGTAGAGGTTCATATAGTCGCCAAAACGGGGAATCCATTCTTCAGAAGTGATGACGAGCATGTCGTAGCCACCCATCTCGCGTCCGCGTTTGTTGTAGCTGCCCAGCAGGTTGGCGTTTTGCGCCAAGCGCTTGATGGACTGTTCGTTTTCGGGCGTGAGCCAGAACTTGCGGCTGTGGTCGTCGCGACTGGCTTGCGTTTCTATGGTGACTTTCACCGTTTGCGCATAGCTAACCTTGCCCGTGGCGGGAACGTATTGCACCGGAGTGAAGCCGCTGAAGGCGAAAGCCACGCCATTGAGGTATTGCGTGGTTACTTTGTTGTAACTTCTTGTCGGATAGACGTTTTCCGATCGATATATGCTTTCGTTTTTTGCAAATGGGATTTCCTTTTCAGAAGAAACTGGACGTGGTTGTTGTGCTGGCATGAGATTGTAATTGCCTTCAATTTCTTTAAAATCAGCAAATTCAATGTTGATTGAAACCGCTTCTTGTCCTTGGGGAAGCATCAGGCTGACGCTTTGCCATGGCAACGAAGGCTCTCCAACGATGCCGTTAGGCAGGCAGCCTTGGAAGCCGATTTGGTGGTATTCGCCAACAGTATTGACGGTCGGTTTCGTGAAATGATAGGTTTGTTCGATGGTTTGGGCCTGCACAAACAGGGTGGAGGCCAACATAAACAGGATGAAACTCAGTTTTTTCATTGTGATGGACTTATTTGGGCGCAAAAATAAAAAAATGTCTTTTTCATTCGCGTGTTTTTCCTACTTTTGCGACTTAAAAATACGATAAAATGAATAAAATCAGAGCCGCCGTAGTAGGTTACGGCAATGTGGGCCGCTTCGCATTGGAAGCCCTCGAAGCCGCCCCCGATTTCGAAGTGGCGGGCATCGTTCGCCGCAATGGTGCAGAAAACAAACCTTCGGAACTGTCTCAATATGAGGTCGTAAAAGACATTAAAGAACTGAAAGACGTGGATGTGGCGATTCTGGCTACACCGACGCGTTCTTGCCCTGAATATGCCAAACAAATCCTGCCCTTGGGTATCAATACCGTGGATTCCTTCGACATCCATACATCCATCGTCGACTATCGCCGCGAGCTGATGGCTATTAATAAGGAAACGAAAACCGTGAGCGTCATCGCTGCCGGCTGGGATCCAGGTTCGGATTCCATCGTCCGCACCTTGATGCAGACTTTGGCGCCTAAGGGCTTGTCGTACACCAATTTCGGACCTGGCATGTCGATGGGACACAGCGTTTGTGTGCGCGGCAAGAAAGGTGTGAAAAACGCGCTTTCCGTGACGATTCCGCTTGGTGAAGGCATCCACCGCCGCATGGTGTATGTGGAACTCGAAGACGGCGCCACCCTCGAACAAGTGACCAAAGACATCAAGGCCGACCCGTATTTTGCCAACGACGAGACCCATGTGTTCGCCGTCGACAGCGTCGATGCCGTGCGCGATATGGGGCATGGCGTGAATCTGGTGCGCAAGGGCGTTTCGGGCAAGACCGCCAACCAACGCTTGGAGTTCAACATGAGCATCAACAATCCAGCTTTGACGGGACAGGTGCTGGTCAACGTGGCCCGCGCCACGATGCGTTTGCAACCAGGCTGTTACACGATGGTGGAGATCCCAGTTGTCGACATGCTCCCCGGCGACCGCGAGGAATGGATTGGACGTTTGGTATGATGGAACAAAACCTACAAAACACACAAAACCTACAGTTAGGATGGGCGGCGCACAACCGTGTCGCCGCCGGAAAGCCGCCGGTTGGCAGGCTTTCCCCAACCCAGCCGAAAAAGCAGTTTTGAAGGTTTTGCAAGTTTTGTGATAATAAAGAATGATGCTGAGAAGATTCATTATATTATTGGTTGTCACAGTCTTGTTCTGTTCGTGTACCAAAAATCAAGACCCTGTTGATGTCTTGCTTTCCCAAATGACCCTCGAAGAGAAATGTGGCCAATTGTCCTGTCCGATAGGCTTCAATTTCTATGGCAAGGATGGCGATTCACTGTGGCTCGCTGAGAATTTTGTTGGCATGATGGACACCATGCCGCTCGGCTCGTGCTGGGCGGTGCTCCGTGCCGACCCGTGGTCGCGGAAGACGGTGGAGACGGGTTTGAAGCCGCGCGAGTCGGCGAGACTGCTGAACATGATGCAACGCCATGCGGTGGAAAACACGAGGTTGGGCATTCCGTTGCTGTTTTGCGAGGAAACGCCGCACGGGCACATGGCCGTGGGGACGACCGTTTTCCCGACGGGCATCGGTCAAGCCAGCACTTGGGATTGCGACCTTTTGGAACAAATGGGCGAAATAATGGGCAAGGAGGTGCGTCTTCAAGGCGCACAAATTGGTTATGGTCCTGTCCTCGACATCGCCCGCGACCCGCGATGGTCGAGGGTGGAGGAGACCATGGGCGAAGATCCGTATCTGTCGGGTGTTCTGGGTACTTCGATTGTGAAGGGAATGCAGAAAAACGTCTGTGCCACCTTGAAGCATTTGGCTGCCTACGGCATCCCGCAAGGAGGACACAATGCCGCCACGGCGGATGTCGGCCCCAATAGCCTGATGTCGGATTATCTGCCTTCCTTCGAAAAAGCCATTCGCGAAGGCGGTGCCAAAACCGTGATGACTTCATACAACACCATCGACGGCGTGCCTTGCTCGGCCAACAAATGGCTTTTGCAGGACATCTTGCGTAAATCATGGAATTTCAATGGCGTGGTCTTTTCTGATTTGAATGCCGTGAATGCCATCTATGCCACGCAACATGTGGCCGCCGACCCCGCCGAAGCCGCTGCCATGGCTTTGAAAGCAGGTGTCGATATTGATTTGGGCGGCTACAACTATGGCGGTTTCTTGAAAGAAGCCATGCAACGCGGCCTCGTCACCGAAGCCGACATCGATCGTGCCGTGCGCCATGTGCTGCAACTGAAAATTGACCTTGGCTTGTTCGACAATCCATACGTTGATGAGGCTTTGGCCGAGGCCGAAGTCGGCACGAAAGAAAACGCCCAATTGGCCAAGCAAGTGGCTTTGGAATCGGCAATTTTGCTGAAAAACGATGGCGTTTTGCCTTTCGGCGAACATATTAATAAGGTGGCGGTCATCGGGCCGAATGCCGACAACATGTACAACCAGCTCGGCGACTACACCGCGCCTCAAGACCCCGACCGCATCGTGACCATTTTAGAAGGCATCCGCGAAAAGGGCAGGGCAGAGGTGACCTACGCCAAAGGCTGTGCCATCCGCGACGAAAACGATGCTGACATCGACGAGGCGGTCAGAATCGCCAAGTCCGCCGATGTGGTGGTGTTGGTGGTGGGTGGCTCTTCCGCCCGCGACTTCAAAACGAATTATGAAGACACAGGTGCCGCCATCGTCAGCGAGTCCGTTTCCGACATGGACTGCGGCGAAGGCTACGACCGTTCCACGTTGAAATTGCTCGGCAAGCAAGAGGAACTGATGCAGCGCATCTATGCGACGGGCAAGCCTGTCGTGACCGTCTACATCCAAGGCCGTCCTTTGGACATGAACCTTGCCGCCGAGCAATCCAATGCCTTGCTGACACTGTGGTATCCAGGTATGGAAGGCGGTTCCGCATTGGCCGACATCCTTTGGGGCGACTATAACCCCGCTGGCCGTCTGCCGATTTCCATTCCTCGTTCGGTGGGACAGATCCCTGTCTATTACTCCCAGCCTCAAACGGGCGATTATGTGGAGGAATCGGCCAAGCCGTTGTTCCCCTTTGGCTATGGCTTGAGTTACACCCAGTTCGAATACAGTGACTTAAATGTAGAACAAGTTAAGGCCGTGTCATTCCTGCATGGGAATGTGCGGGAGCGGGAATCTATGGCCGACACAATATGTAATGTTTCCTGTACAGTAAAAAACATCGGCCCATGCGATGGCGACGAAGTCGTGCAGGTCTATGTCCGCGACGAAGTGGCTAACATTGCCCCAGCCTCAAAACTGTTGAAAGGATTCCAAAGGGTGCCTATTAATAAAGGTGAAGCCAAGCAAGTCGTTTTCTATCTCACCCAACGCGATTTGGCAGTGTATTCGGTGGAAGAAGACTGGCATATTGAACTGGGCGATTTCACCATTATGGTAGGTGGGAGTTCGGATGGCACGATTGACAAGACGGTCAGTTTTTGAGACTGCCTATTGTTAGGGAATTGGTGTTGGCTTTTGCTCCAAAAACGGAAGTTTTTTATCCAAAAATCAATCGTTTTTGAAATTTATATAAATTATTGATATTTAATAATATAATTGTTTTTAATGTGGCACTTGGCGCATTTTGATACCGCTTTTTGGTGCCAACGAACCTTTGGAGGAAATGAACCGTTTTTTGAGGGGAAACAAAGTGGTCGATATTGCAAAGACAATGGTGCAGCAAGGCGACGTGTCGTTTTGGGCATTCTGCGTCACCTATTTGGAAGGTGTACAGCCAAAAATACAACAGCCGTTTGAAAGGAAAGAGAAGACGGATTACAAGCAATTGCTTGGTGAAGCCGAGTTCGCGCGTTTTTCTGCACTTCGCGTTGCCCGCAAACGCCTGGCCGATGATGATGCTGTACCAGCCTTCGCCGTTCTTGCGAATTTTCAATTCGCAGTGGGCGAGAGGGGAAATTTTCAATCCTGAAACAAATGCGTCTGCCGTGCTACGACAGCCCTACAACCCAACGCAGGGGCTGTAGGGCTGTCACGCCGTGGCAGCCGCATTTTTTTGTCAATTCATGAGCCATTCATGATGATTCGTGTTCATGTCGTGTCTTTCCTTAAATCATCCCCTCCACGTTCCACACGAAGGCCCTCAAGCCCAATCCTGGGGCTTTGAGGTCTTTTTCGTGCAGTTGCTTGAGGATGCCGTCCACCTTGTCGTCGTCAACGATGCTGATGATGGCGTTGTTCAAGGTCGGCCAGGCGTGCGATCCGTAGTGCGGTTCACCCGTCTCGCTGCCGTGGCCTTTGATTTCGTTCCATTCGGTGAAGCCCTTCGTGCCGTTGTCGTTCAACACTTTGGCAATTTCGTCGTAGTAGGCTTGGTTGTATGTGATTAGGATGGCTTTCATGGCTTATCGGATATTTTCAGTTTTCGTCAACGCTTCCTCTGCTTTTCTCTTCTTTCTACGCACGGCTCTTGTCTCCAACGAGCAATACAGCGCAGGGATTAATAATAAGGTGATGAGGGTGGAAATAGTCAAACCCCAGGCGACGGTAATACCCAAGCCGTTCCACATTTCGGCGCCTTCGCCTCGGCCTATGGCCATAGGAATCATACCCAACACGGTGGTGAGGGTGGTCATCAAGATAGGACGCAAACGTGAGCGGGCGGCCTTTACTGTGGCTTCTCTCACCTCCACGCCACGTTCCTCAAGCAGGGTGGTGTAGTCGATGAGCACGATACCGTTCTTCACGACGATACCCATCAAAATCAGGATGCCGACCAGCGACATCACGCCCAAGGCGGCATTGTTGACCCACAGGCCGAGCAACACGCCGGTGAAGGTGAACGGCACGGAGAACATGATGACAAAAGGTTTCATCAGGTTTTCGAACTGTGCGGCCATCACGATGTAAACCAAGATGATGATGAGGATGAGCAGGGTGATCAGGTCGCCGAACATTTCTTGCTGGGTTTCGTAGTCGCCGGCGATTTTCGGGATGATTTCGGACGGAATCTCGGTGTCGTCAATCACTTCCTGGGCCATTTTGACCACATCACTCAGCACCATGCCTTTACCGACGACGGCGGTCACGCTGACCATACGCTCACGGTCCTTACGCTGGATGTTGGGCGGGGTCAGGGCCTCGACCACGGTGCCAAGGTCGCCAACGCGCACGGCCTGTCCGTAGCCGTTGTAGATCTTGATGTCTTCGATGTCCTGGATGCTCGTGCGGAACTCAGGGGCGTAGCGCACACGGATGTCGTATTCGTCGCCGTCTTCGCGATAATAGGAGGTGACCGAGCCGCTGATGCGGTTCTTGACGTAAGTGGCCGCCGTCGAGCTGTTCATGCCGTTGAGAGCTAACTTCTCGCGGTCGAAGTCGATTTGGTATTCAGGCGTGTACTCGTCGCGACCCACGATGACTTGCTTGATGCCTTTGTCGCGCAGTTTCTGGGCGATTTCGTTGGCTACGCGGTCGGTGGTGCCGAAGTCGTAGCCGTAGATTTCCACCTGGACTGTGCTCATGCCACCCATGCCGCCACCGCCTTCGCTGACGTTGGCTTTCTTGATGTTAGGCATGGCGTTGAGCTTGCTGCGAATATCCTCGGCGACTTCCGTCGAGGTGCGCAATCCGGCTTTGCGGCGCTCGGTCTTGGTGCCGATGCGCAGGTTGTAGGAGATGATATGTGTGCCGTTGTTTCGCATCGAGGCGAAGGCGTTGTCGGAGTCGGCCTGACCGAAGCTGTAGTTGCAAATCTTCACCTCGGGCATGGCAATGAAGTCGTCGGCCAACTCTTTGGCGAAAGCCCCAGTGACCTCTTGTCCCGTACCCACGGGCAACTCGATGGTGATGGAGATACGGTCGGAGTCGGACTTGGGCATCATTTCGGTGCGCAGTCCAGGGAGGAACACCACCAATGAGATGACGAAAATGCCCATCATGCCGAAAAACACCAACTTGCGGTGGTTGACGGCCCAGTTGATGAGGCGGGCATAACCGTTGCTGATGGCATCCAAACCCTTGTTGATGGGGCGGAAGAGGGCTTTGTGGAACTTGCTTTCGTGCGGGTTCATGACGAGCATCTTCGAGCACATCATAGGAACCAAAGTCAAGGCACCGGCAGTGGACACAATCATGATGATGGACACGATCCAACCCAACTGCCTGAACATCACGCCAGCCGTGCCTTTGATCATGGTCAGCGGCAGGAACACGGCCAACATGGTCAAGGTGGAGGCGATAACCGAAAGCGACACTTCTTGCGTGGCGTGTACGGCGGCTTCCTTCGGCTTCTCGCCGCGTTCGATGTGGGTCGTGATGTTTTCCAAAACCACGATGGCGTCGTCCACAACCATACCGATGGCAATGGATAGTGCCGACATGGAGATGATATTCAGTGTGTTGCCGGTTGCAAACAAGTAAACCAACGAGGCAAGCAACGAAATCGGGATGGCCAAAACGATGATGAAGGTGGCACGCCAACGACCGAGGAAGACGAACACCACGAGCATGACCAAGATGAAGGTGATGAGGATGGTGTCGCGCAAGCTGCCGATGGAGTTGATGATGCTGGTGGAACCATCGACGATGATTTGCATTTTGACGTCGGAAGGCAATGTCTTTTCAATGGATTCCAACTGTTTCTTGATGCCCTTAATGACGTTGACAGCGTTGGCATCGGTCTGTTTTTGGATGACGATGGTGGCACCTTGCACACCGTTGCTGTACGACTCTTGCGAGCGCTCTTCCGGTCCATCGACCACGCGGGCCACGTCGCGGAGATAGACGGGGGCGTTGTTGCGCGAACCCACCACGATGTCTTCCATTTCGCGAGCGGAACGGAACTGCTTCTCGACGCGCAAATTGTAGGTGTTGGAGCCAATGTCGATGTAGCCCGACGGAATGTTCTGGTTTTCATACATCAAGGTCGACGAAATCGACTCGATAGTCAGGTTGTAGGCTTCCAGTTTGTTGGGGTCGACGTAGACTTGGATCTCACGTTTCGGGGCTCCGTTGGCCGACACCGTACCCACGCCGCTCACGCGCGCCAAAGGCGTAGTGATGCGGTCGTCGATGATTTTCTCCAAGGCTGGCAAGCTCTCCTTGGCCGTCACGCTGAGGAGCATGATGGGCATGTCTTCGGCGTTGAACTTGAAGATGACGGGGTTGGTGGCCCCGTCGGGTAGGTAGTTTCGCACCATGTCGAGCTTGTCGCGCACGTTGTTGGTGGCTTCCTCAATGTCGATGCCGCTCTCAAATTCCATCGAGATGACCGAAGTGTTCTCGCGCGAAGTGGAGGAGAGGTGCTTCAGGTCGGGCACGGCATTGAGCGTGTTTTCCAACGTCTTGGAAATGTTGGTCTCAATGTCCTCGGCACTGGCTCCTGGGTAGGAAGTCAGGACCATGATGAAGTTGGTCTCCATGTCGGGCAATTGGTTGATGGAGAGGTTCATCAGGGAATAAATGCCGAAGATGGCGATGGCGACGAAAACAAGAGCCGTCGTCACCGGATTATTGACTGCTGTTCTTTGTAAACTCATATTCTGTTTTCGTTTTTCTGTTTTGTGTGGTCATTGCGAGGAACGAAGCAATCCAGACAACAAACTTTTTCCTGGATTGACTTTGTTGAATCTGCGATTGGCTTCACTGCGTTCGCAAATGCTCTGCATTCGACGGAGTCAATGACGCAAAGCGTGTCATTTCACGGTAACATTCACTCCGTCCTTCAAGCGGATTTGTCCCTCGGTGACAATCTTGTCGCCCTCGTTGATGCCGCTGATGATTTCATACTTATCGCCAAGGCGCTTGCCGACTTCCACGAGCGTGTATTTCACCGTGTTGTCGGGTTGCAGCACAAAGATAAAGTGCTCGCCCGAGCCTTGTTGCTTGACCACGGCAACGTCGGGCACGACCACATGGTGGTTGGTGCCGAAGTTGGCCGTCACGCGGGCAAACATGCCCGGACGCAGTCTTTGGTCGGCATTTTGGCAGACGACTTCGACGGGGAAGGTGTGTGTGGCGGCGCTGACGGTGGGGTAGATGAGGTTCACCTTGCCGGTGAAGTTCTCGCCCGGGTACGACTCCACGGTGATGTCGAAAGCCATGTCCTTGCTGATGTGGGTGAAAAGGCTTTCGGACACGTTGATGAGCATCTTGACGGGCTGGATTTGCTGCACGACGAAGATGGGCATCTGCATACTGTACATGTCGCCAGCATCGTAGTTGCGGGCGGTCACCACGCCGTTGATGGGACTTCTCAGATAGGTGTTCTCGGCCAGGTTTTGATAGGTCTTTTTCGTGACGTTCAGGGCGAGACGGGCCATGTCGTAATCCGATTGGGCCACGGCGCCGATGTTGTAAAGCTCGGTGAGACGAGCCAGCTCGGTCGAGTCGTTGACGTACTGCATACGGGTCTTGGCTAAGTTGACGTCGTCCATCGTGGCCAAAATCTGGCCCTTGCGCACTTGCTGTCCCACCTCTGCCTTGATGCTGACGATGCGGCCCGCTGTTTGCGAGACAATGTTGTTCGTCGCGAAAGGCTCAATGTTGGAGGTGAACGTGTTGGTGATTTCGACGTCTTCGGCCTGTGCCGTCACTACGCTGACCACAGGAGCGGCTTGCACTTGCTGCTGTTCGGTCGTGGTGGTTGTGTTGCCGTCTTTCGAGCCACATGCCGTCATCAGGGCGGCAGCGGCTAAAGTGATGATACTGAGTTTGAGGTATTTCATTGATGTGTTGTTTGTTATTTCTTTATTTTTGCTTTTGGCTCTTGGCCGGTCGCTAATTGCCAGTAGCCAGAGGCCAGTAGCCAATGGCTTATTCCTTCCCAACCAATTCATCCAACGAGGCCTTCGCGACCATGAAATTGTAAACCGCTTGGGCTTGCGTGAGTTGTGCCTGCTGCAAAGCCAACTGTGCGTCGTTGAGTTCCACCAAGGTTGCCTTGCCCACTTCATACATCTTTTCGGAGATGTCGTAGCTCTTCTGTGCAATCTCAACCGTGGCGTTGGCGGCTTGGTAGTTCTTGATGCAGAGCGCCATCTGGTCGTTGTAGTTTCGGATGCCGATGCGCAGGTTGCGTTCGGCGTCTTCGCGTTGCAGGGCGAGCATGTTGCGGTTCACCTTGCTTTGCTTGATGGCGTTGTGTTTTTGGAAGCCATCGAAGACGGGGATGCTGAGGCTGACGGCGGCGGTGGAGGAGGGGAACCATCGCAGCTCGCTGTCGCCCATCGCGCTGTAGTTGTAGTTGATGCTCGCTGCGAGGGTGGGCAGGTATTGTTTCTTCTGCATTCTGATGGTCGATTCGAGCATACGGTCTTGGATGGCCAATTGCAGCAGCGAGCTGTTGTTGCTGAGGTCGTCTTCTTGGACGTAGGGCGTGAGCATCTCTTCCGTGTAGTCGTTCAGGTCGCCCACCACTTCCACGTCCGTGTTGAGGTCGATGCCCATGACGGCCTTCAGCTGCCATGTGGCGAGCAGCACCGAGTTTTCGGCGCTCGACACGTTGGGTTCGGCGTTCATCATCGTCACTTGCGAGCGCAGGCGTTCCACCTCCGAGGCCTTGCCCACGTTGAAGCGCTGTTCGGTCTTCTCGTAGTTCTTCTGGGCGTTTTCGTAAACCGAGGTGACGACATCGAGCGAGCGTTGTGCCAAAAGCACGGCATAGAAGGCCTGCTTCACCTGTTTCACCATCGCTATTTTCGACGAGCGGGCTTGCTCGACGGCCAATTCCACGTCCATGCCGCTGAGTTTCAGGCTCTCCCAAAGCTGGGCGTTCACCAAAGGCATGCTGGCCGTGGCGGTGGCGTTGATGTTGTTGTCGCGACCCACCTTGATTTCCATGGCCTGGCCGCCCATGTCCATCACCATCACCTGCTTCTGCAAGGTGCGTTGATACGACCCGTTGATGCTGACGTTGGGATAGAGCGCGGCATAGCTGCCTTTTCGGGCATAGCCCGTCTTTTCGACGGTCATGTCGGCGATTTTGATGGTGTTGCTTTCCGAGAGGGCGATCTCCAAGGCTTGCTCAAGGGTGAGTTGCAAAGCCTCAGGGCTCTTAGGCCCCTGAGCCTGCCGAAGGGCCGGTTCGTCTGTCTGCCCAAATGAAAACAATGGCATTGTGGCCAATGTTGTTATGGTCAAAATGTTGAAAATCAGTTTCTTCATAAAAACAAGTTCAAAAAATGGTCTACCTTATTTTAAGGGTGCAAAAGTAGTGATTCTAATGAAGTTAGATACGGATTTTTCAACGAAATATTTCATGTAATCAATGAAAAATTTTCCACTTCATTTTTTGCGCTGACGGTGTCGAATATATGCTTGCCCCGTCCATGTTCGCTTTATTGAAGATTTGTTTCTTTTCATTGAAAACCAAACTGCATTTGAATGATTCGCCTTATCTTTGCAGCATGAAAATCAAGGATATGAAACGGCCTAACCTGCAAAGCCTGCCGACGGCCAACCTCGACCTGCTGGAACGCCTCTACAGGAACGGTGTCATCTGGATTGCGCTGTTTGTCATTTTCTTCACAGTGCATTCCAACGGCAACTACTTCTTCAGGGCGCTCAGTTCGCTGTGTTTCGTCGGGATGGAGGTCTTGTTGGTCACCATTATTAATAAGGTGCTGATTGAGCATTACCTGAAACGCAACAGGGTGGTGCTGCTCATCCTGCTGTCCATCCTCATCCTTCCCCTTTGGGCTGCGGCATCTTCCGCCATCGACATCGTGCTCCTGCATTTTTTCACCAAACGGCCTTTCGCCGAGATTTTCAATTTCGGAGTCAGCTTCGTGGTTTTCATGGTGCGCCTCATCTGGTTCATCGCCACCTTTGCCATCGTGTTGATTTTCTACTATCAACGCAAGGAAAACGAGGAGAAAATCATCGGTGACCAGCTGAAGAGCGAGAAACTCGACATGGAGCTGCGCTATCTCAAGTCGCAAATCAACCCGCACTTCCTTTTCAACGCGTTAAACAACATCTATTCAATGGTTTATACGCACGACGACAACGCCGCCGACGGGGTGTTGAAACTGTCGGAGATGTTGCGCTATGTCCTCGTCGACTGTCAGGCCGAGATGATCCCGTTGAGCAAGGAAATCAAATATATCGACAATTTCATCGACTTCCAGATGATGCGCATGGGAGGCCATCGCGACGTTGTTTTCACCAAAGACGTGGAGAAAGAGGACTTCCTGATTGCCCCGATGCTCTTGCAGCCCATCATTGAGAACTGCTTCAAGTACAGCCGTTTGGAGACGCATCCTGATGGCTATGTTCATGTCAGCGTGAGACAGACGGGCAACAGGATTTGCTTCGAGGCCGAAAACACGGTGGCCGAAAACGCGCTCCCGATTGCAGGCAACGGAGGGGCAAAGTCGGGCATCGGCCTGAAAAACGTCCAACAACGCCTGATGTTGCATTATGGTGAGGATTATGTGTTTGATATTGAGCAAAATAAAGATAAAGGAACCTATAAAGTCAAGATTGAACTATGAATGAGAAGTATAACGTGATCATCGTCGACGACGAATATTTGGCCCAAAAGCTGCTTCAAGACTATGTCTCAAAGGTGGAGTCGCTGCAATTGGTGGCCACTTGCTCCAATGCTTTCGAGGCCATGGAGGCCTTGAAAAAAAATTCGGTCGACATCATGCTTTTGGATATCCAAATGCCTGATTTGACTGGACTTGAGCTGGTGAAGAGCTTGGAGAAGAAGCCCGCCGTCATCTTCACCACGGCTTATTCGGAGTATGCCGTCGATGCGTTCAACCTCGCCGTTTCCGACTACCTGCTGAAGCCTTTCGACTTCCCGCGTTTCTTCCAGGCCATCAACAAGGCAATCGGCAACGTGCCTTCGAGGTCGGAAAACGCGCCAAAGCCCGCAGCTGACACCATCAGCAAGTCGAACGATTTCATCACGGTGAAAGCCGACTATAAGCTTTACAAAATCAACTACGACGACCTTCTCTTCATCGAAGGCCAGCACGAATACGTCACCTTCCACACCACGCAGCGGCGCATCACGGCCCTTTTCGCCTTGAAAGACCTGGAGGAAATCCTTCCGAAGGACAAGTTTGTGCGCGTCCACAAGTCGTATATCGTCTCGTTCAAGCATATCCAGGACTTGGACAAGAGCGATGTCACCGTGGCTGGCAACAAGGTTCCGGTTGGGGCCAGCTATCGCGACGAGTTGTTGGCGCGTTTGCAATGAAAAAATCTCGCTTTTTTCTGATAATGAAAAGAAAAAGTGTATATTTGCAGCCTAAAACAACCTCTAAAAAACAGAAAAAACATGGGAAAATTTGAAATCACAAGCAGGAAGAACGGCGAGTTCCAGTTCAACCTGAAGGCCACCAACGGCCAGGTCATCCTCACCAGCCAGGGCTACAAGACCAAGGCTTCGTGCCTTAACGGCGTCGAGTCGGTCAAGAAGAACAGCCAAGACGAAAAACGCTTTGAGATCAAGGAAGCCGCCAACGGCAAGCCTTTCTTCAACCTGATGGCCACCAATGGCCAAGTCATCGGATCGAGCCAGATGTATGCCAACGAGGCCAACATGAAGAACGGCATCGCTTCGGTGATGAACAATGCCCCCGATGCCGAAATCGTCGACCTGACGGAGGAGTAATCATTTTTTTTGGTGAAACAAAAAAGGGACTGTGAAGTCCCTTTTTTTGTTCCAGGAAGTCAATGTGGGTTTATTCAACCACGAACTTGGCCAGTTGCGTATTCGTACCGTTGCTCACGCGGATGAAATACATGCCGCTTGGCAGGTCGCTGACGTTGAGGCGCATCTCACTTTGCCCGTTGGCGACGAAGTGCTTCATCGTGCGGCCACTCATGTCGATGACCTTCACCTCTGTCTTGCCTTCAAGGTTGGCACTGATGTTCAACACGTTTTTCACGGGGTTGGGATAGAGGCTAAGTTGGGCCTGTCCGTTTTCGCCTATGTTTTCAGTGCCGGGATAGAAAGTCAAGATCTCGGAAGGCTCTGACTCTTGTCCGGCTTGGTCGATGGTGGTGACATAGACGCTCACCTCCTCCTCGTCGTCAACCTCAAAGATCCATTGCGTGCCATACACTTCCACGGGTTGGTCTGGATAGTCAACGAAGTAGAGGTTGAAGTGGTCGAAGTCGTTCATCACGGGCATGTCCCACATGATGGGCGTATAGAAGCCTTGTGCGTTCACTTGCTCGTCGATGCGGAGGTTGGTGGGCGGTTCGGGAACGGCATTGTCGACATGGTAGTTCATAACGCCGTAGTAAGTCGGGGCGAAGGTCTCGTTGTTGTCGGCAGGCCACTTGCCGAACATGGTGGCTGTGGCAGCGTCGCGCACGAAGAGGTAGAGGCCGCTGCTGCCGTTGTCGGTGTTCAGCTTCCAGGTCTCGTCGTTGCCAAGCGGCAGGGCAAACTCGATGGTCTCGTAGCCTTGGCTCATGTCGCAGGCGATGATTTCCTCGGGCAGGTTCATCACGGTGCCCACGCCGCCGTTGTCGTAGATGGGACGGTAGCGCACGGTGCTGGGGTTGCCGTAGTACATCCAGTAGTTGCCTTCGCTGTCGTCGCCTTGGGGCGGATAGGTGCCGTCGTTATTGTCGTCGATGTAGAGGGCTACGCCGTCGTTGTTGGTCCACTCGGTGTCGAGACGGTTCTCGGAGCACACATAGAGGAAGTTGTCGTCCATCTTGAAATGGAGGGTGACGCTACCCATCTCCGCAGGAAGGAGGTAGTTGCTCACATCGACGCGGAAGGCATCGGCCCATTCGCCTTCACTCATGATGCCGTCGATGGTGGGGGCAGTGCCGTCATAGACGTCGATGGAGCGGACAATGTAGGCGGTGGTGGCAAAGCCGAGGCAGACGTTGGAATAGGGCGTCTCAAGTTCGTTGTCCAATTGAGCTGTGACGGCATAGTAGTATTGTTGGGTAGGAATTACGCTGTGGTCCTCGAAATAGCCTTCTCCTGCGCCAATGGTTGCCATAGGCTCACCAAATGGGGCATTTAGGGCGTTCTTGCGGTAGATGTTGTATCCGTTCGCACCATCCACCTCGCTCCAAGTGAGTTCGACGTAATCGAAGGCACCTTGCGAGGCGTAGAGGTCGGCGATGGGCGCGCCAACGGCTTCCATCTCGATGTTGACTTCGGATGTCTCGCCTCCCGTGATGGCGAATCCGATGGTTTGTGTGAGGTAGCCGGGAATGCGAGCCGTGAGGGTGTAGTTGCCCTCGGGGATGGCGCAGATGACGAAGCCTCCGTCGTCATCGGTCATCTCAAAATAGTCGTCTAACTCGTTGATGCTGACGCTGACGCCGCTGTCATCGTCGTTGCCAATGAGGTCGATGATGCCCCTCAGTGTGCCCATGTCGTCGCCGAAACATTTGATGCCGTAGGTGCGGCTACCGCTGCCCATCTCGCGGCAGTGGACGGCCTTGCCACCGAAGAGGCAGTAGGTGCCATCGGCAGAGATGTCGATGTGTTCCATCGAACCGGGAGTGCTGAGTTCGGCGATAGGCTCGTTGCTCTGTTTGCGGAAAAGGAAGAAGTCGGGTGTGGCGTGGTTGATCGGACCCCAAGTGACGAAGCCGATGATGCTGCCGTCGTCGCTCATGGCGGCTTGGGTCACTTCGTCGCCGCAGCCCGTGTAGCTCCAGATAGGCTCGTTGGAATAGTTGTTGAACAGATAGCAACAGCCGTCGTAGCCTGAAGCGACGAAGTCGAGGGTGCCGATGGCGATGATGCTGCCGTCGTCGGAGATGGCGTTGGCACAGCCCCAGGTGGAGCTGGCGCCAGGGCCTGCCACGCTGGCAGTCCACACGCTCTCGTAACGCTCACCGTTCCATTTGTAGAGGTAGGCCATGCCGCTGAAGTCGGTGTAGACAAGGTAGTCGCCGTTGGCGCTAAGGGCAGGGTCTTGTGTGGGCGAGTTGTCGTAATAATAAAGGTCGTTTTGGAGCACGTCGCCCGTCATTGGGTCGAGCACCCAAATCTGTTTGTAGCCTTGGGCGAAAGCGGCCACGAGGCGCGAACCGTCCTTGGAGAGACTCAATCCGACGGGGTTGACGGTGAGGTCACCGAGGATCCAGCTGGGGTCGCTTTTGTTGATGGCGAAGCTGTAACATGCGATGGCATAGTAGTTCGCCTCATAGTCGCCATAGGCGACGTAGATGGCGGTGCCAGCGGGGTTGAGTTTCATGCGTGTGACGGGATAGTCCAAGGTCTCGTGGAAAACCTCGTTGCCGTTCATGTCGACTACGTAAAGTTCTTGGCTGTCGTTGTAGGCGATGGCATTGCCCAAGAGCGCGACATCGGCATGGCCGCCGTTCACAACAGGAATCTCCCATTTCACGGTCCCGTTGGCATCGAAAAGGCTGAGGCGTTTGTCGTTCAACCCATAGTAGACGAGATAGTCGCCAGTCGCATCGATGTAGAAGACATCGTCGGGCATGGCACCACTCTCATAGTTTTCCCAAAGGATGGTGGGGTCGTCGGTCACGGTGCGTTCCATCGTCGGGTTGTTGTTGGTTGTGGCATACTCACGACTCATGCCCCGAGTGGGGTCGGTCGTGGTTCTCACGGCTTGGCGTTGGGCGAAGACGTTGCCCGAAAAAGCCAAGGCGAACATCAAGGTGAAGAATAACGATCTGTTCATGTTGCTTGTTTTTTAAAAGGTTGTTTTTCGACACTGCAATAATAGCTATTTTTTTCCGTTTATTCTACCGATATTCAAAAATTTTCTATTTTTGCGCAAAATTATTTCGAAATAATGAAAAAAGTTTTTTTGTTCGCCATCGCGTTGCTGATTCTGGCCTTGCCTTCGTGCAAGAAGACACGCTATTGCCGCTGCACTACCATCCAAAACGAGGAGGTGGTCAACTTGGGCGAAGACTATTATACCATCGAAGATGGCTCGTCGTGTTCCGACAAGTCGAAGGAAATCGTGGGTTGGGGGCAGGTGATTTGCACCGAGGTCTCCGAACAGGAGGTCACCGGTGAAGAGTCCAATTGGTGGGATAATTTGTTCGGCGGCGGCAACAACAACCACAACAATAAACCGTAATCATCAGTTTGGACAATTCCATTGGCAAAACGACGCTGAAAGTCCTGTTGGGATTGGTGTTCATCGTGTCGGCGGTGCTCAAGATCGTCGACATGGATCGATTAGAGATTTATGTCTACAGCTATCATTTCTTTAGCCTGAATTTCAGCTTTTTGGCAGCTCGTGCAGCCATCATCCTTGAATTGGTTCTTGGTATTGGATTGGTTTCCAATACTTTGCATAAACTGTATTGGTGGGGCAGCGTGGCGATGCTTTTGGGTTACACCTTATTATTAATATACGCGCTTCATCTCGGTCGCACCGACAGTTGCCATTGCTTCGGCGATTTCCTCCAACTCGACCCAAAACAGAGCCTTATAAAAAACGGTGTTTTGCTGTTGCTTTTCATGTTGGTTTACAGGATGGAAAGCAAGAAAACGCCTTTCCGTTGGCTGATTCTTTGTTTGGCTGTCATGGCCTCGACCATTGGTGTTTTCGTGGCCTCGCCACCCGACAACCTGACGTCTTGTTCCAATCCCGACCAAAACCTCCAAAAGGAATTGTTTGACGAGATGCTTGATGAAACGCCTTTGGATACATTGAGCCTTCGGGAGGGAAAACAGGTGGTGGCCTTTTTCTCCACAGGTTGCGAATACTGCCAGATGGCAGCCCAAAAGCTTTCGCTGATGCAACGGTTTTATGGCTTTCCTGCCGACAACATCACGTTCGTCTTTATGGGCAGCGAAGACGGCATTGCCAGATTTTACGAAGAGTCGGCTTCGGCGCATTATCGCAGCGTGCTTTATCCCGATGTGGTCAGGCTGCTGAAGGTCATTAATGGAATCTTCCCCGTCATTGTGTTGATGGACAACGGGGAAGTGGTTCATGAATATGGTTTCCGCAACATGCGCGAAGACGAGATTAAGGCGTTTATGGCCTCCTGAACTTGTCGCCCGTCTGTTCAATCACGGCTTTTTTCCACGAATCGGGATAGCCGGGCTGTTTGGGCTTGGCTGGGTAACCATAGCCGTTGCGCTTGAACTCGCCGTTTTCCTCCTGCTTGACGTTGCTGTCCAAGTATTTCACCAACAGGTAGTTGTCCAACTCCTTCCAGCGTCTTACGGTGTTGTGTCCGGCTTGGTTGGAGAAGTAGGTGAGGAGGTTGATGGCCTGCTGTGGGTCTTGGCCGTAAAGGTCCAAGGCTAATCTGTCATTGGCTTTCACTTGCTCTTGATAGCCGTTTTCCAGCTCGTTTTGCACCTTTTGGATGTCGCCGATGACCCTATTATAGAATAGGTATTTGAAATGTGCCACGCGGTTGAAGGTCCAAAAGGCAGCGTTGTCGCTGTAGGTGAGCATGTCGCCATTGCCCGAGCGGTATTCGATCGGCACCTCGGTGATGGAGCAATAGAAGGGCGTGTAAACGGTTGAATTGGTGTCGTCCACACCAAACCAAATGATGCCTCCGATGGGGTTGGGCAGCCAATTCCTGCTTTGCGCGATGAACGAAAAGCCCGTCTGCACCACTTCGATGCTGCGCTCGTTGAGGTATTTTTTGCCATCATACTCCCAATACAGCGGGTTGAAGCGGAAGGGCGAACCGAAAGGACCCCCGCCCACGTCTTGGGTCTTGTCCAATTCAGTGCCTTGGAAGTGGTCGCGCTGGAAGGCCATCATGTCGCTCAAGGTGACTTTGCGGTTGGGCTTGACATACAGCGGCATACGGTGGGTCAAGTCCTTGCCGGTGACGTAGTCCCAATACTCGTCCATGCCGTCGCAAACCTTGTTAAACATCGTCCAAACGCGGAGGTCGCACACGCGGGCCGCGCTGAAGTCGACGGGGGCGTAGGCTGCCGAGAAGTCGAAGTCCTTGTCCTTGCCGCTGAAGTAGCCCTTGCGACGGGCGAAGTCGATGACATCGTGCTTGTAAATCACTTCAACTTGCTCGTTGTAAAGCTTTTTCCAGTCCTTGTCGGTGATGTATTTCTTGCCGTCGCGCAAGGGGAAGGTGGTGATGCGGGCAGCGTTGGCGTGACCGCTCACATAACCTTCGGGGATGCGGATGGCCACCCACACTGCGCCACGGTCGGCATTGATGGTGTCGCCCGCTTTGGTCACCTTCGGCGTGTAGCCTTTGGGCATGATTTCCATGTACCACACCTCGTTGGCGTCGCTGATGGAGAACGACTCGCCGTCGCTACCATAGCCGTATTCTTCCACCAAGTCGGCCATCACTTTGATGGCTTCGCGGGCTGTTTTGCTGCGCTCCAGGGCGATGAACATCAGGCTGCCGTAATCGACGATGCCTGTCGGGTCGATGAGTTCCTCGCGCCCGCCGAAGGTGGTTTCGCCAAGAGCCACTTGGTGTTCGTTGATGTAGCCTACAACTTGATAAGTGTGAGGCGGTTGCGGCACACTGCCACGCGGCGCGTTGGTGCCACGGTCGTAGCACACGCGCACGCTGCCCGCCGGCCAGTCGGCAGCAGGGGTGAAGTAGAGTTCACCGTAGCGGATGTGCGAGTCGGCGCAATAGCTGATCATCGTGGAGCCATCGGCGCTGGCGCCTTTGGTAATCATGAAGTTGGTGCAAGCCTCGGCCACATTAAAGGCGGCGAGCAAGGCAATGAGGATGAGGGTTTTGATGGATTTCATGATGTTGCTTTCTTTTGGGGCAAAGATATGTTTTTTTTGTTTATCTTTGCAGAAAAATAGTTGTAATGCAATCGACCATTCCATTAGCGGAACGTTTGCGCCCGACTTCACTTGACGATTATATCGGGCAGAAGCACATCATCGGTGAACATGCCGTGCTTCGCCGTGCCATCGAGACGGGGCGCGTGCCTTCGATGATTTTCTGGGGACCGCCTGGCGTGGGAAAGACAACCCTCGCTTATATCATCTCGAAGCAGGTGAAGCGCCAATTCTTCCAGCTGAGCGCCGTCAGCAGCGGCGTGAAGGAAGTACGCGAGGTCATCGACCGAGCGCGGATGCTTCCCGAAGCACCTATTTTATTTATAGACGAAATCCACCGTTTCAGCAAGTCGCAGCAGGACTCGCTTTTGGGTGCAGTCGAGAAAGGCTTGGTCACCTTGATTGGCGCGACTACGGAGAATCCGAGTTTCGAGGTCATTTCGCCGTTGCTGTCACGTTGTCAGGTTTATGTGCTCAAGTCGCTGGAAAAGGAAGATCTCGAAATCCTTTTGGCGAAGGCCGTGAAAGCCCTCGAATACGACTTCGGAAAGACAATCACCGTCAAGGAGCCAGAGGCCCTGATGCAAATCAGCGGTGGCGACGGACGTAAGTTGTTGAACGCTGTTGAGTTGGTCGTTACCTCGTTGAACGACTTGGACGAATCGGCACAGGAATTGGTCGTGACAAACGATTTCACTACAAATTGCATCCAGAGCAACCTTGTGAAATACGACAAGCAGGGCGAGATGCACTACGACATCATTTCGGCTTTCATCAAGAGTATGCGCGGCAGCGACCCCAATGCGGCCTTGTATTACCTCGCTCGCATGATTGAGGCAGGGGAGGCCCCGCTTTTCATCGCCCGCCGTATGCTCATCCTTTCGTCGGAGGACATCGGCAACGCCAATCCCAACGCGCTGTTGCTCGCCAATGCTTGTTTTGATGCTGTCAACAAGATTGGTTGGCCCGAAAGTCGTATCATCTTGGCGCAGACGGTCACCTATCTGGCTTCGTCGCCGAAGAGCAATGCAGCCGTGGCCGCCATTGACGCGGCGCAGGAACTCGTTCGCAAAACCGGCGATTTGTCAGTGCCGTTGCACTTGCGCAATGCACCCACCAAACTGATGAAAGACCTGGGTTACAGCGA
>DGXB01000102.1:0-9462 GCA_002396205.1 Bacteroidales bacterium UBA4243
CATCTGACTGTTAATCAGGGGGTCTCAGGTTCAAGTCCTGAAGGGGGCGCAATTTTTATGTTTCATGTTATTAATTTTTTGGCCTCGTAGATTCTCCCCGTTTCTACGGGGTTTTTTTATGCCTTCGGCATAAAAAGCAGGGACTGGCGTCGCCTGCTTAGTATCCGTCGCCCCTCTGAGGCTGTGTGGTTCAGTCTTTGCGGCGATAGAGGTAAACTTTGAATTGTTGCCCGATTTTTGGTTTGTTGAGATACATCCTATCGTGATTGAACTCACAATACAAATCGTAGTTTTCCAGAATGAAATAGGCATCACCCTTGTCGAAAAATCTTTCCCATGATACCATAATCCATTTTGGAGGATAGAAAGTTTTTTTGTTTCCTCTTCTTGTAGCCTTTTGTTATTAAATGCAAAAGATGAGAAAAACACCCGATTGCATTGAATCAGTTTTTCATGTTGCATCAACCCTGCACCATTTCCATGGAGATTATAGTTAAATATTGAATCGCGATCTTCTATTGGGATATCCTCGATGCAATGATGGAAATCGTTATAAATGGTAGAGTATTTGTCGTTTTTCAAGACGAGGTCGTTGACAGCAAGTGCCAATGGGATGGGAAGATAGAACAGTGCTGCAACCAATAGTGAAGCTGTTAAGGCGGTGCGGCTTTTCTTTTCATTGTTGATGGTCATAAGCAAAACCACTAATAGAGGAGTCAAAGCCATTAGGTAGTGGGTGAAACAGCGGCGAATGCCAAATGTGACCACAAACAGAGCGTATGAAACAAGCGTTGGGATAAGAATCTCTTTATTGTTGCGCGAATTGATGGTTTGCTGGAGAACACAAAGGGACAGAAATAAAAAATAAGGAATGTAGATGTAAAGCTGACGTCGGCCCTTAACTGCTAGATAATCGAAATTGGAGATAAAGGAAGCATAAACCATTTCGTCGACACCGAGCCAACCTGCCTTGATATAGAAATAGATGATGCAGGCACCGGCAATGATAGCAAAACCCGCCACAAAACTTGTCAAATGCCTGAAAAACTTCTTGAAATCTTTTCGTAAAAGATAAACTACAAACAAATATGCGACAAATCCGGCAAAAGGTACGGCATTATTGACTCGGATAAATGCAATTACACCAAAACAGATGCCGATGACAAACCAATCGATAGGTCTTGTTTCCTTGTTCAATTTAATGGATCTGAAATATACCAATAGAGGATAAGAAGCAAATGGGAGACACCATTCTTCTGTCATGTCGCCATCATCATAAAAACATAAAAGAAGGAGCAAGGCTATGCCCAAGCAAACCAAGCGTTCTTTTTCGTCGTGATAAAGAGCAATCATTTTGTCCCATATCACCAAAGTAATGGTTAACGATATGGCTTGCATTAGGAGAATGAAAAAGTCGCTTCCCAACCATAGCCCAAAGGCTTGAATAAAGTAAAGAATACAACCTTTATTGTCAAAATAGTCCAAATAAATCGTCTTGCCTTTTAAGATGGCAAGCCCCATTTGCTTAAAGATAGCTGGGTCGCCGCCTTCGTAAACGTAAAGGAAAGAGGTGGAGCGCGAGAATAGCGTCACGAAAACGAAGGAGACGAAAAACAGCAACAGAGGATAAAACTTGCTGTTGACAACATTGGCGATGCGGTTTTGCTCTTTCATGATTGTCTATAGTATTGTTTTGAAAATCAAATTGATGTCTCCAAAAAAACTCCAATGATCCAAATAATCAAGGTTGATTTTGACCTTGTCGGGCCAGATGACGGTGTCGTTGTAGGCTTTCGGGTCGGGCTGTTGGGCGAGCAGTTCCTCTTCGTTGCGGTATTTGATGCTGGCGGGGCCGGTGATGCCAGGGCGCAGTTGAAGGATGCGACGGTCGTCGCCTTCGAGCTGGTCGGCATAGCCAGGCACGTCGGGGCGCGGCCCGACGAGGCTCATCTGCCCAACCAAAACGTTGATTAATTCGGTGAGGCAGTCCACCTTGCTGTGGCGCAGCCAGTGGCCGATGCGAGTGATGCGCGGGTCGTTGGCAGTCGTCACCGTGTCGCCTTCCGATTGGTGAACCATTGTGCGGAACTTGCAGATCCTGAATGGTTTGCCGCCCTTCCCGATGCGCCATTGCATGAAAAAGACAGGCCCTTTCGAGTCGGTTTTGATGAGGATGGCGATGATGAGTAGCGGGATGCAGAGCACAACGAGCCCCGCGAGTGCCACGATGCGGTCGAAGCACCACTTGAAGAAGAACCCTATTTTGTGATCATTTTTCGCCACGCTGCATGGCCTCCATGTTGAGAATTGCCTTAATACGCGGCAAAGGTATGGTTTTTCGGAATGGGTACAAAACATTTACCGCGATTTTCATCCACCACTTGTAATGCACCGACAGGTGGCAATATGATTTCCTGAAGTGGAATTTCTCTTCCAAAAACGTTTGGATGTTGGAGTGTTCGGTGATGCTGCGAGAGCCATCGGTGACGTAGCGAAGGCCTTTTTCCTGCAAGTAGTATTGATTCATGGTGTGGAAGAGTCCATAATATGGATAAGCAGTGTTCTTCCTTTTGTATTCGGGCAGGACGGCCACCAAACCGTACTCACAAGCGTCGTCCCAGAGCATCACCGTGAAAAATCCTATAAAGCGGTCGTCATCGAAATCAAAAATCCCCCAATAGTCGAACTCTTTTTTACTACATTCATCCATGTAAGTTTCAAAAATCTGTTGGGTCATGATGCGGTCTTTGACAGGATAGTCTTCAAAAGAGGCTTTAAGAATGGGGTATCCTAAGCTTTTGATGAAGTAGTTGTTTACTTTCCGAAACTCTAGCTTCTCCAATGATCTCCTGACTTTTTTCCTCGTGTTGCCTGATAGTTCGTCCAAACCTTCATATCGATCTTTGATGAGGTTCCAGAAGGTGGTTTCCTCTTGACAGTCGAAGTCAAATGTGTTTCTCACCATCAGGCCGCCTTGTTTGAGTAAGGCTTTCCAATCGGCCTGTTGTAGTTGTGGCTCTTTGTGGGGCGCGCCATCGTAGCGCCAGGCCTTGCGATATAGATAGAAACCTTTCATCACAGGCGTTTTTTGATGGCATTAAAAGCATAGCAGGAGAAAAAAAAGATCGCTTTAAAGAATGGAAGTTTTTCGTGACGACGATACACTTTCCATAGGTCGGCAGCGGCCTTCAGCTTGTTTGAACTTGCCGATCTCCTTCTGATTCTGTATGACACCAACGGTTTATCGATGGCGTAGGCCAAATGTCCTTGTTTCAAGATGTCGAGCCAAGTGGCGGTGTCTTCGCTGGTGCGAAAGCGAGGGACAACGATTTCGCCGACAATGGTTTTGTCGACCACGACTGTCGAGCAGCCGATGATGGTGTTGCGCAGATAGGTTTCATAATCCAGACGGCCAATGGTGTTGATGGATTTGTTGAGGGTGTTCCCCTCTTCGTCAATCCAGTCGTAGGTCGAATAAGTGAATCCCACATGGTTTTCCAGCATGAACCTTACTTGTGTTTCAAGTTTCTCGGGGTGCCAAATGTCGTCGGCATCGAGGAAGGCCAGAAATCGGCCTTGGGCCATTTGGATGCACTGGTTGCGGGTGTCGGCAATGCCCGAGTGTTGCGGTTTGACGACAAAATGGATTCTTTCGTCGGTTTCCGTTCGTTTCGTGACAATCTTTACGGTTTCGTCGGTCGAGACGTCGTCGACGATGAGTAGCTCCCAATTGGAATAGGTCTGCCGTTGCACGGATGCGATGCTGTCGGCAACGTATTTCTCCATATTATAGCACGGCATGATGACCGATACCAACGGCTGAGTTTCCATCATTTCAACCCTTCAATCCAAACCTTGATTTGCTGCTCGTCGTGGAGTTTGCACACCAGCAATGAATGGTCGCGATAGGCCACAAGATAGTCTTCCAAGCCTTCCACAACGGCTTCGGTGCCTTCCTCAATATTAATGATGGTGTTCTTGTTGTCGACAGATACCACCTTACCGCGCAAGGCGTTGCCAGCATCGTCTTTCTTGGCGTGGGTGAACAGCGAGCCCCAAGTGCCGATGTCGCTCCAGCCGAAGTCGGCGGGGATGGTGAAGGTGTTGGGCGACTTCTCCATCACGCCGTAGTCGATGCTGATGTTGGGACTTTCGATGAAATGGTCGTCGATGAAGCTTTGCTCGTCGGATGTGCCAAACTGGTTTTTGCCTTTCTCAAACACGTTGACCATGTCGGGCAGATAGGTCTTGAAGGCCTGCATGATGCCGTCCAAGGTCCAGAGGAAGATGCCGCTGTTCCAGAGGTAGTTGCCCTCGCTGACAAATTTAACCGCTGTTTCGTAGTCGGGCTTTTCCTTGAAACGATCTACTTTTACGACCTCGGGCAGCGAGGCTTGTTTGGGCACTTCGATGTAGCCATACCCCGTTTCCGGTCGGCTCGGCTTGATGCCTATGGTCATCAAGGCTTGTGGGTTGTTGTCCAAAAAGTCAAATCCTAATCGTATGATTCTCTGGAATTCAACTTCATTGGTCACCAAATGGTCGGCTGGGGTGACGACTATGTTCGCGTCTTGGCAGCGACTTTGGATGTGGTAGGCAGCGTAGGCGATGCAAGGTGCCGTGTTGCGTCGTGCCGGCTCGCAGAGCACTTGGTCGGGCTTGAGCATGGGCAGGTGCTCCAAAACCAGTTGCTTGTAGGCCTTGTTGGTCACCACGAGGAAGTTCTCGTCGGGGATGACGGGGCTGAAGCGTTCGTAGGTGCTGCGGATGAAGCTCTTTCCTGTGCCCAATATGTCGAGGAATTGCTTGGGGTAATTATCTTTGCTGAGGGGCCAAAAGCGGCTTCCGATGCCTCCGGCCATGATGATGCAGTAGTTGTTCATGGGCTGTTGAACTGTTTGATGTTGAACGGTTTAATTGTTGAGGAGCGATTTGCCTTTTTCGCTCAGATAGGGTTGGAGGTCTTCTTTCGAGATCTTGCACAGGGGCATTCCGGCTACATAAGGCGCGATTTCGTAAGGTTCGTAGCAAAACACCACGCTGTCGGCCTCAATCCACGGCTCGTTGGTGGGCAGTTGCAGGTAGTCTTCGGGCGCCAGTTCTATCATGTCTTCTTCCATGTCGAAAAACTCGAAATGCTGCTTGCGGATGTTCTCGGTAATCATCGGGGCGAGTTGTTCGGGGTCGTCGAACATGTCGTATCCAACGATGCTTCCGTCGATTTTGCTGAACGAGGTGCCATAATACCAAGGCATGGGATGGGCACCGCCGGTGTAGAGGAATCCTTCGGTGATGTAGGTCACGTAGCGGTCGGTTTGTTCGGCCAAAGTGTGGTTGTTTTCGTAGACTGACTTGGGTTCGCTGCCTTCTTCATCGAAGAAACGGTCCATATCGGTTTGGAGGAAATCCTCGTAGTCTTTCACCTCGGGCGCAAACATCCAGTGCATGATGCTTTGCTTTAGCGTCGCATTTTGGGTCTCCGGAAGGTCGACGTTGATGGTATAGTAGGAATAGCCTTCCTCGTACTCGTTTTCCAGATAAACGCTGTCGCTGAGTGTATAGAGTTGGGTCTCAACTTCGTTCTTGCTGTTGTTGCAGCTGGCCGCAACCAACAGGAGTAGCATGATGGGAATGAATGATTTTCTCATTGTATTTTTGATTTAAAATTCAAGATTCAAAGATTGGGTTGCTTTCATCAAGGAATTTGTGTTCGCCTAATGGTTTGCAAAAATAGTTCTTTTTCATGGAACGGCAACCAAAGGCGGATTATTTCGCCCAACGGTAAAGGATTTCGATGGGATGGACGGCATGAACGCCTGTGCCATCGAGGATTTGCTGGCGGCAGGATGTGCCTGGGGCCGAAACGATGCAGGGCGTGATGCCATCGGCAATGGACACGGCTTTGCGAACCGTTGGGAACAGCACCATCTCGCCAATGGCCAACGAGGTTTGGTAATGCTCTTTCTCGTAGCCAAACGAGCCGGCCATGCCGCAGCAGCCGCTTGGAATGACGTGTATTTTGGCGTTTTGCAGCAATCGCAACGCCTTGACAGTCTTCTCGGTGCCCACCAAGGCTTTCTGGTGGCAGTGGCCATGGAGCCAAATCTCGACCGCATCGGCCTTGAAGTCGTTGGCTGAGATGCGTCCTTCGGCCATCTCTCGGACAATAAATTCATCAAAAAGCAAGGCGTTTTTGGCCAATTGTTGGGCTTCGTGTCGCAGTTCGGGTGGTACCAAGTCGGGGTATTCGTCGCGGAAGCTGAGGATGCACGATGGCTCAATGCCGACCAAGGGAGTTTGCTCCGAAACCTTGTTTTTCAGCAGGTTGAAGTTCTTCAAGGCGAACTTCTTGGCCAATTTCAGGTTGCCTTTCGAGATGGCGGCGCGACCGCTTTCAACGTGTTTCGGAATTTCCACTTCGTAGCCCAAACGCAGGAGTAGCTTTGCAAAGGTAAGGCCCAATTCGGCTTCTTGGAAGTTGGTGAACTCGTCGGCGAAGAGCAGGACTTTGCCTTTGGTGGCGATGGCCTTTTGCTTGCGGCATTCGTGCTTGACGGTGGTGCGCATCGTCACGCGGCTGAGGGTTGGGATGTCGCGCTCGGTTGAGAATTGGATGATTCGTTTGATGATATTGGACGACGGTTTCCACGACGCGAAGAGGTTATAAATCGGCCAAACGATATGCCCGAGTTGTTCCACCGTGGCCATCCGCGAAACGGCAAACGAACGCAAGGGCATCCCGCTGACGTCGTATTTGTGTTGCAGGATCTCGGAGCGTAGCCTTGTCATGTCGACGTTCGACGGGCACTCGCTGCGGCAGCCTTTGCAGGCCAAACAGCTGTCCAAGACTTCTGCCAACTCTTTGGATTTCAGGATGTTTTTCCTTGTCACGAATTGCGTCTCGCAGTTCGAAGGATTGTTTTTTTCAAATTGCGGGACGCAATTTGCGACAGCGAAGGCCTCGCTCCCCCACCCTCTCGTCAGGATTTCGCGGAGCACATTGGCTCTGGCGCGGGTGGCTTTGGTCTCGTCGCCACTTACTTTAAAGGCTGGACAGAGTGTGCCGCCAATGAGGTTCGACTTGCGGCAGTCGCCGGCGCCGTTGCATTGCTCGATGCTGCACATCAGGGCGTGGAGCTGGGTTTTGGCTCCCGTGGCGCCCTCGATTTTGCATTCGTCGAAGGCGGCTTTCCAATTGTAATATGTTGTACTCTCGCCTAAAACTTTTGCTATGGCGTATGGCTGCCCGACCTCAAAACGCAACATGCTGTCCATCGGCAGCGTGTCGACGATCTTGTGGAGGTTGAAGACTTGCAGTGGGTCCCAGCAGCGTTTGAGGTCTTGCATCATGGCGTAGACCTCATCGCCATACATCAGTTGGATGAACTCGCCGCGCAGCCTTCCGTCGCCGTGTTCGCCGCTGAGCGAGCCTTTGTATTTCTTGACCAAGAGGGCGGTTTGGTGGGCCACCTCCCGGAATTTGCGCAAACCTTCCGCTTCCTTGATATTAATGATGGGCCGCAGATGCAGTTCGCCCGTGCTGATATGGGCATGGTAGACGCAGCTCAGGCCCAATCTTTCAAGCATTTCGGCGAAGTCGGCCATATAGGCGGGCAACTTCTCGGGAGCGACGGCGGTGTCTTCGATGACGCCGATGGGTTTGGCATCGCCTTTCATGCCGGTCAAGAGGCCCAAACCAGCCTTGCGCAGGCTCCACACCTTACTGATTTCATCGCCATAAACGCGGGAACAAGCATAAACCAAATGTTCTTCGTTGTTGATCAAGGCTTTCTCAAGTTGGTCGGCAATTGTGTCGATTTCTTCTCTCGTCTCACCGCGCAGCTCGATGATGAGGATGGCGGCTGGGGCGCCTTCAACGAAGAAACGGTTTTTCTGTTGCTCAACATTCTGTTTGCTGAGCTCCAATATGTTGCGGTCCATCAGCTCGACGGCTGAAGGATGGAATTTGAGCGCGACTAAATTTCCCAAAAAGCTCTTTTGCAATGTGTCGCAATGGGCGCAAACCACCATCTTCTCCTTGGGTGGCAAGGGGTCGAGGTCGACTTTGATTTCAGTGATGAAGGCCAAGGTGCCTTCGCTGCCGGCTAATAGTTTGCAGAGGTTGATGGTGCGTTGTTCGATGGGCTTGGCTTCATTATGCAGGTCCTCAATCACTTCGTCGATGGCATAGCCGCACGAGCGACGACGCAGGCTTTTGTCGGGATAGTTCTCTTCGATTAATCGGACGGTTTTCTCGTCCAACGCCCAGCGGATGAGTTGGGCGTAGATGCGTTGGATTAATGTATCGGTATCGCTTTCCCAAAAACGGGATCCAAAGCGCTCCTCCAGCTCCTTGATGGTGTAGGTCTTGAAGATCTCAACGCTGCCATCGCAAAGCACGCCTCGGGCTTCGATGACGTGGTGTCGCGTGCTGCCGTAAACCAAGGAATGCGAGCCGCACGAGTTGTTGCCAAACATTCCCCCTATGCAGCAGCGGTTGCTGGTCGAGGTCTCGGGGCTGAAGAAGAGGCCGTAGGGTTTCAGGGCAAGGTTGAGTTCGTCCAAAACAACGCCTGGCTGCACCCTCGCCCAACGCTCTTCCTCGTTGATTTCCAGTATCTTCTTGAAATGCTTGCTGATGTCGACCACGATGCCACTGCCCACCACCTGCCCGGCGATGGAAGTGCCGCCCGCCCTTGGGATGAGATGCGTTTCCCTCTCGCGGGCTATATTAATAAGGTCGATGATGTCGGCCTCGTTTTCGGGGTAGGCCACGCCTTGTGGCACCTCACGATAGGCCGAGGCATCGGTGGCGTAGGCGATGCGGTGGAGGGGGTCGGTGAGCAGGGTGTACATCTTCGGTTATTTGTCCAATGTGCTGAAAACACTGTTATTGCTCTTGAATTCCGGCACGATGACCTTCATTTGTGCCACGATCTTCATCGGGTCGCAGGTCTCCAGTTCGTCGTGGAGTTTGGCAATCATGTCGTCCACTTCGGCGGCTTCGTATTTGCGCACGATGGCGTGCATAATCTTCTCATTATCAGTCTTGATGGTGTTCTCTTCGTTGGCCAAAACCTCTTCGTAGAGCTTCTCGCCAGGGCGCAGTCCCGTCTCGATGATTTCGATTTCGGGGCGGTGGGCCAGTTTGCGCATCTTTTCGGCGAGGTCCCAAATGCGGACTTTTTCGCCCATGTCGAACACGAAGATGTCGCCGCCTTCGCCGATGGAACCGGCTTCGAGCACGAGGCTGCAGGCTTCGGGGATGGTCATGAAGTAGCGCGTGATGCGGCGGTCGGTCACCGTAATCGGGCCGCCCTTCTCGATTTGCTTGCGGAACAGCGGCACCACCGAGCCGTTCGAGCCAAGCACGTTGCCGAAGCGCGTGGTGATGAACTTGGTGTTGCCCTTGCGGCTTTGCGTGTAAATCTCGGCGATGCGCTTGGTGGCGCCCATCACGTT
>DGXB01000102.1:9515-26571 GCA_002396205.1 Bacteroidales bacterium UBA4243
GGTGGCGCCCATCACGTTGGTCGGGTTGACGGCCTTGTCGGTCGAGATCATGACGAACTTCTCCACGCCGTATTCGATGGCCAAGTCGGCCACGAGCTTGGTGCCGAACACGTTGACGAAAACGGCCTCGTAGGCGTTCTCTTCCATGAAAGGCACATGCTTGTAGGCCGCCGCATGGAACACCACTTGTGGATGGTATTCTTCAAAAACTTCCCGCATACGGATGGGGTCTTTCACGTTGGTGATGACGAAGGCCATGCGGTCTTTCATCCCCTTGAAGTCGTCGGTGTTGTTCATCTCGAACTGGAAGTCGTACATGGGCGACTCGGCTTGGTCGAGCATGATGAGTTTGGCGGGGTTGTAGTGCATCACCTGACGGCAAATCTCGCTGCCGATGCTGCCGGCAGCACCCGTGACGAGCACCACCTTGTCGTTGATTTCGCGGATGACGTTGCTCTTGCCGAGGATGATAGGTTTGCGGCCCAAAAGGTCCTCGATCTTGATGTCTTGGATTTGGTTGGTCGACAGCTTGCCGTCCACCCATTTGTCGAACGAGGGGATGGATTTCACGATGAGGTTGAGCGACATTCCTTGCTCGATGATTTCCTTTTGCCGTTTCTCTCCGATGCTGGGAATGGCCAAAATCATCACGTCGATGTCGTATTTTTCGATGAACTCGGGGGTCATGGCCACCTTGGGCGAGTACACTTTGATGGTGTTGATTTGCGACTTGGCGCGTTTCGAGTCGTCGTCAACAAAGGCCTTCACCTTGAATTTCGAGTTGGTGTCTTGGCTCAGTGTGCGCAACAGCATGGTGCCACCGTCGCCGGCGCCATAGATGAGCACGTTCATCTTGTCGCCCGTGTTCTTGTACACTTCATTGTATAAACGCCTGATGGTGAAGCGCATGAGGATCATCAGCGTCATGGTGATGAGGTAGTGGTAGATCATCGTCACGTAGCGCGGATAGACTTGTGTCACCATGTTAGGCCATATCTGGCTGAGAATCAGCTTGCTGACGATGAGGAACGCCAATGTGGATGTGCATGCGGTAAAAATCTTGCGGATGTCGTTGAAGCCCGAATAGCGCAACATGCCATCGTAGGTTTTGCTGATAAGGAATGCGATGAAATAGGCGATGGGCACCACAAAAATGCGGCTCCAGTCGAACATCGAATCGGCGAAGTCCTTGAAATAGAGCATGAAAATGGCAATGATATAGGCTGCGATGACAATAGCCATGTCTACCGCCAAAATCCATGCACGTGGAAGTGTGTTGCTTTTATGCTTCCCAAAAATAAAATTACAAAAACGAGTAACAAGTTTATGCATTGGCAATCATTTTTAGTCTGCAATATTACGACTTTTTTAAATATCCTTTAAAAAATTCTTTCCATCATGTGCCATTTTTCCGTGGAAGGCAGGTTGGGATTGGCGCCTTGGCATTGAGCCACAAAGGCTTCCCACTCGGCCTGACGGGGCAATTTCGCCAGTCGGGCCATGTCTTTTTCCCAGTCGAAATCGTCGACAGTGTCGCAAATCATGAAGACATGAGTCCCGTATCGGAAAAGTTGCATATCAATGATGCCGACGGCGCGTTGGCCTTCAACGATCTCAGGCCATATGTGGGCGTGAACGTCGCAATATTTTTCGATAAGCACAGGGTCGTCGACGAGTTCGAGGGTTTGGCAGTATCTTTTCATATAGTTTGCAGTTGTTTAGTTTGCAGTTGTTCAGTTGTCGGGGATTGAAATCGCCCGATGAATTGTTGTCGCCCTTTCAGGGCTTGGATGGCACCGCTTCGCGTCACTGCGAGGTACGAAGCAGTCCAGGGTTAGAGTTTTTTGAAGGTTTGTTGTTTTTTGGCGCGAAGGCCATAAATTGCGACAATGATAAAGCACAACAAGGGAAGCGCATAGCTCACGTTGACGGCAGGATGGCCGGCTATTGTGCCACAGTCGATGATCATGCCTTGCAGCGGAGGCATGAGGGCGCCGCCAACGATGGCCATCACCAAGAATGCCGCTCCTAATGAGGCGTCGTCGAGGCTCACGTTCTCCAACGCCGTGCCGTAGATGGTGGGAAACATCAGGCTCATGAAGAAGCTGATGCCTATCAGGCAGTAAAGGCCAGCTTTGCCCACAATCAGGATGGCGCCAAGCGAGCACAAGGCGGCACAAATGCCAAAGATGATGAGCAGCCGTCGTCCGTCGGTGTATTTCATCAGCCAGGTGGAAAGGAAACGGCCCGCCAGGAACAAGCACATGGCCGCGATGTTGTAGTTTTGTGCCGTGGCCTTGCTGATGCCTAAGTTGTCGGCATAGTGGATGATGAACGTCCACACCATGATTTGTGCCGCCACGTAGAAAACCTGCGCCACCACGCCTTCGCGGTAGACTTTGTTGGCCCACAGGCGTTTCAGCGAGCCTTTGGTGGGCGTCGTCCCTTGGCCTTGGGTCATCGGCACTTTCACCAATGCGATGATTACAAACATCACGACTACCACAATGCCCAGGGCCACATACGGGTCGCGAATCACGGCCAAGTCGTGCAACCTAATCTCGGCCTTTTCGGCCTCGCTCAGCATCGGGAATAGGATATTGCCCGTTGCATCCCTCTTGTCGGAAAGCAGGTTGGGCAGCACCACCATCGAAGCTACCGCCATGCCTGCCAACGACCCGATGGGATTGAAGGCCTGAGCAAGGTTCAACCGACGTGTGGCGTTTTCCTTGGCCCCCAACGAGAGGATGAACGGGCTTGCCGTGGTCTCCAAAAAGGCCAGGCCGAAAGTTAGGATATACAGCGAGAAGCAAAAGAACGTGAAGCTTTGTCGCGCCGCAGCGGGAATGAACAAAAACGCCCCGATGGCATAGAGCGCCAAGCCGAGCAGGATGCCTTTCTTGTAGCTAAAACGCCGTATGAACAGCGCGGCGGGAATGGCCATGGTGGCATAGCCCCCATAAAACGCAAACTGAATCAGGCTTGCCTTGGCTGCCGGCAATTCCATCAGCGTTTGGAATGCTGCCACCATGGGGTTGGTGATGTCGTTGGCGAAGCCCCACAAGGCAAACAGCGAGGTGATGACAACAAACGAAAGTAGGTATTTCTTCTCAACGAGTTTCATAACTTCAGTTTCTTCTGATGGTTAATCTTATCGCTTCTGGATGATGGTTGCTGAAAACGGCAGCATCCTTGACGACGCAGGCCAAATAGCCGCCGCCACCGGCACCGGGCATCTTCCAAGCCAGCACCTCGTCCATGGCGGAATACTTGTCGATATAGTCTTCTATCGTAGGAGATTGCGGCTCCGATGCCTCATTGACTCCGTAAGGGTGGATCATGGCGGGGAACATGGCGGTTTGGGCGTTGAACGAAGCCTTGTAAGCCTTCGCGAAAGCCTCCAAGTCCATGGCCAAAATGGCGTTCCAACAGTCGTCGGCGGCCTTGGCCAAAGCCTTTACTTTCGGCTCCGTGATGTCCTTGCCTTCCACCACCGAACAGCCTGGGCGGCGAGGCTCCATGGGAATCATAACCAAATGGCTCTCAAGCCAATACAATACCTTATCGTCGTGGCAACTTTCGAATTTTATGGGCCAATAGAGTTGGTCGTAATAATGTCTTACCAAGCCGGGCATACATATGCCAATCGAGTCTTGTGCCCCGCTGATGATGCCATCGCTGCGCTCGGGGTCGTTCTCGAAGCAGAAGACGAGCTTGGCGAGGGTTTCGGGGTCCATGTCGGGCAATTTCATCGGCCAAATCTTGCGGATCATGTTGCGCGTTGAGGTGGAGAGGCCGCAGCGTTCGCGCACCTCGAAGGTGGGTTCCAGCGAGATGGTGATGGCCCAACCTGGGGCGAAGCACGACACATAGGGTTGGTCAATCCATGTGCCGGCCAAGTCGAGGCGGGTGGGTATCTGGCAAATGTCTTGTTTCAGTGAAGTGGACGAGCGGGCTTCCAAACCTTCTGAAGGCGTGCGTTGCAGCACCACATATTCGATGCCGCGCTCTTCGCAGAAACGGCGCTTTTCTTCCGATGACCCGTCCTCGTTGACCACAAAAATGTCGGGTTTCAGTCGGTCGACAGTGCCGACGAAGTCCATCACGCCCGAGCCGTCGTTGATGAAGGCGTCTTTCACATAGCGGACGGCTTTCACCATGAAGAGGCGTTCCTTTTCGGGATAGAGCGTCTTGTGTTTTTTGTAGTGCAGGATGGTGTCGTCGGATCCGATGCCTACATAGAGGTCGCCAAACTGTGCGGCTTGGCGGAAAAACTCGACGTGGCCGCTGTGCAGCAAGTCGTAGCAACCCGATACAAATACTTTTTTGGTCATCGTTCGGCCCTCATTGGGTTATTCAGGAAATCGTCGTATGCCATGCGGATGCCGTCTTCCAATTCGGTCTTGTAGGTCCAGCCCAAGGCGGTGGCTTTGCTCACGTCGAGCAGTTTTCGTGGGGTGCCGTTGGGTCTTGTCGTGTCCCATTTGATTTCGCCTTCGTAACCAACCACTTTCGCGACTAATTCAGTCAAAGCCTTGATGGTCAGTTCCTTTCCTGTCCCTGCGTTGACGGTTTCGTTGCCGCTGTAGTGGTTCATCAAGAAGACGCAAAGATTGGCCAAGTCGTCCACATAAAGGAACTCGCGCAGCGGCGAGCCGTCGCCCCAGCAGGTCACTTCCTTCAGCCCGTTGACTTTGGCCTCGTGGAAACGGCGAATCAATGCGGGCAGCACGTGGCTGTGTTCGGGATGATAGTTGTCGTTGGGGCCATAGAGGTTGGTGGGCATCACGCTGATGTAGTCGGTGCCGTATTGGCGGTTGAGGAACTCGCAGTATTTCAGTCCGCTGATTTTGGCCAAGGCGTAGGCTTCGTTGGTCTTTTCCAGTTCGCCGGTCAGCAGGCACGACTCGGTCATGGGTTGTGGGGCCATGCGGGGATAGATGCACGACGAGCCCAGAAACTCCAGCTTCTTGCAGCCGTTGCGCCATGCCGAATGGATGACGTTCATCTCCAGGATCATGTTGTCGTACATGAAGTCAGCCAACGCCCATTGGTTGGCTACGATGCCGCCTACTTTGGCCGCGGCCAAGAAGACGTATTCGGGTTTCTCTTCGGCGAAGAACTTCTCAACCTCGTCTTGCCTAGTGAGATCAAGCTCTTTATGGGTTCTCAGCACCAAATTATTATAACCTTGTCTCTGTAACTCTCTGACAATGGCACTTCCTACCATGCCTCTATGTCCAGCTACGAATATTTTACTGTCTTTGTTCATATTAATCCTCCATGTGTGCCTTGAGATAAAGCTTCTTCACAAACCTCATGTCGTGGTCGACCATGATCTTGACCAAATCCTCGAAGCTGGTCTTGCGTGGGTTCCAGCCCAAGAGCGTCTTGGCCTTGGTGGGGTCGCCCAACAGCTGTTCGACCTCGGCGGGACGGAAGAAACGCGGATCCACCTCGACGAGCACCTTGCCCGTGGCCGTGTCGATGCCCTTTTCATCGACGCCTTCGCCTTCCCAACGCAAGTCGATGCCAACATGCTTGAAGGCCAAGGTGCAAAACTCGCGCACGGTGTGGTATTCGCCCGTCGCGATGACGAAGTCTTCAGGCTTCTCTTGTTGCAGGATGAGCCACATGCACTCCACGTAGTCTTTGGCATAGCCCCAGTCGCGGAGCGAGTTGAGGTTGCCGAGATACAGTTTGTCTTGGTAGCCCTGCTTGATGCGTGCGGCTGCCAATGTGATTTTGCGTGTCACGAAAGTCTCGCCACGACGTTCGCTCTCATGGTTGAAGAGGATGCCGTTGACGGCGAACATGCCATAGCTCTCACGGTAGTTCTTCACGATCCAGAAGCCGTATTGCTTGGCCACGCCATAAGGCGAGCGCGGATAGAAAGGCGTTGTCTCTTTTTGGGGGACTTCCTGCACCAGGCCAAACAGCTCGGAGGTGGAGGCCTGGTAGATCTTGCATTTTTTCTCCAAACCTAAGATACGCACAGCCTCCAGGAGGCGCAACGTGCCCACGGCATCGGCCTCGGCGGTGTATTCGGGACAGTCGAACGAAACCTTCACATGGCTTTGGGCGGCCAGGTTGTAGATTTCGTCGGGTTGTATTTTTTGTATGATGCGCACGAGCGACGACGAGTCGGTCATGTCGCCATAGTGCAGGGTGAGCAGGCGCTTGTTTTTCATGTCGCGCACCCATTCGTCCAGGTAAAGATGCTCGATGCGACCCGTGTTGAATGATGACGAGCGGCGGATGGTGCCATGCACGTCGTAGCCTTTTTCCAAAAGAAACTCGGCAAGGAAAGAGCCGTCTTGGCCCGTAATGCCTGTGATTAATGCAGTTTTGCCCATATGTGTTTTATTTGGCTGCAAAGATAAGGATTTGTCGGCTTGTTTTAAGAAAACGCCTACAATTCTTTCACTTCCGCCAATGCCGAAACGAAATACCAGCGTCCGTTGCTCTCGCAATAGCATCTGTAGCGGGTGCGTTGCTTCTCCCCTTTTTGGAAGACGAGGCCATTTTTCAGCAGAAAGCGGGCGCCAGCGGGGAGGCTTTCCACGGTGACGATGTTATCGGGATGTTTGTCGTAGCGTCGCATGACGCGTTGCAGGTTTTGGTCGGCGGTGCTGCTGGCCTTGATATGTTGGAGGTGCTTTTGCAAGGCTTCGAGTATGTCTTTCGGGAAGACGGCTTCGGTCATGAAAGGCTTCAATAGCGAGGCGAAACGGTTTTGCCACTCTATGCCGTGGGGCTGCACCATCCTTGAGCCATATTGTTGATACACATCATAATGCGCCACTTCATGGACATATGTGACGAGCATCTGATAAGGGTTCAAATCCAGGTTGATGGTGATGGCGCAGAGGCCGTTTTTGGTTCGTGGCGGGCGGAAGTCGCCCAACTTGGAGGCACGCGGTCGCTTGAAGTGCAGCCTGAAACGACGTTGCTCGAAAATCTCGCCCACCATCGCGACCGAGGCTTCGGGGAAATAACGCTTCAAAAGTTCGAGTTCTTCAGGCTTCATCGCGGGTCAAGAGGAAGGTTTCTGTGTTTTCTTGAGGGGTATAACTCCATTTGGTGCAACTATTGCAATTGCGTGGAGCGCGTCTTCTTCCTGGCACTTCCTTGGTCTTACAGGAGGTAACAAGCAAAATCACAGCGATTGATAGTAGTGCAAACAAATACTTTTTCATATCATTTTTCTTTCTTTCACAAAACTTTCAAAGCCAACAAAACTTTTTGGGTGGGTGCGGCTCCCCAACCGGGGTAGCCGCCGGAAAGCAGGCCGGTTGGCTGCTTTCCACAACCAAGAACTGGGTTTTGGGTGTTTTGTCGGTTTTGTTTCATAATATATTAATTTGAAAGCCAGTTGGCTGGGTTTTGTCGGTTTTGTTCTTTCAATAGTTCGAAGTGCAGCTCGGTCTTGCCTTCGGTCATGTTGGTGTGGACGGTGCCGATGTTTTGCTTCGTCTTCACCTTGTCGCCACGCTTGACGGTGACGTTTTCGAGGTTGGAGTAGACGGTGAAATACTCGCCGTGGCGGATGATGACGACGGTGTTTGAGCCGGTCAGTTTGGTCACGCTGGTCACTTCGCCATCGAATACGGCGCGGGCTTTCGAGCCTTCGGTGGTGGCGATGTCGATGCCGTTGTTGGTGACTGTCACCTTGTCGGAGACCACCGAGGCGTGCTTGCCGTAGGTCGAGGAGACGACGCCGCGCTCCACGGGCCAAGGCAGTTTGCCTTTGTTGCTGACGAAGTTCGACGAGAGGGTCTTCTCGGAGGGTGTCAAGGCCATGCCGGTTTCTTTCTTAGGGGCTGATGGGGTGGTCGTGGTGCCTTTTTTGGCCGCGTTTTTCTTCGCCTCTTCCCTGCGTTTTCGTTCGGCTTCCTCGTTGGCCTTGCGGATTTCCTCGGCAATGATGTCGTCGATGGCCTTTTGCAGCTTTTGTGCCTGCTGTTGCTTGTTCTTGATGTCTTGCTGGATGCTGCCTTCCTTTTTCTTCAGGGCTGCCACTTGTTTGTTGAGGTCGTCTTTCTCGTCCTTCAATGCGTCTTGTTGTGCTTTTTCGTCTTTCAATAGTGCCGTTTGTTCCTCGCGGGCTTGTTGGCTGGCTTCCACGGCGCTGCTGATTTGCCGCTGGGTGGAGCTGATTTGTTCCATCTTCACCTTTCGGGCGTCGCTGAACTGGCGGATGTAGCGCAGTCGGCTGAAGGCTTGGTTGAAGTCGTCGGAGGCGAAGATGAAGGCCAGACGGTCGTAGTGGCTGCGGTTTTTGTAGGCGAAGGTAATCATCTTGGCGTATTCCTTTTGCAACTTGCCGAGGTCGGTGTTGAGCGTCTTGATGTTGCTCTGGCCTTGGCTGATTTCCTCGTCTAAGACGGCAATCTGCTCGTTGTATGCCTTGATGAGCTTTTCGCGTTGCTTGATTTTCTTGTCCAAGAGGTTGACCTCGTTGAGGGTCATCTCCTTGTCCTTCGAGGTCTTCTTCAGCAATTGGTTGGCGGTCGAGATCTCCTTTTGCAGCGAGGTGATTTCGCTTTGCAGTTGCTTCTTCGACTTGCCTTTCGTCTTTTGGCAATAGGCCGGATCCATAAGTGCCAATAGCAACAAAACCAATATGATATGCAGTTTCTTCATCATTTAATCCTTAAACGCATTCTTTCCATCTGATCCTTGATTTTCAGTGGGAATGTCGTCTTTTCGTTGATTCTCACGTTGTTGTATCTGATTTTGGCAGACAGGCCTCCCATCAAGAAGGTTTTCAACTGCACTGTTTGGTTTTCAACGGGCGGAAGGCCTTGGTTATTGTCCAAGAGCAAAGTTTGCAGCAAAGGCAGGCTGAGTGGCATCCCGAGTTGGGCAGAAACCGTGTCCAAAGGCTCGGCCAAGTAGGTCTTTTCCAAGCGATTGATGAGCCAAACCGAGTCGTTGCTCACTTTGGCGCGCAGCACTTCAACGCCCATAGTGGCGGTCACATTGAGCCAAACGAGGCTGTCGTTGCGCATCCGCAATTGTCCCGATAGGTCGTTGAATTCCATGCCGTTGCCTTCGGCTTGGATGCTCATGTTGGCTGTGAGCCATTCAAACGACTGCGGTGGCGTGGGCACGACGGTTTTCTTGCGCGAGGCGCAGGAGGTGGCGACGAGCAACAGGGCCATGAGTACTATGGTAATTCGTTTCGACACGATGTGTTTTTCTTATTTCATTCCTTTTGCGTCTTCCCTTAAAGCGGAATAAAGGGAATCGCGATACATAACAACTGATTTTGTTGGCAAAAATACACATTTTTGGGAATATCTCTGATTTCCGAAAACAAAACTGCCACGAATCCCAATCAATCTTGCGGGATTCATGGCAGTACGTCGATTGGCTATCAATGCCGATCGGAATTATTCACCCTCATCCTTCAAGACGGCATTAATTTCCCGACGGGCCTTATATTTGTCCACCAATCCAGAATGTCTATACTCGTAACCGTCTTTCACGATTTCCGTCCTTGTCGATCACTTGACCGCTGATGGTGATTTTTTCAGGAAGTTGTTTGGGGTTATCCTTTCTTGTTGCACGAAGCAAAAGTTGCCATGCCTGCCACTACCATCGAAATGACCTATAAGTCAAAAAAATCCACAAAAACCGTCCAAAACTCGGAATTTTATTGAGATATGGGTGCTCGGTAGGGAACTGCAAATTCGCAAGAATGGGGGGGCACGATATACAGGTTCCACTCAGCCAAATTTTCTTTTAGGCAAGAAAAAATGGTGGAAAAAGCGAAAAAATGTAATTTTGCAAGGTTAAAAAGCCCCATAGGGGCGATACATCAATAAGCAGGCGACGTGAGTCCCTGCTCTAAAAACAGCAAAATATGAACACACAAAACCTCCAAAAATCCTACGAACTGGCCCGCGAGCGCTACGCCGCCCTCGGCATCGACACCGACAAGGCCATTGAGACCTTGGAAAAGACCCCCATCTCGCTGCACTGCTGGCAGACCGACGACGTGCTCGGCTTCGAGAGCAACGCCGGCCTCTCAGGTGGCATACAAACCACTGGCAACTATCCGGGTCGCGCCCGCACCATCGACGAGGTGCGCAAAGACCTCGAATTTGTGAAGTCGCTATTAGCAGGCACACAGCGCGTCAACTTGCACGAGATCTATGGCGACTTCGGCGGCAAGTTCGTCGACCGCGACCAAGTGGGCGTCGAACATTTCCAAAGCTGGATCGACTGGGCCAAGTCGGTCAAGATGAACCTCGACTTCAACAGCACCTCGTTCGGTCACCCCAAGAGCGGGGATTTGAGCCTGGCCAATCCCGACCCCGAAATCCGCAATTTCTGGATTGAGCATACCAAACGCTGCCGCCGCATCGCCGACGCGATGGGCAAGGCGCAAGGCGACCCATGCATCATGAACATCTGGGTGCACGACGGCCTGAAGGACATCACCGTGGAACGCAAACGCTATCGCGAGATTTTGGCCGCTTCGTTGGACGAGATTTTGGCCGAACCACTGCCCGACATGAAATCATGCGTCGAGGCCAAGCTCTTCGGCATCGGGTTGGAGAGTTTCACCGTCGGCTCGATGGACTTCTACGAAGGCTACTGCGCCACGCGCAAGGTCATCTACACGCTCGACACGGGTCACTACGAGCCTACCGAGAATGTGGCCGACAAGGTCTCGTCGCTGCTCCTCTATGTGCCTGAGCTGATGCTCCACGTCAGTCGCCCCATCCGCTGGGACTCCGATCACGTGACCATCATGAACGACCAGACTTTGGACCTGTTCAAGGAAATCGTCCGCGCCGAAGCCCTCCACCGCGCCCATATCGGTCTCGACTACTTCGATGCTTCCATTAACCGCATAGGCGCTTACGTCATCGGCACCCGCGCCACGCAGAAATGCCTACTGCAAGCCCTGCTTGAGCCACTCGACATGCTCCGCAAGTACGAAGACAACGGCCAAGGCTTCGAGCGTCTGGCTTTGCTTGAAGAGATGAAGTCGCTGCCCTTCGGTGCCGTCTACGACTACTTCAATTTGAAGAACAACGTGCCAGTGGGCGAGGACTTCATTGGCTGCATCCAGCAGTATGAGAAAGAGGTAACATCAAAGAGATAAGACCATGAACAAAGGAAGTCTAAAAAGCACCATCGCCGTCTCGTTGACGAACTACTTAGATGCCGGTGCCATCGTCGCAGGTGCCAGCGGCCTGACGTTGTGGCAGAAATACCTCGGCCTCACCGAGGTGCATCTCGGCTGGCTCAACTTTATCAGTGCCAACTGCTTGGGTGCCGCCATCGGTGCCATCATCGGCGGTTTTTTGGCCGACAAATACGGGCGCAAGTTCATCTACACCTACAATCTGCTTGTGTACATGCTGGGCGTGCTGCTCATCATGCTCTCCGCCAACTTCCCGATGCTTCTCGCAGGATTTTTGGTGACGGGCATCTCGGTCGGCATCGGTGTGCCCGCCTCTTGGACCTACATCTCAGAAAGCTCGGAGACCAACAACCGTGGCCGCAACATCTGCATCTCGCAGATGTCGTGGGGTTTCGGGCCGATGATCATCTTGCTGTTGGGCATGTTCTTCGCTCCCGACGGATACCTGTTCGGCTGGGTGGAAAGCATCGCCCATGCCATCGGCGGCGCCGACCTGCCGCAGGAGGCCATCAACGTGTTCAGCTCACGCATCGTGTTCTTCTCGCTGTTGCTGGTCGCTTTCATCGCCTGGAACATGCAGCGAAAGCTCGAAGAAAGCAGCGAGTGGAAGGAAAGTCAAGCGACGGCCAAAGCCAAAGGCGAAGACACCGGACTTTGGCACGCCTTCAAGGTGTTGTTCTCCAACCGAACCGCCATCAAGACCGCGTGTTTCTTGGCTGTCATCTACCTCACTTGGAACCTTGTGGCTTCCGTTCTGGGCTTCTTCCAACCCCATATCTTCGAGACCGCAGGCGGCATCAGCAACGAGCAAGCCAACTGGATGAACTGCATCCAATGGGCCATCATCGTGGGTGTCACCTTCATCACTTCGACGTTTATCGACAAGGTCAGCCATAAGTTGGTTTACATCCTCGGCCTGCTCTTCGCCCTTGGCGCTTGGGTTGTCATCGTCGCCTTTGGCGTGAACGGCACCGCTTCGTTGTGGCTCTTCACCATCCTTTGGGGCATCGAAGGCGGTATGTCGGTGCAGATTTTCTACGCCCTTTGGGGGTCGGAGCTATTCCCTGCCAAGTTCCGTGCCGGTGCGCAGGGACTGATGTTCTTCGTGGTGAGAGGTCTCTCAGCTTTGTGGGGACTCGTCTTCACCTTCATCTATGGCGAAAACGGCGAAGGCTTCACCGTGGCTGCTTGGTGCATGATCGGGCTGCTGTTCATCTCGTTGGTTGTGGGCGTCATTGGTTGCCCGAATACACGAGGAAAATCGCTCGCACAGATTACCAAAGAAAGGTATGGAGAGGATTATTAAAAGACGCGAGACACGAGACCGCGAGACGCGAGACGGATCTCTGAGCTTGTCGAAGAACCCGTGTCCCGAAGTCCCGCGTCTCGTGTCACTAAACAATGATTAAACATGGAAAGCATCATCAATAACAACCCCGAACTGAAACACCAAATAGAGCAAGTCGCCGAGGTGGCCGGCTACCTCTGGCAGAAAGGCTGGGCCGAGCGCAACGGCGGCAATATCGTCATTAATGTCACCGACCAAATCAATTCCCAATATGTACGGCTGCCGCAATGCGACAGCCCTACAACCCCAATCGCCATTGGGACGATCTTGCCGCACCTCAAAGGCTGCTATTTCTTCTGCAAAGGCACCAACCGCCGTATGCGCGACCTCGCCCGATGGCCCATGGACAACGGCTCAGTCATCCGCATCACCGACGACTGCGCCCATTACGAAATCATCGCCGACAAGCCCGTGAAGCCTACTTCAGAACTGCCTTCTCACCTCAGCGTACACAATTACCTGATTGCCAAAGGATCGCCTTACAAAGCCTCGCTCCACACTCATCCCATCGAACTCGTGGCCATGACGCACCACCGTCCGTTTTTGGAGAAAGACGTGCTGACCAAAATCCTCTGGTCAATGATACCTGAAACGCGGGCTTTCTGTCCGAAAGGCTTGGGCATCGTGCCCTATTTGCTGCCATCGAGCGTCGAACTTGGTGAGGCCACCATAAAAACCATCGATGAAGGCTACGATGTGGTGATGTGGGAGAAGCACGGCGTGTTTGCCGTCGATACCGACATTATGTCGGCTTTCGACCAAGTGGATGTGCTCAACAAGGCCGCGCAAATCTACATGAGCGCACGCAACATGGGCTTCGAGCCTGAGGGTATGAGCGAGGCGCAGATGAAGGAATTGGCGGACGTGTTTGGACTTTGATTCAGTTCGGTCGGATTTGTAATCCGCATCAACATGTAAACAATTAAAAATCAAGCCATAATGAAAAACAAGCATTTTACTTTACTTACTCTCGCAGCCCTTGCCATCATCCTCTTCGGCTGCAACAATGAGCCTCAGAAAGAGACCAAACAAGAAACCTCAGAACCAGAGCTTTACGCCTCCCACAAACCCTACACCCGCTGGTGGTGGTTCTCGTCGGAAATTGACAACAAGGACGTGAAAGACCAACTCGTTTGGCTGCGCGACCACGGCTTCGGCGGCGTGGAGATCGCGTGGATCTACCCGATGGGCTTGGACTCGACGACTGCCCACCCCGAATTCCTCTCGCCTGAATGGGCCTCCCACGTCAACTTCGCCAAACGCACCGCCGACTCGCTCGGCCTCGGCTGCGACTTCACCTACGGCACCCTCTGGCCTTTCAGCGATGCCAACCTTCCCGTCAACGACCAAACACGCACCTATTTCGAAAACGATGACTGCCTTGCGGGAAAGTCGGTGGAATCGGCTAATCGCGGCTACACCTGGGACTTCCCCCGCGAAGCCCGCATCCTCAACCATCTTGACAAAAACGCTTTCTATCGCTATGCCGATAAGATGAACAAGGGACTTGCCGAGGCTTACAAAGGCAGCAAGTCGGGCGTATTCGTCGACTCGTGGGAAGTGGAAACCCAATACGCTTGGACACCAGGCTTCGGCGAGACCTTCATGCAAGAGCATGGCTACGACATCACGCCATACATGGAAAACCGTACCCTTTTGGATGAAGAGAACGCCGATGTGTTCTACGACTATATGCACACGTTGTCGGGCTATGTGTTGAACGAGTTCTACCAACCTTTCGCCGACAATGCCACCAAGGTCGGGGCCTTCTCGCGTGCCCAGTGCGGCGGTGCCCCCACCGACCTGCTGACCGCCTTCACCCTCGTCGACGTGCCCGAAACCGAAGCCATCCTCTATGAGCCTTGTTTCAGCAAAATTGCAGCTTCGGCAGCCACCCTCGCCGACAAGCCCGCCGTCACCGCCGAGACCTTCACCTGCGCCTACGGTTGGACCAGCCTGCGCTACAAGAACGGTCGCGGCCAAAGCCCCCACCAAGGTCGTGAACAAATAGCCGACCTCAAACTCATCTGCGACGCCCTCTTCGCCAATGGCACCAACCAAATCATTTGGCACGGCTTCCCATATAATAAGGTGGGCGATACGACGAATCACTTCTACACCACCTGCCAAGTCAGCACAAGCGAAGATAATAATTTGACCGGCCAAGATTTGACTGACTTCAACAACTATATGACCCGCGTTTCCGACTATATGCGACGCGGCAAGAACTACAGCAACTTGGCCGTTTATATGCCTCTTGAAGACGCTTGGATGGGCGGCACCTATCCCGACTCGGTGCGCAAGGTGAAAGCCTTCTTCTGGGGCGAGTACGAGATGCGCTTCATCAACACGCCGGAGGAATTTAAGGGAATGCAGCCTATTTGGGTGAACGAACATTTCCTGAAATCAGCCAAATTCGAGAATGGTGTCTTGCACTGCGGCGATGCCGATTTCAAGGCCCTGTATTGCGATGTGGAATATATGGAAATGAGCGCATTGAAGGAAATCATCCGTCTGGCCGAGGCCGGTTTGCCTGTTATCGTCAAACGCACGCCCAAGGAACCTGGTATGGTGAAACATGCTGAATATGAAAATCTTATCGAACAACTTGTACGGCTGCCCAATCCCCCTGCCCCCTTTGGAAGGGGGAATTGTGACAGCCCTACAACCTCTGACCTCAAACCGCTGATTGAGGGCGAAAACCTTCCCGATTTCTGGATCCGCGAGGACAACGACACCTATTATATATTTGTCGCCAACCCAATGACCCAGACCATCGAATATCCTTTGGACTACTGCTATGCTTTCACCGACCAAGGCGCAACTCGTCAAATCACCGTCAACCACCATGGCAAGACAGAATCTTATACGCTGAATTTCAATCCTATGAAATCCATCATGCTGAAGGTCGACACCAACGGCATCGAACAAATCGACTTGGGATTTGAACCCAAAAGGATGCGCGAACAATAATTTTCCTACCTTTGCGGAAACAAAATGAATAGCTCTATGAAACACATTGCTTTTATCCTTTTGGCATTCCTTGCCCTCACGTCGTGCACCAACGACACGCTCAACGTCAGCATCACCAACGCGAATGTGGAACAACAAGTGCGCCCGATGCCTTTGGCCATGGCCACACCACGCTTCAGCTGGAACTATGAAGCTACAAATGCCAATGATGTTGTCCAACAAGACTACCGTATCATCGTGGCCTCGACCGCCGAAAACGCCAAAAACAACGTCGGCGACCTCTGGGACACGGGTGTGACCGAATCGAGCCAAATGCTCTATGTTACCTACGCCGGCAAGCCTTTGCAAAGTCGCGACAAGGCTTTCTGGAAAGTCATCGCCACCGTTTCCAATGGGGACACGAAAGCCAAAGTGGAAAGCGAAGTCAAACCATTTGAAATCAGTCTCTTGAACCAAGAGGATTGGCAAGCGAAATGGATTGGCCACGAGTTTGACGACGACGTTTTGGTGGGCAAAACCCGCATCGCGGCGCGTTATCTGCGCAAGGAGTTTGCCCTGAAAAACGACATCAAGTCCGCAAGGCTTTACGTCAGCGGCATGGGCGTTTATAGCGCTTACCTCAACGGCAGCGAAGTCGCGCCCGACGAGCTGCTGAAGCCCACGCTTTCGTGGTACTCAAAGCGCGTCTATTTCAACACCTACGATGTGACTAACCAACTGCAAAGCGGCGACAACGCCATCGGCATTATCCTTGAAGGCGGTCGCTACACGGCCATCCGCCACAATGCCGAAAACCCCAATTGGGACGGCACCGAGCATGTGTTTGCCTTTGGCACGCCGCGACTGCTGCTCCAACTCGAAGTGACTTACAACGATGGCCAAAAGGAAACCATCGTCAGCGACGGCAGCTGGAAGATCACCAACCGAGGCCCCATCCGCACCGCCAACGAATGGGACGGCGAGACCTACGACGAGAATTTTGACCTCGGCGACTGGAACAAAGCCAAATACGATGACTCTGATTGGCTCCAAGCCGAACTCGTGGAGGCCCCCGAAGGCGAACTTTCGGCCCAACCCAACCCCAACATCACCGTGATGGAGAAACTGAAACCCGTCAGCCTGTTCCAGAAAGGCGACAAATGGTACTTGGACATGGGCCAAAACATGGTCGGCTTCATCGACATGAAAGTGCGCGGCCAGCAGCCCGGCGACGTTATCACCCTTCGCTTCGCAGAACTTCTGAAAGACGACAGCACCTTATATACCGCTAACCTCCGCAGTTCCGAGAACATTGACCATTATGTCATTGCGAGGAGGAACGACGAAGCAATCCATTGGCATCCCATGTTCGTCTACCACGGCTTCCGTTACGTCGAAATCAGAGGTCTGCGCGAAAAGCCCACCATGGACGACTTCGAGGGCTGGGTGATTTATGACGAAATGCCAGTGACGGGTTCGTTTGAGACCTCCAACGAGATCATCAATGCGGTCTACAAAAACGCCTACTGGGGCATCCGTGGCAACTACCGCTCGATGCCCACCGACTGTCCGCAGCGCGACGAGCGCATGGG
>DGXB01000102.1:26646-37385 GCA_002396205.1 Bacteroidales bacterium UBA4243
GAGCGCATGGGCTGGACCGGCGACCGCACCACGGGCAACTACGGTGAATCTTATATCTTCGGCAACCACCAGCTCTACGCCAAGTGGCTCACCGACGGCGACGACAGCCAAAAGGAAAACGGATCGCTGGCCAACGTCATCCCGCCCTATTGGCGTGGCTACACCGACAACATGACTTGGCCTGGCGCCATGGTCACCGTGACGGATATGCTTTACACCCGCTTCGGCGACGTGGAGCCTATCCGCCAGCACTACGACGCTTGGAAGAAGTGGATCGTCCACATGAAGGACGACTACATGCGAGGCGGCCTCATGCCCAAAGACACCTATGGCGACTGGTGCATGCCGCCTGAGAGTCTCGAACTCATCCACTCCAAAGACCCCAACCGCATCACTGAGGCAACGGTCATCTCTACGCCATTCTATTGCTACCTCTGCGGCAAGATGGCCAAGTTTGCCGAAATCCTTGGCAAGCCCGAAGACGTCGACTTCTTCAACCAGGAAATCACCACCTCGACCATTGCCTTCAACGACAAATACTTCAACCGCGTGACGGGCGTCTACGCCAACAACACGGTGACGGCCAACATCTTGCCTTTATGGTTCGGAATGGTACCTAAAGGGCTGGAAGATAGAGTAATGGAAAGCATCATCGACAAGACGATGAACGAATGTGGTGGCCATGTGTCGACGGGCGTCATCGGCATCCAGCAGCTGATGCGCTGCCTGACCGAATACGGCCATGGCGACCTCGCCCTGAAGATTGCCAGCAACGACACTTATCCTAGTTGGGGCTACATGGTGCGCAGCGGTGCCACCACCATCTGGGAACTCTGGAACGGCAACACCGCCGACCCCGCCATGAACTCGGGCAACCATGTGATGCTCCTTGGCGACCTCATCCTTTGGGAATACGAATACCTCGCTGGCATCCGTGCCATGGAGCCAGGCTACAGCAAGATCCAACTCAAGCCCTATCCCATCGAGGGATTGGATTTCGTGAATTGCGCCTACAACTCCGTCTCGGGCCGCATCGAAAGCTCATGGAAGCGTAATGGCAACCACTTCGAGTGGGACTTCACCATCCCTGCCAACACCACGGCTGAAGTATGCCTGCCCACGGCAAATGGTTACGAGATAAAGACTTACGGCAGTGGTAAATACCATTTGTCGTCAGAACTATAATTTGCTAACTATCAACACACCAAATCTCCCGCCTATGTCATTCCTGAATGGAATCTATTGGCGGGAGATTTTTCATGAACTGGTTATTCAGCGGTCTGTGCAATTGGCTGAGTGCCAAACCAAGCGTTCAAGGTCTCCTCGACCTTGGCATTGATTTCGGGCGTAATCTTGTTTTGCACCTTCTTGATGACATAAACCACGGCGAGACCTTCGTCGAGGGCGCCAAGGATTTTGTGCGCCTTGAACGAAATCAAACTGAACGGCATGACGGTGTAGAGGATGGCTCCCACAATGAGGGCTTTCTCGATGGTTGTCGTCTCACCCATGGTCAGCACATAATAGAGCTGAAGCAAGGGCTTGGTGGCCAAACGGCCTGCCTTTTTGGCATAGTTGCCGATCTTCCCGAACACATCGGTCGACTTGGCTTTCCAATCGACGCTTTTCAGCTTTTCCAATTGCTTGTTGATGTCCTTGCCAGCAATGACATAGGCCAAAACAGTGATGCAGATAATGGAGATGATCATAGAGGTTCGTGTTTTACATTATTATTAACTCACTTACTTGTCAAATATTGTTCCAATCGTGAGAGTGTCATAGCTTCACTCTATCGGGGTTCTCGGCGATGAACTGGCTCCAGTCGGGGCGGCGATGCGCCTTGGCTTTCTCGGTGGTGTGTTTGGTGTAGTTCACGTCGCGGCCCTTGCTGATGCTATGGCACACGGCGGCGGCCACGGCATCGGTAGCATCAAAAAACTGTGGGTCCTCGTCGGTCTTGAGGATGAAGTGCACCATCTTGGCCACCTGTTCCTTCGAGGCGTTGCCGTTGCCTGTGATGTTCTGCTTGATGGTCTTAGGCGAATACTCGAAAATCGGGATGTCGCGATAGAGTGCGGCAGCCATGGCCACACCTTGGGCACGACCGAGTTTCAGCATCGACTGCACGTTTTTGCCGAAAAACGGCGCCTCAATGGCCAATTCGTCGGGATGGTATTCGTTGATGATTTCGAGCACGCGCTCGAAGATTTTTTTCAGCTTGAGAGCTTGGTTTTCCAGCTTCTTCAAGTTGATGACCCCCATCGTGATGAGTTCCATCTGTTTACCTTGCTCACGGATGACACCGTAGCCCATCACCATCGTGCCCGGGTCGATGCCCAATATGATTTTTTCGGAGTCCATTTTTTTACTTTGCCGCAAAATTAGACATTTTTCAGTTACTCAAGAGCCTTAAGCCGGTTCCGGAAGTCATCTCCCAACGGCACTCTCATAGAATTGTTTCCTTTGCGCCCGGCTGACTTTGAACTGCAGTATTTGACCCAACACGAGGTCGCATGAATACAAGGTCTGTATTTGCGAGATAAAAAGACGGTCGTAACGAATGCTTTGCGTGGCTTGCTGCTCCTTCATGAAAAGCACAGCCTGCTCGACTTGTGGCAAATCGAGGTCGTCCTTGGTGAAGACGAAGAGGCCAAACTCGCTGAAATCGCCATAAAAACCGTCGTTTACCTTGTTCATCTTGATTTCGAGGATGCGCTTCAGAGGCAAGGCCATCGACCAATACTCGTACTCGTTGCTGCCCATGAGGCTACCGTCGCCCAAGCCGTAGGCATAGCCACTTTGCTCGATTTGCCGCAACACATCATGGTTCACTTCCACAACTTCCTTGCCCGCCATCTCGTTCACCAAGGCGTTGGCTATATGCTTGTTTTCGGGGATGGCACGCGTCACCTCGATGCCGATGCCCAGCACTTCGTCCTGCAAATCAGGACGGTCGCGATTGACCAAATGCGCATAATGCTCGCCCAAAAGGGAGGCTAACGAAGCCATCGCATAGCGCTCAAAGAAACAGGTGTCGAATTTCGGAGTCAGCATTATCCATTCGTTTATTTTTGGCAAAAGTAAGCATTTTTTTGGGAATCCGAAATAATTTTGGAAATCCTAAAACCTATACAATTGGGCGATTTTCTGATGAGAAATAAGAAACTCTACTTTTCAGACCGTTTCTTCATATCGCGTTGTTTCAACCAATCCCGAAGGTCATTGGCGGTTAAATTCATATTTCGCAAGTTGTTTCTGATAATGAACTCAGGTATTGGGTCAATGTGGGTTTGGAAAACCACGGGGCGAAGCATCCCATCTTTTGTCCATTTTTCATGCCCTGTGTTGCCCGATTCCACTTGCTGACATCCTTGGTCGGCAAGGAAAAGACGAAAATCCGCAATGCTAATATTACTAATTCTATAAGTGTTCATGCAGGCATCGAGCAGGTCTTGTTGACATTGGTTTTCTTGAAGGAATGTGTGACGAGCGAGCGAAGTTGCTCGTTCATGCCAAGCATGTCCGACAAATCAGGCTCGTTGCCTTTAGCCTTGCCTACCTTCCAGCCATGCGCAGCAAGGTCGGTACGGAGTGTACCGTTGCGCAACTGGTCAGTGAGGTAATCGGCAAACATATAGTCGAAATCAGCGCGGGCACTTTCTTCAGTTAAGTCGTAACCTGAAAGGTCTAGAGAAGGGCAATAGGCAATATAAGTATCGCCTTCCTTGAAAACGAACAAAGAGACACTGATTTCAACGCCATCTTCGCTAAAACTGATGTAATTCAGATTGGTCATTGTAACGATTTTATGGCGCAAAAATAACAATAATTTCCAATACCAAAGCAATTTTTGATTTTCCTTTTCCGTTTCACCAGCAATCACCAAAAAGGACAAAAATGAGCACAACAAAATTCTATAGTTTCCATGAGGGAAGAGGAAGCCTGGTTTTAAATCCTTGTTGCTATAGCCAAAAAGAATGGGATTCATGGGATGATTTAAAAATCGGAAAGGACGAAGACATTCCGAAAGGAGAACTCCATTTTATGGTTAACCCAAATTTTGGCAAAAAGTTTTGGGATGTAGTCACGGCTGGAAAGGGGTTGTTGTATGCAGTTTCTGAGAAAGTGGTTAAATTATTGAAGGACAATAATTTAATTGGTTGTAAATTCTATCCCATAACCATCAAGGACCACGAAGATTTAAAATATTTCCTACTTACGATAACGGGAAAATGCGGAGCGTTCGACATTTCGAAATCCAAGGTGACACGGACGATAGAATATCCTGAAGAGGCGATTCAAAACTCCGACATAATAATCCCTTCAGGCCGCTTTTCGATAATGAAAGGTTTTTATTTCCCTTTGGAAAGTTGGGATGGTTGTGATTTTTTCTCACCTGAAGGAAGCGGTAAAATCATTGTGACTGAGCGTGTAAAGAATCTTTTCAAAAAGCATAACATCACCAATGTCGTGTTCCAAGACTTAGAGGAAGAAGAATGGATTTAGGCATTTATCCAAACAACTCCGCCCCCAACTCATAAACCGATGCCACAGGCACAATCTCAATCTTGAACCGCTTGGAATCCAATCCCTTGGCATTGTACTTTGAGACAAAAAACTTTTCAAAACCTAATTTGTCGGCTTCGGCGATGCGGGCCTCGATGCGGGTGACGGCGCGGATTTCGCCCGAAAGCCCCACCTCGGCAGCAAAGGCATAACTTGATGGAATAGGCACGTCGGCATTCGACGAAAGCACCGCAGCAATGACGGCCAAATCAATGGCAGGGTCGTCAACGCGGAGACCGCCCGCGATGTTCAGGAACACATCTTTTATCGAAAGGCGGAAGCCGGCGCGTTTTTCGAGAACCGCGAGCAGCATGTTCATCCTGCGGATGTCGAAACCTGTGGCGGAGCGTTGCGGCGTGCCGTAGGCCGCACTGCTCACTAAGGCCTGCGTCTCGATGAGCATGGGGCGTTGGCCTTCCATGGTGGCGGCAATGGCGATGCCGCTCACTTCCTCGTCGCGTTGCGAGAGGAGGATCTCGCTGGGGTTGGTCACCTCGCGGAGGCCCGAGGCGTTCATCTCGAAAATGCCCAACTCCGAGGCCGACCCGAAGCGGTTCTTGATGGTGCGCAAGATGCGGAAACCATAATGGCGGTCGCCCTCAAACTGAAGCACCGTGTCAACAATGTGCTCCAAAATCTTCGGTCCAGCGATGCTGCCGTCCTTGGTGATGTGGCCGATGAGGAACACCGGCACCTGATAGGCCTTGGCAATTTTGTTCATCTCGGCTGCCGTCTCGCGAATTTGCGAAAGGCTGCCCGCCGTGGCATCGACATATGGCGATTCGAGTGTTTGTATGGAGTCGACAATGACGATGTCGGGCTGCACGTTCTTGAAGTGTTTCAGGATTTCCTGCGTGTTGGTCTCGGTCAGGATGAGGCAGTCGGTGTTGTGGATGCCGATACGCTCGGCCCGCATCTTGATTTGCGTCTGGCTCTCCTCGCCTGAGATGTAAAGCACCTTTCTTCCAGCTAATTGCAAGGCCGTCTGCAAGAGCAGTGTCGATTTGCCGATACCTGGTTCGCCACCCACGAGGGTCAACGAGCCGAGCACAAGGCCGCCACCTAAAACGCGGTTAAGTTCCTCGTAAGGCAAAATGATGCGTTGCTCCTTGGCGTTGGTGATTTCGTTGATGGGCACGGGCAGGCCTTTGTCCATCTCCAAGCCCACGGTTTTTTTCACTGATTTCGAGTCTTTTCCCGTCACTACGGTTTCCTCAACGCAGGTGTTCCACGCGCCACAGGCGGGGCATTTCCCGAACCATTTCGGCGACTCGTTTCCGCATTCCTTGCAGAAAAAGGCGGTTTTTTCTTTTGCTGGCATAATGATTTGCTTTCTCGTCGCTTCGCGTCATTGCGAGGAAGGCACGACCGAAGCAATCCAGAAAGATAAGTTTGTTTGCTGGATTGCTTCGCTGCGCTCGCATTGACGCAAAGCGTGTCCTTAATATTCCGCAAAATTACGACAAAAATTGCATAACGTCCGAAAATTTAATACTTTTGTGGCCAAATTCACTGTCGATGAAGCATCGTTTACTCACACTGCTCCTTATGGTCTTTACGCTGCCGCTGTTTGCCCAACAGGGCGACGTGGTGCTGTGTGAGGGTTTCTTCAACCCCTGGCTCGAAGAGGGGTGGGACGCGAAGGGCGACGACTGGGTGGTGTGGTACATCTCCAACACGACCTTCGCCGGTTGCAAGCCGCGAGAGATGCAGATGTATCCCGACTTCAACTTTGAAGGCACCACACGCCTCGTTACGCCTATCGTGGAGTTGGAGAAATACGACTTCATCAACTTCCAGTTCAACCATGCCCTCGAAGCCACGCAAGGCGAACTTGACGTCCGCATCGGCATCGGCATTTCAGGAAACGGCGAGGACTGGGAGAGCATTTGGGAAGACACGGTCCACGGCAGCATCGCGCAAAGCCAATACCTGCTCACCTTCGACATGGAAGAATGGACCACCAAGTCGCCGCAATTCTGCCTTTATTTCGCTGGGCATGGCACCTACGTCAACAGTTGGTACATCGACAACGTCATCGTTTATGCCGCCAAGAAAAACAAATACGGTGGCATCGACGACACCGACGAAAACGGCTTTGTGGCCTCCAGATCGTCTATCACTACGCTGAAAGGCCCCTCAAAAGGAACGGTTACCCAGTTCTCAAAATTAAGGAAATCCCGTAGCCGCATGGCTCGCGTGGTGGAAGGCCGACAAAAGAAATGGTGGCAATTCTGGAAGTAAAGCTACACTCGATTTATAATTCCTCCGCAAACTTAATATCCTTCACGTTAAGCTGAAGGTTGGTCTTGCCTTGCCATGTGTTGTATTCCAGATGGTAGCAGATGCTGAAAGGCTCGCCGCTGTGGATGCGGCTGAAGTAGTCGCCCTTTTGGAAAGCGATGCCCGAAAAGGGTGCAATGCCTTGTGCGGCATCGCCCACTTGCGTCACGGTGAGTTTCAAGTGTTTGTGGCCACCCACAGGGCGCGATCCGCCTGCGTCGACGACATTGTCGGTCCAAAACACGGGCGCCATGTTGCCAGGCCCAAAAGGCGCAAACTGGTTGAGGATTCGCATGAACTTGGGCGTGATGTCGCTCAGCTTGATCTTCAGGTCCACCTCCAGTTCGGGCACGAAGTCCTCGTCGATGAGGTGTTCGGCCACATAAGCCTCAAAGCGGCGGCGGAACTCGGGCAGGTTCTCCGGCTTCATCGACAGGCCAGCGGCATACTTATGTCCACCGAAGTGCTCAAGCAGGTCGGAGCAGTTGTCGATGGCGTCGTAGATGTCGAAGCTCTTGATGGAGCGTGCCGATCCGGTGATGAGGCCGTTGGCGCGGGTCAGCACGATGGTGGGCCTATAATAATAATCGGTGAGGCGCGAGGCCACGATACCGATGACGCCACGGTGCCAACGCTCGTTGAAGACGACGGTGCTCTTGGCATCGTGCAGCTGCGGGTCGTCGGCAATCATGCCGAGGGCTTCCTCGGTGATGCGGTTGTCGAACTCGCGGCGCTCGTCGTTGAGGTCGTTGATGGAGGCGGCCAGCTTCTCGGCGTGTTCTTTCTTGTCGGCGATGAGCAGTCGCACCGAGTCGGAGGCCTTGGCGATGCGTCCGGCGGCGTTGATGCGCGGCCCGATGAGGAACACCAAGTCGCTGACGGTCAGTTCGCGCGTCAAGGCATTCTCGCTTTCATCAACCTTGTCTTCGTCGCGACGGTAGATGTTGGCATGTTGCAGGATGGCTTCGATGCCAGGGCGAGGCTTCTTGTTAAGCTGTTTCAGGCCGAAATAGGCCAGCACGCGGTTTTCGCCCGTGATGGGGACGATGTCGGCGGCGATGCTGACGGCCAGCAGGTCGAGCAGCTCGTAGACCTCTTCGATGGTGCCCAAGCCCTTCATGGAGAGAGCCGTGATGAGCTTGAAGCCCACGCCGCAACCTGAGAGCTCGTCGTAGGGATAGTGGCAATCGGGGCGCTTGGCGTCGAGCACGGCCACGGCGTTCGGGATGACATCGCCGGCGCGGTGATGGTCGCAAATGATGAAGTCGACGCCACGGCTATTGGCGTATTCGATGCGCTCCACGGCCTTGATGCCGCAGTCCAAGGCGATGACCAGCTTGAAGCCGTTGTCGGCAGCATAGTCGATGCCTTTGATGGAGATGCCGTAGCCTTCCTCGTAGCGGTCGGGGATGTAGAACTCGATTTTCTTCTTCTTGAAGAATGGTTTCAGATAAGAGTAGACCACCGCCACGGCCGTTGTGCCGTCAACGTCGTAGTCGCCGTAAACCAGCACTTTCTCGCCTTCGCTGATGGCCCGCATCACGCGTTCGACGGCCTTGTCCATGTCTTTCATCAGGAAAGGATCGTGCAGTTGCGAGAGCGAGGGGCGGAAGAAGGTTTTGGCCTCTTCGTAGTTAGTAATTCCGCGTTGGACAAGCAAAGTGGCAAGGTTCTCGTCGATATTGAGCACCTTGACGATTTCGGCAACCTGCTGTTTGTCAACCGATTGATGTAAAATCCACTTCGTTTCCATTCGCGTAGTTTTGAACTTGTAAAAATAAGTAAAAAACCAATGCGTTCAAGCGGAAAATGAAAATATTTTATTTCATTTCATATTCCGCTAAAACACAATCGGTTAAAGTTCAAGCTCCGAGATTGGGGCTTATCGCGGGATTTCGCCCCTCATTCCTTCACCACCTTGTCCGAGAACGTGGTCCCGTCCGTCATGGTGACCTTCATCACGTATTGCCCTGGGGCGAGGCCTTGCAGGCTGAGGCACTCGAGGCCCGAGCCTTGGCTGCGCACGAGGCGGCCTTGCAGGTCGTAAAGTTCGATCTGGGCAGGCTTCACGTCGGGCGAGTATTGCAGGCGAAGTTGGTTTTGGGCGGGGTTGGGGTAGAAGGCGTAGGGGCGCACCTCGATGCTGCCTTCTCCAACGAAATCCAATCCTTCATCGGTGAGGAAGAAAAAGAAAATTCCATTTTTTGGTTCGGTTTCCCTTTCACTATAGCCCGTGATATAAACCCCCTTCTCCATTCCGCTTTCATCTTTCAGTATGCCAGAATAGCAGCTCCAATTTGGATTGACTTTAAGTTGATTGGGCTCGTAGCAGTAGCGTTTCCAGACGACATTCAAGTTGTGATTCATTTTCACGGCAGTCATGGGCTGGTCGGATTCCTTGTAAATGAGGAAAAAATCGCCGTCGCTTGTTTTTTGGAAGCACATGACGCGCACATCGGTATCAGGCCCAGGCAAGTCGTTGAAATCCACCAAAGCCTTTCGTTGCATGGTTCGCAAATCATAGCGTGCCACGGATGTACCGCTTTCGTGAAAATCATAATACCAAGCCGAGTCGTAGCTGAACGGTGCGGCCACAAAAACGTCATCGCCATCGGGGATTACGAAAGTGGAACTGGAATTGTGGCTGCCAAACCGAAAGGTTTTCTCAACCTCGATGGGCGATGTGTCATTAATCCAGTACACGGTATCCCGAAGCATTTTGTTTATGACGTAGTAGTTTTCCACCTGGAAAATGGAGTCCATGACATAGAAGAAAAGGTTTTCTTCCGAACCTCTTGTCCACTGGTAATACCTTTTCGGCGTCGATACAAACTCGTCCATCGTGCGGATGAAATTATGGCTTTCTGGCAACACGGCCTCGTGTTTCAGCGTTCCATCGGCACCGACTCTGGCTATGTGGCAAACGCAGTTGAAATTGCCCCATTCGGTATAGTATTTCAAGATCAGGTCGCCTTGGCTGTCCATCATATAGCTGTCGATGTAATCGAAGGCTACCGTGTCGCAAAGGCGAACCACAATGTCCTCTTCAGGATTGATGTGAAGGTCGTCGTCAGGGAAATGGGAGATGCGCAAAGCGGTGCCGCCAACGCCGTCAGGCTCGATATTGACTCGCAGGTTGCCTTCGCCTCGCGGGTCTTGGGCGAACAGGTACCATGCGGGTGTGGTGTCGGTCACAAACAGCGTATCAGTGATTTGCAAGGTGGTGGGCGATATCTTATAGAAGGTAAGACCGGCTATAATCGGGGGGATGTGGTTGTCGCCACTGGGAGTTGACACCATAACATTGGCGACAAGGTCGCCGTTGCGCTGTTGCAGAATCTTATTCTCAAACTGCGGGAGCTCGTAGCCAGTATAATGGAAAGGGATAAATTCCATGTGGACTTCTTGGGCTTGGGAAAGAATAGATCCAAGGATAATAACTAAGAATAAAGGCAATCTTTTCATGTGACAGGAATTTTTCTGCAAAGATAAAAGAAAAAAAGCAACATCCAAAACAACACTAAAAAAATGGCATCAATTATAGGAACTATTGGAGAATGGTTTGCAATAGATAACTTTAACATTGTTGTTGGTCGTGTTGTTATCATTCCTTCACCACCTTGTCCGAGAACGTCGTTCCGTCCGCCATGGTGACCTTCATCACGTATTGCCCTGGGGCGAGGCCTTGCAAATTAAAGCTCTCGAGGCCTGAGCCTTGGCTGCGCACGAGGCGGCCTTGCAGGTCGTAGAGTTCGATTTGGGCAGGCTCCACGTCGGGCGAGTATTGCAGGCGGAGCTGGTCTTGGGCGGGGTTGGGGTAGAACATGTAGGGGCGGACGCTTATTTCCGTTTCGGGACAACTTAATGTGCCGTCCGCCAACACCTTGAAT
>DGXB01000073.1 GCA_002396205.1 Bacteroidales bacterium UBA4243
ATCACCGACATGTGCTCGATGTACTGCCGTCACTGCACGCGCCGTCGTTTTGCCGGCCAAACCGACAACGAATGTGGTCCCGACCGTATCGAGAAAGCCCTCGAATACATCGAGAAGACCGAGAGCGTGCGCGACGTATTGCTCTCTGGTGGCGACGCCCTCATGGTGAGCGACAAGAAGTTGGAATACATCATCTCGCGCTTGCGCCAGATCCCGCATGTGGAAATCGTCCGCTTGGGCACCCGTACCCCTGTGGTCTGCCCGCAACGTATCACGCCTGAACTCTGCGACATGCTGAAGAAGTACCATCCGATTTGGATCAACACGCACTTCAACCACCCGAACGAGGTGACCGCTGAGTCGCGCCGTGCTTGCGAGATGCTGGCCAATGCCGGTATCCCGTTGGGCAACCAGAGCGTGCTGCTCCGTGGCGTCAACGACTGCGTCCATGTGATGAAGAACCTCGTCCACGAGCTTGTCAAGATGCGCGTGCGCCCGTACTATATCTATCAGTGTGACCTCTCGATGGGCTTGGAGCACTTCCGCACGCCCGTCTCGAAAGGCATTGAGATCATCGAAGGACTGCGCGGCCACACCAGCGGCTTCTGCATCCCGACTTTCGTCGTCGATGCTCCCGGTGGTGGCGGCAAGACCCCGGTCATGCCACAATACGTCATCTCACAGGCTCCTGGCAAGGTGGTGTTGCGCAACTTCGAAGGCGTCATCACGACCTACACCGAGCCGACCGAGTACCACAGCGAGTGCAACTGCCCCGAGTGCCAGGCTGCCCGCGCCAAGGAACAGGTGGCTGCCGACAAGGCCGTTGACGGCGTGATTTCACTGCTCGAAGGCGAGAGGATGAACATCGAGCCGAAGGCTTTGAAGAGACACGAGAGAAACGCGAATAGATAATTAATTAAGGTGCAACTGTAGGGACGCGATTTGGTCGCGTCTCTACAATTTGCCACCTTGAAGCAGAATATGGATTATTTTAGAGCCAACATATTAAAAGAGAATAAATTAGCATTGGGTTCAGTTATTAAGGATTGTTTAATAACTGACACCCTAAATAGGAATGTGGGCTTTTATAGTGACAATATGCTGAAAGAAAGCGTGTTGGTATTAGATTCAGTTGTAAAGAATTTCTTTATAACTGCCGAGAAAACCTCTGTAGTTCACAAAGAAGGAAAAATGCAAGTATGTAAGGAATCCATACCAACTGCTTTAACTTGTGCAGAAATTGCACAGGTTCAAAAGGATGGCAAAATGAATCGTCAAACTGTCGCAAAATATGCGATAGTTCAATAAGGATGGCCTAGGGGAGAAGCAAAACGACTATTAAAAGTAATGGAAAAAGGAGAAATCATACTCTATCAACCTGACAACAGCATTGAGTTGGAAGTGCGCATCGAGGCCGAAACTGTTTGGCTTACGCAGGCGCAGATGGCTGAATTGTTTCAAAAGGATAGAACCGTTGTAACGCGGCACATCAATAATGTGTTTGCGGAAGGTGAACTTGACCAAGAAAGCAATGTGCATTTTTTGCACATTCCTTTTTCCGACCGTCCTGTAAAACTCTATAGCCTTGATGTCATCATTTCTGTTGGTTATCGTGTCAAGTCGCAGCGAGGTACCCAATTCAGGCGTTGGGCAAATCAGGTATTGAAAGAGTATCTGTTGAAAGGATATGCCTTTAACCAACAACTGCTGCATCTTGAGGAGCGAATCGACAACCGACTTATAAAACATGAGCGACAAATCGATGAACTATCGGAAAAAGTTGATTTCTTTGTCCGTACTTCATTGCCACCCGTTGAAGGTGTTTTCTATGACGGTCAAATATTTGATGCCCATGTCTTTGCCTCCAATCTGATAAAGTCGGCGAAAAACAGTATCGTTCTGATTGACAACTACATTGATGAATCTGTGCTTGTGACGCTTTCGAAGCGGGAAAACAATGTATCGGCGAAGATTGTCACCAGAAGCATCTCCAACCAGTTCCAATTGGACTTGAACCGCCACAACAGCCAGTATCCTCAAATCGATGTGGAAGAAAGAACCGACATTCACGACAGATTCCTGATCATTGACGACACGGTTTATCATATCGGTGCTTCATTGAAAGATTTGGGGAAGAAATTGTTTGCTTTTTCGAAACTTGGGATTTTGCCCGAGGTTATTTATAAAATCTAAAATCTATGTCCTTCATCAACGAAATATTGAAATACGACAGCCTCTCGATCGTCGGGTTGCAGAAGAACACGGGGAAGACCGTCAGTCTGAACTATGTGCTCGACCGCCTGCCCGTCGACCGGAAGCGCATTGCCGTGACTTCAATAGGCATTGATGGAGAGACCACCGATCAGGTGACGCGCACCCAGAAGCCGGAGATCTATCTGCGTCAAGGCATGTATTTCGGCACCTCCGAGACGCATTACCGCCAGAAACGCATCGTCTCCGAACTCATCGATGTGAGCGACGAGAACACCTCGTTGGGTCGTGTGGTGACGGCCAAAGCCTTGACAGGGGGCAAGATTCTCCTGTCGGGACCTTCGTCGGCCAGCGGATTGAAGCGCTGGATGAAAGACATGCACCGCGTGGGCATCGAACTCGTCATCATCGACGGGGCCTTGTCGCGGATGAGCCTTGCTTCGCCCGCCGTGAGCCAGAGCATGATACTCGCCACGGGCGCGGCCTATTCGACCAATATGAACACCTTGGTGCAACAAACCAAGTTCGTGGTGGACCTCATCAACATCGAACTCAGCAGCGACGACAACCTCAAACTGCTGATGCCCATCGAGAAAGGCGTGTGGTACATCGACGACGAAGGCGCGTTGCACGAATTGAGCAACATCTCCTCGCTGTCGCAGGACTTCCGCTTCGAGGGCATGGACCGCTGCAAGACGCTTTATGTAGCGGGTGCCTTGGTGGACGGATTCCTCGAAAAGGTGAGGAAGAACCCGAAACTGAAGACCACCGAATTGGTGGTGCGCGACTTCACGAAGATTTTCGTCAGTCCGCAACAGTACAGAATGTTTTTGAAGACTGGTGGCACGCTTAGAGTGCTGCAAAAGAGCAAGTTGATCGCCGTGACGGTGAACCCGACCTCGCCCTTAGGCGTGACCTTGGATTCCGACACGCTTTGCGCCCGACTTTCGGAGGCGATACAACTGCCGGTTTATGATTTAATGAAAGACCATAATGCTGCAAGCGAGACGCTTGCGAACCCAGTATGCAATTGAGAGACCACATAGAATCACCTTGCGGCCTGCGTTTCATGTTCGAGCAACTCGAACTGCAAGCAGGCTATACGCGTCGTTGGCTGCTCGACCAGCCGATGATGCGGACAGGGGAGGAGATTGCCCAAACCTACGCCGTGCTGCATCGGTTTGTGGAGTTCATCGTGCAGACCGACACACCTTATATTAATACACTTCAGTTCCGCCTGCAAGGGCTGAAGGACATCCGCACAACCATCAAGAACCTGAGTCAAAATGCGGTGCTCGACGACATTGAGCTCTTCGAGGTAAAGCACTTGGCGATTTTGGCCGTCGATGTGGCGGAACGCCTAAGGAACCACGGCTTGGATGATGCCGTCGCAATCCCTGACCTCAATGAGGTCATCACCATCCTCGACCCCGACGGACTGAAGATGGCGACGTTCTATGTGTATGACTCTTATTGCCAGGAACTGAGAGACTTACGCTCGCAGATGCGCCAGCATCCAGAGCAGCAGGAAGAGCTGTTGGTGGAAGCCGCCGAGATTGAAGAAGGCGTGCGTCGCGACCTGAGCAAGCAGTTGCATCCTTTTGCGAAGGCGTTGGAAGCCGCGCAAGTGGCCTTGGCGAAGATTGACCTCAATTTGGCGAAGGCCTTGCAGATGAATCAGTTGGGATTGTGTTTCCCGAGCATTTCCAACAACGACGTGACACGTTACGAAGGCATGTTCCACCCGCAGGTGAAGGATGCCCTCGAAAAGACGAAGAAGCAATTCCAGCCTGTGACCTTGGAGTTCGGGCTGAAACCGACGCTGATCACGGGAGCCAACATGGGAGGCAAGACCGTGGTTTTGAAGACCTTGACGCTGTGTCAATACCTGTTCCAATACGGTTTTGGCATTCCGGCCCAATCAGCCGAGATAGCCGTTAAGGACGAAATTTACTTCTGCATTGGCGACGAGCAGTCCATCGAGAAGGGGCTGTCGTCGTTTGCCGCAGAGATGAAGAACATCGATGCCGTCATCAAGGCATCGCGTGGCGACAAGAAGATAGTGGCGTTGATTGACGAGCCGGCGCGCACCACCAATCCCACCGAGGGGACGGCCCTGGTCTCCGCCTTGGTGAAGGTGCTGGCCGACAAGCGTTTGAGCCTCGTCATGACCACGCATTACGATATAGAGCCGACCGACGCCCATTGCCTGCGGGTGAAGGGCTTCGAGAACGGCACGATGAACTACGAACTCGTGGAGGTGCAAGACGGCGAAGTGCCGCACGAGGCGCTGAATATCGCCGAGAGTTTGGGGATTGACAAGGAGTGGATTGAGACGGCGAGAGAGTTTTTAAATATGCCGAATTCGCCACAATTAAAAACCCCCTCGAATTCGAGGGGGTTAAATCCAAAGTGGTCAAATTCGACCACTTTGGGCAGGGGGTCGAATTCGACCCCCTCTAGAAAAGAGAAAGGAGAATCGGTATGACGCAGATACTTGTAAAAGATACGAAAATAAAGACCATCAAAGTCAATGGGATGGATTACATTTGCATTACCGATATTGCCAAACAAAGAAATCCAATCGAACCTAAAGATGTGGTTAAGAACTGGTTGCGTTCAAAGAATACCATTGAATATTTAGGTCTTTGGGAAATGCTGAACAACCCGAATTTTAGGGGGGTCGAATTCGACCCCCTGCTGAAGCAGGCAGGCAGTAATGCATTCACAATGAGCCCATCAAGATGGATTGAATTGACTAATGCAATCGGTTTGGTTAGCAAAAGTGGATCTTTGGCAGGCACTTATGCCCAAAGGGACATTGCTTTCAAATTCGCCAGTTGGGTTTCTGTGGAGTTTGAACTCTATTTGGTCAAGGAATTCCAACGCTTAAAAGAAGAAGAACAAAAGCAACTCGGTTGGTCGGTGAAGCGTGAGTTGGCAAAGATAAACTACCATATCCACACGGATGCCATAAAAGAGAATCTTATTCCAGAAGAGATTGACCGTTATCATTCCTCCTTGATTTACGCCAATGAAGCCGATGTGCTGAATGTGGCTTTGTTTGGCATGACGGCGAAGGAATGGCGCGATGCCAACCCCGACTTGAAGGGCAACATCCGCGACTATGCGAACATCAACCAACTGATTTGCCTCTCGAATATGGAAAACCTGAACGCGGTCTTTATTAATAAAGGTATGCCGCAACGCGATAGACTGATTGAACTGAACAAAATCGCCATCCAACAAATGAAGGTGCTGGAAGGCGTGGAAGAAAGGAGGATGCTGAAATGAGAAAACTCTTACTAATATTATTTGCAGGACTAGTAAGTTTACTTTCAAATGAACTAAAGGCACAGGAAGTCTTTCAGCCGTACAAAACTAATGCAGTTCCGTATCATGGTTACCTATTCCCAGTAATACCAGGAACAGAAGAATGGATAGAATTGGGAAGCTTTGAGGCTAGACTTGAATCTGTACAATTGCCTATAGACACTTTGGAAAGTATTTCAATTGCTCGATTGTTAGAGACTTGTATTTATTGTCCATTTTTCCAAGAAGTGACTGCATGGGCAACGGGATATCAACCCGAAGATTTAATCCGAACATTTGGAATTTATAGAGGATGGTTGAATTGTGCAGAAGAGTATTTCAATCGTCCAGATTGTTTAGCGGAACTCCTTTCTCTTTATTCATCCCGCGAAATCGACTTTGTGAATGAGATACCTGAAGGAGAGTTTCAGATGCGAGATCAAGGCCGTTATGCCAATGATTATTGCCTCATGGAGACAATGATGTATTATATGAGTCTCACTATGGATTTATCTCCTGATGAAAAAGCAGAGATGATTTCAATTTTACGGGAAAAGATGGTTCGTTGGGATTTATATGAAGTGTATTCTTCACATTGGGTTGTTTATAAACTCCTTGATTTGTTATCTACTGGAATTGCTGAATTTGATAATCCGTCAGTCTATCCAAATCCAACAAATGGTCTGATTTATATTGATTATGAGATAACAAATGTTGAGATTTATAATATCCTTGGCCAGTTGTTGAAAGAGACAAAAGAGAATGTGATTGACCTGTCGGCACAAGAGGCCGGCACATATATATTAAAGGTGATTACCCCTTCGGGAGTCGTTACAAAACAGATTATCAAGAATTAATGAACAATAAATCAATTATTTAAACAACATAATAAAAATATGGAAAGTAAAATAGGACTTGATTTTAAGAAAGTGGAGTATGCCAGAGGGCTGGCGAAGAACATCGCTGACGATGTGCAGGCCTTCTGCGAGCAATACACCACGGTGGCCGTGGAGCGCACCCTCGCCCGACTGATGGGCATCGACGGCGTGGACGAAAGCGATGTGCCGCTGCCCAATGTGGTGGTCGATGCCATCAAAGACAAGGGCGTGCTCGGCGAAGGCATCCTGTTCTTCATCGCCAACGCCATGATCCAGACGGGCCTCAAACCCCAAGAGATTGCCGAGAAAGTCGCCAAGGGCGAACTCGACCTCACCAAGGTGGTGACCCGCGACCAGAAACAGATTGCCGCCACGCTGCAACCTGTCATCGACGAGAGCATCAACCGCATCCGCACCCGCCGCCAACGCCGCGAGCATTACCTTGAGACCATCGGCGAAGGCCCCAAGCCTTACCTCTACATCATCGTGGCCACGGGTAACATCTACGAGGACGTGGTGCAGGCTCAGGCCGGTGCCCGTCAGGGAGCCGACATCATCGCCGTGATCCGCACCACGGGCCAGAGCCTGCTCGACTACGTGCCTTACGGTGCCACCACCGAGGGCTTCGGCGGCACCTTCGCCACGCAGGAGAACTTCCGCATCATGCGTAAGGCCCTGGACGAAGTGGGCGAGGAGGTAGGCCGTTACATCCGCCTCTGCAACTACTGCTCGGGTCTCTGCATGCCCGAAATCGCTATCATGGGCGCTTTCGAGGGCCTCGACGTCATGCTGAACGACGCCCTCTACGGCATCTTGTTCCGCGACATCAACATGCAGCGCACCCTCATCGACCAATACATGAGCCGTATCATCAACGGCTTCGCGGGCGTCATCATCAACACGGGTGAGGACAACTACCTGACCACCGCCGACGCCGTGGAAGCTGCACATACCGTTTTGGCCTCCGACCTCATCAACGAGCAGTTGGCCAAGATCGCCGGTCTGCCCGAAGAGCAGATGGGATTGGGTCACGCCTTCGAGATGGACCCGATGCTCGAAAACGGCTTCCTCATGGAACTCGCGCAGGCCCAGATGACCCGCGAGATCTTCCCCAACGCGCCGCTGAAATATATGCCGCCCACCAAGTTCATGACGGGCAACATCTTCCGTGGCCACATCCAAGATGCGCTGTTCAACATCATCGGCATCTGGACGCACCAAGGCCTGCAACTTTTAGGTATGCCCACCGAGGCCATCCACACGCCGTTCATGAGCGACCGTTACCTCTCCATCGAGAACGCCCGCTACATCTTCAACAACATGAAGAACATCGGCGACGAGATGGAATTCAAGGAGGGTGGCATCTGCCGCAAACGCGCCCACGAAGTGCTCGACAACACCATCAAGCTGCTTGAGGAACTCGTCAAGGAAGGCCTGTTCACCGCTTTGGAGAAAGGTATCTTCGGAGACGTGAAACGCCCGAAGAACGGTGGCAAGGGATTGGCTGGCGTGACGCTGAAAGCTGAGAATTATTTTAATCCGTTTATCGAATTAATGAAAGGGAAAAAGTAATGAGCGAAGGATTGTATTCAATGGAGGCCAAGAACTACGACAAGACCTTAGACCTCACCAAGATAAAGCCCTACGGCGACACCATGAACGACGGCAAGATGCAGTTGAGCTTCACGCTGCCCGTGCCATGCGGCGCCGAGGCCGTGGAAGCCGCCAAGCTACTGCTGAAGAAGATGGGATTGGAGAACCCCAGCGTGGTGTATTACAAGGAGTTGACACCTGGTTTCACTTTCGTCAACTGCTATGGCAGCTGCACCCACACGGTCGACTATTCGACCATCTATGTGCCAAAGGTGGAATCCACTACGATGGACATGTACGAGACCGACAAGTACATCAAGGAGAACATCGGCCGTAAGATTGTTATCGTCGGCGCCTCGACGGGTACCGACGCCCACACCGTGGGTATTGACGCCATCATGAACATGAAGGGCTATGCCGGCCACTACGGACTTGAGCGTTACGAGATGATTGACGCTTACAACCTCGGCTCGCAGGTGCCTAACGAGGAGCTTATCGCCAAAGGCATCGAGCTCCACGCCGACGCGCTGCTCGTATCGCAGACCGTCACCCAAAAGGACGTCCACATTCACAATCTGACCAACTTCATCGAGTTGATGGAGGCCGAGGGCCTGCGCGACAAGATGATTTGCTGCTGTGGCGGTGCCCGTATCACCCACGAACTGGCCAAGGAACTCGGTTTTGACGCTGGCTTCGGCATGAACACCTACGCCGACGATGTCGCCTCCTTTGTAGTTCAGGAGATGGTAAAACGAGGTATGAAATGACAGAATTAGAGATATTCAAATATAATCTGCGCTTTCAGAGTTGGGGTGAATTGTACTTGGGTTGCAAGGCAAAATGGATTACTCCACAAGATGTCGTTTGCTTTTACGAAACCAATAAAGTAAAGGCAAATGAGGAAGATTTTGTGTCGCTTTATTTGGCTTTGGATGACTCATATCATCAATTCCTTGAACAACTTAAAACCTTGGTGTCTAAAAACGAGAACATTACCATTTCAAAAAACGAAGATGAACTGAACGATTGTGTTTTCAACTATATTCCCAAAAAGTATTTCGAGATTTGGGAACTGGAGTATTTGTTGGAAGCCATTAGTTTGCCTATCAGTGTAAGTGACAAATTACACGAAGTTGCCTCGTTGTTTGATAAGATGAATTATCCTGAAGAATGGAAACCGTTTTTGTATTACCAACAACTGTTTGAAAAAGGCAATATGTTAGATGAGAATACCTTATATCAAAACTTGATTGATTATATCGAAGAACAGAAAGAAAATTACAAATCTTAAATCTTAAATCTTTAAATACCACAATTATGGACAAAAATGAAATGAGAGAAGTGATTGCCAAGCGTGCTGCAAAAGAACTGCACGACGGCGATGTTGTCAATCTGGGTATTGGCATTCCGACTTTGATTCCCAACTACCTTCCTGAAGGTGTCACCGTGACCCTCCAGACCGAGAACGGTGCTATGGGCATGGGCCCGACCCCCGAAGAAGGCAAGGAAGACAAGAACCTCATCAACGCTGGTGGTGGCGCCATCACGCTGCTGCCTGGCGCCTGCACATTCGACTCTGCCACTTCGTTCGCCATCATCCGTGGCGGCCATGTGAACGTGTCGTTCCTCGGCGCCCTGCAAGTGGATGAGAAGGGCAACCTCGCCAACTGGATCATCCCGGGCAAGATGGCTCCCGGTATGGGCGGCGCCATGGACCTCGTTGTGGGTGCCAAGCGCGTGATCCTCACCATGGAGCACACCCAAAAAGGTGCTCCCAAGATCCTGAAGGAGTGCACGCTGCCCCTGACCGCTGCCGGACAGGTGAACATGATCATCACCGAGATGGGTGTCATGGACATCACGCCTGAGGGCATCGTCCTGAAGGAAATCCATCCTGAGTTCACCGTCGAGCAGGTGCAAGCCGCCACGGAGGCCAAGCTCATCATCAGCCCCGACCTGAAACCCATGGACATCTAATCCCTGCGGACATGGAATACACCTTTTTGAAGATTGAGCAGCACGACCAAATCGCCGTCATGAAAGTTTCGGCGCCCAAGTCGCTCAACGCGCTCAATTCCACTGTCCTGAAGGAGATCGACGACTTCGTCAGCCATTTGGACACCGCCGCGACGCGCGTCCTCATCATCACGGGCGATGGCGAGAAGGCCTTTGTGGCTGGTGCCGACATCTCGGAGATGGCCCATCTCTACGAGAAGGAAGGCTACGAGTTCAGCAAGCTCGGCGCCATCGCGTTCCGCAAGATCGAGACGCTGCCAATTCCCGTCATCGCTGCCGTCAACGGCTTCTGCCTCGGCGGTGGCTGCGAGTTGGCCATGGCCTGCGACTTCCGTTATGCCTCGTCGAAGGCCAAGTTCGGTCAGCCTGAAGTGGGACTGGGCATCACGCCCGGTTTCAGCGGCACCTACCGTCTGGCCAAACTCGTCGGACAAGGCTACGCCAAGGAGATGATTTACACGGGCAAGGCCATCCGCGCCGACGAAGCCCTGCGCATCGGCTTGGTGAACGCCGTGTATGAACCCGAGGAACTGATGGACAAGGTGATGGAGACGGCCCAAAAGATCGTCGCCAACGCGCCTTTGGCCATCGCCCACGCCAAGCGTTGCATCAACGAGAGCTACGACCTCATCGCTGACGACGCCATCGAGTTGGAGAACGTTGCCTTCGGCAAGTGCTTCGCCACCGACGACCAGAAGGAAGGCATGGCGGCTTTCTTGGAGAAGAGGCCCGCGAAGTTCGTCGGGAAATGATTGAATCAGCCATCAGCAGCCGGCTTCAGCAATGCTTGAAGCTGGCTGCTGGGAGGGCTGGAAAGAGAATTCAGCCTTCGAGGAAAACTTGAAGGCTTATGAAGAAAAAGTATTTGCTCAATTAATAGATGTACATGACCAAAGAAGAATTATTGCTGAAGTTGACTGATATTGAGTGGGATGATTTTGAATGCAAATCATGCCAAAACAAACTGTCGGAAGATGTGTGGGCAACTGTTTCGGCCTTCTCGAACACATCGGGAGGTTGGATTGTCTTTGGCATCAAACAGGTTGGGAAAAAGTTCGAGATTCAGGGCGTAAACAACGGCGAAAAGACTGAGTCAGACTTTCTGAACACACTGCGCAGCGAAAAGTTCAACCTAAGGTTGTCGGCAAAAGGAATGAAATACAACTTTGATGGCAAGTTGGTGTTGGCATTCTTCGTGCCGTCCTCTTTGGTGAAGCCCATCTATTACGGCAATACCATCAACACTTTCATTCGCACGGGTAGCGGCGACCGTCGAGCCACCGAAACCGAAATCATGGCCATGATGCGCGACCAAGCCTTTGGCAGCAAGAGTGAACAAGTGGTGGAGGGAACAAGTATTAGTGACCTCAACAAAGGTTCATTGGAAACCTTTAGGAACCAAATTCGTAACGACAATCCATCATTCCCCTACAAAAACCTGTCTGACGAACAATTCTGCGACAAAGTGGGCATTTCCAAAGACGGTCGGCTGACAATAGGTGGAATCCTGATGCTCGGTCAGCGTGACGTGGTTCAACGATATGTGAGCAACTTCTGGATCGACTACCTTGAAATACCCGGCAAGAGTCTCGCCGAAGCTCAAGTGCGCTACACCTATCGTATGCAGGAGCAAGACAACATCTGGGAATCGTACCAGATTATCCTCCAGCGACTGCGCAACTTTGTGAATGCGCCTTACGAAGCCCGTCCTGATGGCATTGGTGCGGAAGATGAGTCGCAATTGTATGCTTTGAGGGAAGGTCTTACAAATTGTTGTGCCCACGCCGACTACTTTAGCCCTATGCATCCCACCATTCGGGTGTTTACCGACCGCATTGAGTTACAGAATCCGGGCAGGTTCATGTTCCCGCTTTCGGAATTGCGCACACAGATACATTCCATCCCGCGCAACCCAAACATCATCAAGTTCTTCCGCTATGCCAAATTAGGCGAGAATGCGGGCTACGGCATCGACAAGATACTGGCGTGGGAGCAACTCACCAAAGGCAAGGTGGAATTTGAAAGTGATTTGGTCAGCTCAACTATTACTTATTGGATAGGTGAACATGTTAGTGGTCAAGTAGGTGGTCAAGTAGGTGGTCAAGTAGGTGACCAAGTTAGTGAACATGCTAGTGACCAAGTTAGTGACCAAGTTAGTGACCAAGTTCAGAGGCTAATAAACATAATACGAGATCGAGTCTTTACGATGGAAGTATTAATGAAAAAACTAAAAATGACAAGTAGAAGATATGTCAGAGTCAACATACTTAATCCGGCCATTAAAGATGGTTATGTCCTTCGTGCCTATCCCGACAAACCGAGTCATCCCAAACAGCGCTACTATCTTTCCGAAAAGGGATTAAAATTAGTAAAATAATGACACTCATAGGAAATAAACAAAAACATATTACCATGAAAACAAAAAGACTTTATACACTGTTTGCACTGCTGATGGTTTTGGCTTTTTCATCTTGTACGGCCAAGAAGGGTTTTGTTACCAAATTGCCAAAACAAGAAATCACAGATGTGCAACGTTTTCCAATCATAAGCGACATATATGCCCTTGACAAGAATGACAATGGTTACCGAAGTGACTCTTTATCATTGCTTTCTGTTCAATGTGTAAACAATTATCTTGACAAACAAACCAACATCGACATAACGAAGAACATTGAAGTCAACGACACTACATTGCTGCGAATGGTAAGCGATGAAATCCGAGGCCTATCTGAAACAGCGTTTGACAACAAGGAAATAGCACTAATCCCAATTCCTCACACAATCGATTCCCTTTTGGAAGTGCAAGGAAAACGATTTGGACTGCTCATTTATGCCAATGGATTTGAACGGTATGAGAAAAACAGGTTGAAAGCCTTCAATCAGGCACTAATAATGATGCAAGGCGGAGCAACACTAAATCCATACTACGATTACTTTTCCACTATTTCTCTATTTATTGTAGATTCGAGCAATAACAACATAGCATTCTATAACCATTCAAAAATAGAGGAAAGACCCTCACGACAATATTGTATAGACCGAAATTTTATGGAATTGTATTATCGCTATTGGCGATGACCTAATATGATAAATCGTAAAAACTTATATTTTTAATTCATTAAATTTCAAATCTTTAAATTCAAAAGACATGAAAGTTTGTGTTATCGGAACCGGCACCATGGCCAAAGGCATCGTGAAGGCATTCGCCGCCAAGATGCCCGTCGTCATGAAGAGCCGCACGCAAGCCAGCCTCGACAAGGCCATGGCTTCCATCTCGAAGGGCTACGGTAAGCTCGTCGAGAAGGGCAAGATGACCCAAGAGGCCGTCGACGCCCTGCTGAATAACATCAGCACCACAACGGATTACGCCACCTTCGCCGATGCCGACCTCGTCATCGAGGCCGCCGTCGAGGAGATGCAACTGAAGAAAGACGTGTTCATGGAGCTTGACAAGATCTGCAAGCCCGAGACCGTCTTCGCCACCAACTCAAGCTCGCTGTCGATCACCGAAATCGCGGCCTGCACGAGCCGTCCCGCCCAATTCATCGGCATGCACTTCTTCAATCCCGCCGACCGCATGGCCCTCGTTGAAGTCATCAAAGGCCAACTGACCAGCGACGAAGTGACCAAGTGCATCGTCGACCTCGCCACCTCCATTGGCAAGCAACCCGTCGAGGTGAAGGAAGCCCCCGGCTTCGTGGTCAACCGCATCCTCATCCCGATGATCAACGAGGCTGTGGGCATCCTCGCCGACGGCATTGCCAGCGCTGAGGACATCGACAAGTGCATGATGCTGGGTGCCAACCACCCGATGGGTCCCTTGGCTTTGGCCGACCTTATCGGCAACGACGTCAACCTGGCCATCATGGAAGTGTTGTACAAAGAGTTCGGCGATCCGAAATACCGTCCTCATCCCTTGCTCCGCAAGATGGTGAGAGCCGGCTTGCTCGGACGTAAAACGGGTGAAGGTTTTTACAAGTATTAAAAAATGAATGAGTTGTTCAGTTGCTCAGTTGTTCAGTTGTTCAGTTAAAAATTGAAAGGCTGGATGAAATGAGAACTGAATAACTGAACAACTCCCAACTACAAACTGATAAAAAATGGATTTTAGTTATTCAAAGACAGAACAACTGTTCTTGCAGATGATTCGCTCGTTTGCGGAGAACGAAGTAAAGCCTTTGGCCGCCGAAGTCGATGAACAGGAGCGTTTCCCGATGGAGACCGTTCAGAAGATGGGCAAGCTCGGTATCATGGGTATCCCGATTCCGAAGCAGTATGGTGGCGCAGGCGGAACGGTCCAGATGTACATCATGGCCGTTGAAGAGCTTTCGAGAGTGTGCGCCACCACCGGCGTCATCGTCTCGGCCCACACCTCACTGTGCATGGCTCCCATCCTGGAGAACGGCACCGAGGAACAGAAGATGAAGTATCTGCCCAAGCTCGCCTCGGGCGAATGGATCGGCGCTTTCGGCCTGACCGAACCCAACGCCGGCACCGATGCCGCCATGCAGCAGACGACCGCCATCGACGCTGGCGACAAGTGGATCCTCAACGGCACCAAGATCTTCATCACCAACGCATCCTATGCCAACGTGTTCATCGTCATGGCCATGACCGACAAGTCGAAGGGCACGAAGGGCATCTCCGCCTTCATCGTGGAGAAGGGTATGCCCGGCTTCAGCATCGGCAAGAAGGAGTTGAAGATGGGTATCCGTGGCAGCGCGACTTGCGAATTGATTTTCGAAAACTGCGAAGTGCCGAAGGAGAACCTGCTCGGTCAACTTGGTAAGGGCTTCACCATCGCCATGAAGACCTTGGACGGTGGCCGTATTGGTATCGCCTCTCAAGCCCTCGGTATCGCTCAAGGTGCTATGGATGAGACCGTTAAGTACACCAAGGAACGCAAGCAGTTTGGCAAAGCCATCGCTCAGTTCCAGAACACCCAGTTCCAGATGGCCGACCTCAAGACCAAGGTCGAGGCCGCCCGTCTGCTGGTGCGCAGCGCGGCTTGGAAGAAAGACATGGGCATGCCGTATTCGGCTGATGCCGCCATGGCCAAGCTGTTTGCCGCCGAAACCGCAATGGAAGTGACCACCAAGGCCGTCCAGTTCCACGGTGGCTACGGTTACACGCGTGAGTATCCTGTCGAGCGCATGATGCGTGACGCCAAGATCACTGAGATCTACGAAGGTACCTCAGAGGTCCAGCGCATGGTCATCGCCGGTCAATTGTTCAAGAAATAATAGGAGGGAAGAAGTATGAATATTATCGTTTGTATCAAACAAGTTCCGGATACCACTGAAATCAAGATCGATCCGGTAAAGGGCACCTTGATTCGCGACGGTGTTCCGAGCATCATGAACCCTGACGACAAAGGCGGCCTCGAACTCGCCCTTCGCTTGAAGGACCAGTTTGGCGCCAACGTCACCGTGGTCTCCATGGGTCCCCCGCAAGCCGACGTCATCATGCGCGAGGCTTTCGCCATGGGCGCCGACCGTGCCATCCTTCTCTCTGACCGCAAGTTTGCCGGCTCCGACACGTTGGCCACCTCTTACGCCATCGCCGGCCTCTGCCGCACGCTGGACTACGACCTGATCATCGCTGGCCGTCAG
>DGXB01000009.1 GCA_002396205.1 Bacteroidales bacterium UBA4243
CATCGACGCCGGTAAGACGACGACGACCGAGCGTATCCTCTATTATACTGGCCGCAGCCATAAGATAGGTGAAGTCCACGACGGCGCCGCCACCATGGATTGGATGGTACAGGAGCAGGAACGTGGCATCACCATTACCTCTGCCGCTACCACGGTGTTCTGGCACCTCAACAACGAGGCCTACAAGATCAACATCATCGACACCCCTGGCCACGTCGACTTCACCGTCGAAGTGGAACGCTCGTTGCGCGTGCTCGATGGCGCCATCGCCATCTTCTGCGCCGTCGGAGGGGTGGAGCCTCAGTCAGAGACCGTGTGGCACCAAGCCAACAAATACAACGTCCCGCGTATCTGCTACGTCAACAAGATGGACCGCGCAGGCGCCGATTTCTTTAAGGTGATGGACCAAATCAAGGAAAAGCTCCATGCCAATCCTGTTGCGCTCCAACTGCCCATCGGTGCCGAAGACGACTTCATAGGTGTGGTCGACTTGTTGAGAAACAAGGCGTACGCTTGGGAAGAACAGGACAATGGCTCGGTCTACGACGAAATCGAAATCCCCGACGACATGAAGGACATGGTCGATGAATATCGCACCCGCCTCGTCGAGGGTGCCGTCGAAGACGACGAAGCACTGTTCGAGAAATACATGGATGACCCCGACAGCATCACTGAGGCCGACCTCATCGGCCAAATCCGCAAAGCAACGCTTGACCTCCGCATTTGCCCGGTGCTGTGTGGCTCGTCGTTCAAGAACAAAGGTGTGCAGCCCCTGCTTGACGCTATCGTCAACTACCTGCCCAGCCCCTTGGACATCGACCACGTGAAAGGCGTCAATCCCAAGACCGAACAAGAAGAGATCCGCAAGGCCGACCCCAAGGAGCCTTTCTGCGCCTTGGCGTTCAAGATCGCCACCGATCCCTTCGTGGGCCGTCTCTGCTTCTTCCGCGTCTATTCCGGAACGTTGAAGGCTGGCGAAATGGTGCTCAACGTGTCGACAGGCAAGCGCGAACGCATCGCCAAGATCGTTCAGATGCATGCCAACAAGCAGTTGCCCTTGGATGAGATTTCGGCAGGCGACATCGGTGCCGCCGTCGGTTTCAAGCTCATCCGCACGGGCGACACGCTGACCGTTGAGAACAAACCTTTGGTGCTCGAGAACATCAAGTTCCCAGAGCCGGTGGTCAACATCGCCATCGAGCCAAAAGTTACGGCAGACCTCGACAAGCTCGATCAGTCCTTGGCCAAGTTGGTCGAGGAAGATCCAACGCTGTTTGTGCACACCGACGAAAATTCGGGCCAGACCATATTGGCAGGTATGGGCGAACTGCACCTCGACATCATTTTGGACCGCCTCAAGAGAGAGTTTGGCGTCGAAGTCAACTCCGGCCGTCCGCAGGTCGCATACAAGGAAGCCTTTACTCAAACAATTCAGCATCGTGAAGTCTATAAAAAACAGACCGGTGGGAAGGGTAAGTTTGCCGATATCGAGTTTACTATGGGTCCGGCCGACGAGGGTGTGCAGGGACTGCAATTTGTCGACGAAGTGAAGGGTGGTGTCATCCCTCGCGAGTTCATCCAAGCCACCGAGAAGGGCTTCAAGGGCGCCATGTCGAACGGCGTTTTGGCAGGCTTCCCCGTCGAGAACCTCAAGGTGACGCTGACCGACGGTTCGTTCCATCCGGTCGACAGCGACGCGCTCTCGTTCGAGAGTGCAGCGCACATCGCCTTCAAGGAGGCCGGCCTCAAAGCAGGTGCCGTGCTGATGGAACCTATCATGAGAGTTGAAATCCATTGCCCCGACGAATACATTGGTGACGTCACGGGCGATTTGAACAAAAAGAGATCAATATTGCGCGAAGTCATTGCCGACATTGGCTTCCAGACGATCAAGGCAGACGTGCCGCTGGCCGAGATGTTCGGTTACATCACCCAGCTGCGCTCGCTGTCGTCGGGCCGCGCCAACTTCAACATGGAGCTGAGCCACTACGCCCCCGTCCCCGAAGCCATTGCCGAAGTGGTGATCAAGAAGGCAAAAGGACTATTATTCATTTAAGCAAACAATTCAATAAACATAATTATTGTGAGCCAGAGAATTAGAATTAAACTGAAGTCGCACGACCACAACTTGGTTGACAAGTCAGCCGAGCGGATCGTAAAAACCATCAAGGCGACCGGAGCAGTCGTCAGCGGTCCTATTCCGTTGCCGACCAACAAGAAGATCTACACGGTCTTGCGTTCGACCTTCGTCCACAAGAAATCGAGAGAGCAGTTCGAGCTTTCGACCTACAAGCGTTTGCTCGACATCTACAACTCGACTTCGCAGACGATCGACGCACTGATGAAGCTGGAGCTCCCCAGCGGTGTGGAAGTAGAAATCAAACTGTAATTAAACCTATCTAGTACAACAAAATTAAAAAGCTAAAGTAGCATGTCAGGATTACTAGGAAAAAAGATTGGGATGACCCACATCTATGACGAGGCCGGCAAGATGGTTCCCGTCACTGTCATCGAGGCAGGTCCCTGCGTGGTCACCCAAGTCAGAACGATTGAGAAAGACGGTTACAGCGCTATCCAGTTGGGCTTCGACGAGAAGAAGGTGAAGAACACCTCGAAGGCCGAGCAAGGTCACTTTGCCAAGGCCGGTACGACGCCTAAGAAGCTGGTGCGCGAGTTTACGCGTTTCGAAGAAGGCCACAGAAAACAATTAGGCGAGACGCTCACCGTCGACGTGTTCATGGAAGGCGAGTTTGTCGATGTCAGCGGCATCAGCAAAGGTAAAGGCTTCCAGGGCGTCGTGAAACGTCATCATTTCAATGGCGTTGGTCAAGCAACTCACGGTCAACACAACCGTTTGAGAAAACCGGGTTCCATCGGCGCTTGCGCTTATCCTTCGAGAGTGTTCAAGGGACTGCGCATGGCTGGCCAGATGGGCAACCGTAAAGTGAAGGTGACGAACCTCATGATCATGAAGGTCGTCCCCGAGAAGAATTTGTTAGTCGTGAAGGGCGCCGTTCCGGGCCACAATAACGGATATTTAATGATTGAGAGATGGAGCTAAGTGTATATAACATCAAAGGTGAAGATACTGGCCGCAAGGTCCAGCTGAATGACGACATCTACGGCATCGAGCCTAACGAGCATGTCATGTATCTGGCAGTGAGACAATACCTGGCCGACCAGCGCCAAGGCACTCACAAGTCAAAGGAACGCAGTGAACTCTCCGGCAGCACGCGCAAGCTCTTCCGCCAGAAGGGCACGGGCGGTGCTCGCCGTGGCGACATCAACTCACCCCTGCTGAGAGGCGGTGCCCGCGTGTTTGGTCCCAAGCCGCGCGACTACAGCTTCAAGCTGAATAAGAAGGTGAAGGTGCTGGCCCGCAAGTCGGCCCTGTCGAGCAAGATCACCGACGGCGCCATCCGCATCGTCGAGGACTTCACGTTCGACGCCATCAAGACGAAGCAAATGGTTAAGGTGCTCGACTCCTTCAAGGTGAACGGCAACCGCAACCTCTTCGTGTTTGCCGAGCCTAACCGCAACGTGGTGCTGAGTTCACGCAACATCCAGCGCACCGAGGTCATGGAGGCCCGCAACCTGAATACTTATGATATTCTGAAGGCCAAGAACATCTTCCTCACGGAAAGTGCCCTGCAGCCTATCGTGGATGTCTTGAACAGAGAGATTAACTATTAAAAAAAGCACGAGAGATGATTATCATAAAGAAACCCGTCATTACCGAAAAGATGACCGCCATCAGCGAGAAGCTGAACAGGTTCGCTTTCATCGTCGACAAGAACGCCAACAAGTATCAGATCAAGGACGCCATCGAAAAGCTCTACGATGTGAAGGTTGAGGCCGTCAACACGATGAACTACGCAGGAAAAAAGAAGTCACGCTACACGAAGTCCGGTGTCGTTACCGGCAGACGTGCTGCTTTCAAGAAAGCTGTCGTGACATTGAAAGAAGGTTACACAATTGACTTTTATAGCAACATCTGATCATGGCTTTAAAGAAATATAAACCGACGACACCAGGTCAGCGCTTCAAAGTTATTAGCGCATTTGACGAGATCACGACCGACAAACCCGAGAAGTCGTTACTGAGACCCAAGAAGAGCACGGGTGGTCGTAACTCCAGTGGTGAAATGACTGTCCGCTACAGAGGCGGCGGCCATAAGAGAATGTACAGAGTCATCGACTTCAAGCGCGACAAGGATGGTATCCCGGGCGTTGTGAAGACCATCGAATACGACCCGAACCGTACCGCCCGCATCGCCCTTGTGTTCTACAAGGACGGCGAGAAGCGCTACATCATCGCGCCTGCCGGCCTGAAGGTCGGCCAGGAAATCCTCTCCGGCAAGGGCATCCAACCCAACGTGGGCAACACCCTCTACCTGAGCGAGATCCCATTCGGTACGATTATCCACAACATCGAGCTTCGTCCTGGCCAAGGCGCCAAGATGGCCCGCAGCGCCGGCAGCTATGCCCAGCTGATGAGCCGCGATGGCAAATACGCCATCCTCCGCATGCCCTCAGGCGAAACCCGCATGATCCTCCAAGCTTGCAAGGCCACCATCGGCTCCGTTTCGAACGCCGACCACAACCTTGAGAAGAGCGGTAAGGCAGGCCGTAGCCGCTGGCTCGGTCGCCGCCCGCACAACCGTGGCGTTGTCATGAACCCGGTCGATCACCCGATGGGTGGTGGCGAAGGTCGCGCCTCTGGCGGTCACCCGCGCTCACGCAAGGGCTTGCCGGCAAAGGGCTACAAGACCCGCTCGCCGAAGGCCGTTTCGAACAAGTATATCATCGACAGAAGAAAGAAGTAATTTAATCAGGAAAATCGCATAAAACTATGAGCAGATCATTAAAGAAAGGACCGTACATCCACTACAAGCTCCAACAGAGAGTGATGGAAAACGTTCAAAGCGGCAAGAAGACCGTTATCAAGACATGGTCAAGAGCATCGATGATTTCTCCTGATTTCGTCGGACAGACCATCGCCGTCCACAATGGCAACAAGTTCATCCCTGTCTACGTGACGGAGAACATGGTGGGCCACAAGCTCGGCGAGTTTGCCCCGACCAGAATCTTCAGAGGTCATGCCGGTAGTAAAGATAAAGGTAACAAGTAATACATAGGAAACAATGGGAGCAAGAAAACATAAAAGAGCAGAGGCTTTGAAAGAGGCCCGCAAGAATGTCGCCATCGCTCATCTGAACGACACCCCGACATCTCCTTACAAAATGCGCCTTGTGGCTGACATGATCAGAGGCATGAAGGTGGAGCTTGCATTGCACTCCTTGCAATATTCGACCAAGGATGCCGCCAAGCCGGTCTACAAGCTGCTCCGTTCGGCCATCGCCAACTGGGAAGCCAAGAACGAAGGCAAGCGCGTTGAAGACAGCAACCTTTACGTGAAAGAGATTTGGGTCGACGAAGGCCGCACGCTGAAACGCATCCAAGCCGCCCCCCACGGACGTGCATTCCACATCCGCAAGCGCTCGAACCACGTCACGATTATCGTGGACAGCAGAATCGCTAACGAAGAATAATTGGAGAATAAAAAGAGTTTAAATAATGGGACAAAAAACTAATCCTATAGGTCTTAGATTGGGAGTCATCAGAGGATGGGATTCCAATTGGTATGGCGGAAAAGACTTTTCGGCCAAGCTCGTTGAGGACGACAAGATTCGCAAGTATCTGAACGCCCGTCTCGGCAAAGCCGGCATCTCAAAGATCGCCATCGAACGTTCCTTGAAGTATGTCACTGTCACCATCTTCACGGCTCGCCCGGGCATGATCATCGGCAAGGGCGGCGAGGAAGTCGACAAGCTGAAGAAAGAACTGGTGAAGCTCACCGGCAAGGAAATCCAAATCAACATCAACGAGATCAAGAGACCTGAGCTTGACGCCTACATCGTGGCAAGCACCATCGCCAAGCAGATTGAAGGCCGCGTGTCGTATCGCCGCGCCATCAAGACCGCTTCGTTCGGCACCATGCGCATGGGCGCCGAAGGCATCAAAATCTTGATTTCGGGTCGCGTCGGAGGTGCCGAAATCGCTCGCTCCGAGTCATACAAGGAAGGCCGCATCCCGTTGCATACGCTGCGTGCTGACATCGACTATTCCTTGGTGGAAGCCCATACCTCATACGGCCGTCTCGGCATCAAGGTGTGGATCTGCAAAGGTGAAATCTATGGCAAGCCCGAATTGGTGCCCACCACCGTCAACGCTCCTGCGAAGAAGCAAGGCGGCGCCCCGCGTCCCGCAGGCCGTGGCCCCCGTCGTGGCGAAGGCAAACGTAAATGATCGTGTTAATCTTTAAAAGTTGACTGAATATGTTACAACCTAAAAGACAAAAATACAGAAGGCCACAGAAAGGCAAGATGAAAGGCAACGCCCATCGCGCCCACCAGCTTGCTTTCGGCTCTTTTGGAATCAAGACACTTGAAGAGGCCCTGATTACTGCCCGTCAGATCGAGGCCGCCCGTCAGGCCGTCACCCGTTACATGAAGCGTGAAGGCCAAATCTGGATCCGCATCTTCCCCGACAAACCCATCACCAAGAAGCCTTTGGACGTCCGTATGGGTAAAGGTAAGGGCGATCCCGAGTACTTTGTAGCTCGTGTCACCCCGGGTCACATGCTGTTCGAGGCCGAAGGCGTGCCGTTGGCCGTCGCCAAGGAGGCTCTCCGCCTGGCCGCCCAGAAGCTGCCCGTCACCACGAAGTTTGTTGTTAGAAGAGATTACGTCGAATAATTTGGAGGATAATACACAATGAAAAAGCAAGAAGCAATCAGAGAGATGAGCACGCCCGACCTGACCGACCGTTTGGAGCAGGCCCGCGAGCAGCTGGTGAAGATGAGACTCAACCACGCCGTTTCGCCGCTCGACAATCCCAACCAGATCCGCGAGACCCGCAAGAACATTGCGCGCTATCTGACCGAATTGAGAAGACGTGAACTTGAAGGAAATAAATAACTAAACGACGCAGAATAAAATGGAAAGAAACCTCAGAAAAGAAAGAATCGGCGTGGTCGTCAGCAACAAGATGCAGAAATCCATCGTCGTGGAGATCGAGCGTCGCGAGAAACACCCGATTTACGGCAAGTTTATCAAGAAGACGAACCGTTTTATGGCTCATGACGAGAAGGAAGAGTGCAACATCGGCGACACCGTGCGCATCATGGAAACCCGTCCGCTGAGCAAGAGAAAACATTGGAGACTAGTAGAAATTATCGAAAGGGCTAAGTAAAATGATACAACAGGAAACCAGACTCGCAGTAGCTGACAATAGCGGTGCAAAGGAAGTCCTCTGCATCAGAGTGTTGGGCGGAACCAAGAAACGTTACGCCCACACGGGCGACATCATCGTCGTCACCGTGAAAAGCGCCATCCCGAGCGGTAACGTCAAGAAGGGCACCGTCTCGAAGGCAGTCGTAGTCCGCACAAAGAAGGAAACCCGTCGCGCCGACGGATCCTACATCCGCTTTGATGACAATGCTTGCGTGCTGCTGAACCAAGCCGGTGAACTCATCGGCACCCGTATTTTCGGGCCAGTGGCCAGAGAGTTGCGTGAGAAGCAATTCATGAAAATAGTTTCGCTCGCTCCGGAAGTGCTTTAATTCTAACTTTTAAAAACCAAAGAGAAATGAGTAAACTACATGTAAAGAAAGGCGACACCGTACTGGTCCTTTCAGGCAACGACAAAGGCAAGCAAGGCAAGATCCTCAGGGTCGATGTGAAGAAGAGCAGAGCTATCGTCGAAGGCGTTAGAATCATCTCCAAGCACACTCGCCCCAACGCGGAACACCCCCAAGGTGGCATCATCAAGCAAGAAGCCCCTATCCACATCTCCAACCTCATGGTGGTCGACAAGAACGGCAAGCCCTCGAGGATTGGTCGTAAGAAAGATGAGAACGGCAAATTGGTCCGTTATTCAAAGAAAACCGGTGAAATCATCAAGTAACTATGAACTATCAACCCAGACTTAGAGGACAATACAAGAGTGAAATCGTGCCTGCATTGATGGAAGAATTCCACTACAAGAGCGTGATGCAGGTTCCACGGCTTCTGAAAATTTCACTCAATCAGGGCATCGGCGCAGCTTTGGCCGATAAGAAACTGATCGACGTCGGTGTGGAGGAAATGTCCGCCATCACCGGCCAGAAAGCCGTTCCGACCATTTCCAAACACGACGTCAGTAACTTCAAGCTGCGTCGTGGCAACCCGATCGGCGTCCACGTCACGCTGCGCGGCGACAAGATGTACGAGTTTCTCGAACGCTTGATCTGCGTGGCCCTTCCGCGTGTGCGCGACTTCAGGGGTATCAGCGACAAAGGCTTCGACGGCCGCGGCAACTACAGCTTCGGCATCACCGAGCAAATCATCTTCCCCGAGATCGACATCGAAAAGGTGGTCAAGATGAACGGTATGAACATCACCTTCGTCACTTCAGCCAAGACCGACCAAGAGGCATTGGCTTTGTTGAAACATTTTGGTCTTCCCTTTAAAAATCAAAACAAGTAAACTATGGCTAAAGAATCAATGAAAGCGCGCGAGCGCAAGAGAGCAAAGATGGTCGCGAAGTATGCTGAGAAACGCGCAGCCCTCAAGGCTGCCGGCGATTACGAAGGCCTGCAGAAACTGCCGAAGAACTCAAGCCCCGTCCGCCTGCACAACCGTTGCAAGCTGAGCGGTCGCCCGAAAGGCTACATGCGCCAGTTTGGCATTTCGCGTATCGACTTCCGTGAGATGGCCCTCAAAGGCCTCATCCCGGGCGTAAAGAAAGCTAGTTGGTAAACTATTTAAGACTTTAGAAAGATGAATACAGACCCTATAGCAGATTATCTGACTCGCATCCGCAATGCGAACAATGCCAAGCATAGAATCGTTGAAATCCCCGCTTCGAACATGAAGAAGGCCATCACGAAGATCCTCTTCGAGAAGGG
>DGXB01000120.1:0-278 GCA_002396205.1 Bacteroidales bacterium UBA4243
CGAATTTCTGTTCCTCGTCGATGACGAGCAAGCCCAAATCCTTAAATTTTACGTCCTTTCCCGTGAGGCGGTGCGTCCCGATGATGATGTCAATTTCGCCTTTTTCAAGGCGTTTCAGGATTTCGGTCTGTTGCTTCGCCGTCTTGAAGCGGTTGAGGTATTCGATGGTGACGGGGAAGCCGTTGAAGCGGTCGCAGAAGGTGTGGTAATGCTGCAAGGCGAGTACCGTTGTCGGCACCAACACGGCCACTTGTTTCGAGTCGCAGCAGGCCTTGAAG
>DGXB01000120.1:335-19058 GCA_002396205.1 Bacteroidales bacterium UBA4243
GCAGCAGGCCTTGAAGGCGGCGCGCATGGCCACCTCGGTCTTGCCGAAGCCGACGTCGCCGCACACGAGGCGGTCCATCGGGTGGTCGCTCTCCATGTCGCGTTTCACGTCGTTGGTGGCTTTCAGCTGGTCGGGGGTGTCCTCGTAGATGAACGAAGCCTCCAGCTCGTTTTGCAGGTAGTTGTCGGGCGAGAACTTGAAGCCGGGTGTGCGTTTGCGCTCGGCGTAGAGCTTGATAAGCTCACGCGCAATGTCCTTGACCTTACTCTTCGTCTTGTTTTTCAAGCGGTTCCACGCGCCACTGCCGAGGGTGCTGAGTTTGGGTTCGGTGCCGTCCTTGCTGCTGTATTTGGCGATGCGGTGCAGCGAGTGGATGCTCACGTAGAGCAGGTCGCCGTTGTTGTAGATCAGGCGGATGGCCTCTTGGGGCTTGCCGTTGTTCTCGATGGTCTCAAGGCCGTCGAAGCGTCCGATGCCGTGGTCGATGTGGGTGACATAGTCGCCGGGTTTCAGCTCATAGAGGTCTTTCAGCGTGATGGCCTGCTTGGTCGAGAAGTTGTCGCGCAGGTGGAAGCGGTGGTAACGCTCGAAGATCTGGTGGTCGGTGTAGCAGCACACTTTCAGGTCCTCGTCGATGAAGCCGCCGTGGATGGCGATGGTCTCGGTCTCGAAGTCGCGGTGCAGCTCGTCGTTGTGGTTGATGTCGTTCAGAATGGCCTGAATGCGAGAAAGTTGCTTGCTGCTTTCGGAGAACACGATGACGCGGTAGCCTTCCGCTTTGTGCTCGTTGATGTCGTCGATAAGCAGGTTGAAGTTCTTGCTGAAGATGGGTTGGGGCTTCGTTCTAAAGTTGACAGTTGTAGGGCTGTCACATTGTGGCAGCCGTCCATTCGTTAGTTCGGTTATCAATTTGCTTGAAACACCAAATTCCACCGTGGGGTGCTTCATCAAACTGGCCAAAAGTTCATCCGACTTGCTAAACAGCAGTCCAGGTTTCAAAGCCTTCACTTCCTCGTCCTGCTCCTGCATCTTCTCGAAGGCTTCCACGGCGCGGTCGTATTCCTTGTCGACTTGTGTGGCGAAGAAGGCCATGTCGGTGAGCCAGACTGTGGTGGTGTCGGGCAGGTATTGCAGGATGGCCTCGCGTTCCTCGATGAAGGCGCGTTCCTGCATGTTGGGCAGCAGCACGATCTGTTTCAGTTTCTCGATGGAGAGCTGGTCGGCGATGTTGAAGCTGCGGATGCTGTCCACCTCGTCACCGAAGAATTCGATGCGGTAGGGGTAGTCGTTGGCAAACGAAAACACGTCGACCAAGCCGCCACGGATGGCGAATTGCCCCGGCTCCACCACGAAATCGACGTTCTCGAACTCGTATTCGTAGAGCAAGTCGGTGAGGAAATCGAGGTTCACCTTGTCGCCCACCTTGATCTTGAAGGTGTTCTTGGCCAACAGCTTGCGGGTGAATACCTTTTCGCTCAGTGCTTCGGGGTAGCTCACTATCAAGGTCTTGCGTTCCGAGGTGGAGACGCGTTGCAGCACCTCTGTCCTCGAAAGGATATAGGTGTTGTCGGGCTTCTCCGGCTCGTAGGGGCGTTTGTAGGAAGTGGGGTAGAAGAGGACCTGTTTCTTGCTGTAGTCCATGCCGCGCTCGCCGAGGAGGCTTTCGAGGTCGTTGTAGAAATAGGCCGCGTCTTCCTTGTCGGCGCATACGATGAAATGAATGCCACCCATCTGGCGGAAGGTCTCTTCCACGACGAAGGCCTTCGACGAGGCCACTAAATTGGAACACAGCAAATGCCCACCATCGCGCAAAGCCTTGACTATCGCGTCGATGTGGGCATCATTCTTATAGGGTTGGTTTGAAATGCTTGCCACGATTCGATAAAATTATGGCTGCAAAGGTAGTGAAAAACTGGGTTCGCAGGCGTCCCGCCTGCAAAATCCGCAAGCGGGACGCTTGCGAACCAAGTTAACGATAACACGCTGATGACCACGGCCAATCCTCTGGCTCATTTGCCAACCCTGCTTTCACGGGGTTGTTTTCTATATATCGAATGGTGGCATTCAGGTGACTTTCGTCCCGGATGAATCTGTCGAAGTAGTCTTTCATCCAAAAGTCTCCAGTTCTGCCAAGGATTTCATTGGCTTTGTGTGAAGTAAAAGACCGCCAACTGTGTAATATTCCTGAAAGAGTGACTCCTTCGAACTTCTCAATGAGTACATGAACGTGATTGGGCATTATGCACCAATTCAATAGCTTATATCGCTTGCCATCATGGAACAAAAGAGCGTCTTGAACCAACTTGGCTATGCGATCATCTTTCAGATAGCAAGATCCTTTTCCCGCATCTTCGTATTGGTCTAATAGCCTCAAAAGTTTGTTTGCCTGTTCAAAATCACTTTCGTGTGCGACTTGCTCTTTCCATTTCAAAATCACTTCTTTAGGAACCGAATCGTACAATCGAAAAGTGATAAACTGAAGGTTCCTTGCTTCGCAATGCGGCAGATAGCCTCGGCTGTGCCAACCTTCTTTTGGGAAGCGGCCGTCAATTGTTGTTGAGGTGTTGGCATTGCCTGCAAGCGGGACGCTTGCGAACCCAGTGTGTTGCTCTACGGTCATTCTATCACAATCTTCTGCGTCCTAACCGTGTCGCCATTGATGAGGCGAAGGACGTAAACGCCTGCTGGAATCCCCGTAGTAGGCACACGCCGCGTGTGTCCGCCAACGGAAGCGACGACGCGCCCCGTCACGTCCACCACCTGTAGGGACGCATCGCATACGTCCGCCTCGTTGATTAGGATTTCGCCATCGGTGATATAGGCAAAGGCCGCTGAGCCTGTCGAAGCGCCGTCCGTTTCGTTTTCAGCAAACACCAGCCTGAACCGCGAAGCGTAATCCGATGTCTTGGCTTCGAATGAGTAGTTCGGCATGGCCAAAACATCAACCTCATTGCCCGTCATGTTATCAATCAGGTGCAGATAGCCCAAATCGAGGTTCTCGACTTCAAAAGCGAGCGTATAGGTGCCGTTTTCAGCGGCCTTGAAGTTGACGGGCAGCTCGTTCTCACCGTTAGCGTATGCCACGGCGAGGTCTTGGCCGTCTTGCGAGAAGTAGATGACGCTTCCTTCACCGTCGCCAATGCTAAACTTTTCCAAGGTCTCTGCATCGCTGAGGTGAACGCGGGCGCGGTCCAAGGTAGAAGCGGTGCTCCTTTCGGCATTTTGCTTCAGTGTGATGTCGAAGCTGCTTGACGACGGTTCTACCCTCGATGTCGCTTTCGTGAACGTCACGGAAGCATCGTTTGCCGTAGCTTTGACGAAGATGCCCGCGCAAGGAGCGATCTCGCTTCCGTTGCTGGCCAAAATCACCTTGTTTGTCTCGTTGTCGACCACATAAAAGTCTTCGCTAACGGTGGCATTGCAGGCGAAGGGGTTGCCCACAAGGTTGAAGCCGTTCAGCGAACTTGCGCTGTGGCTCAGGCCGTTGATGGTGACAGGGCTATTGCTCGGGGTCAGCGTGCCAGCGAATTGCAGCGTCGTGCCGTTGGGCGCAACGTTGGCGTAGAGGTAGCCTTTTTGTGGCAGTAAGCTGAAAGCGCTGCTTTCGTAATTCATCCAGTAGTGCGTCGGCTCGTCATAATAATATAGGTCGTATGTTCCGTTGAGGAAGCCGTTGTCGGCTGTGGGTGTAACAGTTTCCGTGACGGGCGAGGCGATGAAGTACCAGCCGTAGTCGTTGGCCGAAGGCGGCGTGACGGATTTCATCACCGTGGCTTTCACTCCCACCGTGTTGTGGACAAGTTCGGCACCGTTTTCGAGGATGAGGTTGCCCTCGTTGATGTCGCTTAATGTTCCGCTGACGGTGAGGGAGCTGTTGGGCAAAACGACAAGGATGTCTTCCGAACCAAGCGCTATGTTACTTTCTGTGGCAGTCTCGCTGACAATCATGAAAGAGTTGCTGACATCCGACTCATAATTGTTGCTGACTGCTGTAACTTGATACAGGTTCATACCATTCGAGTATGTTGCGGTATAATATGTGTTGCTTTGGTTGGTTGCTATCGCCACATCGTTGTTGTAAATGTTGTAGGTAAAGTTGCCGTCGCTTAGTGAAAGGACAAAGGCCCAAGAATAATTCCAAGTTAACCAATAATCATTTGAGGCAAATCGGTATAGGCCAGCATTATTAACCCCAATGCTTTGAATTGAATTATTGTAAGAGATTGCATCAGAGAACGTTATGGTTAGCCATAAATCTTTATTGGGATTGATTGCAACAGGATTGGGCAGCGTGTATGTAATTTCTTCATATTGTTCCGTTGTGGTGTAGGTGGCTTGGTGGAGCAAATTGCCAGGTAACAATGCGTCACCTTCATAAATGGCTATGGTATATTGTGCATCTGCGGAATAGCCCGTGAATTTCACTTGATTGATTTGCATTCCAGCGTAAGGTTGCAGCATGTCGCTTGTGAATTTTTGACCTGCAATTAATTCTGCTTCTGTACCGATAAATGAAGTGTGGGTATTTGCGTAATACAAGTCAGCTTGCCGGGTAATGGGAGCCGTCCAAGTCAAGGTAGTTGAGCCGTTGCTGATGTTTGTAGCTGTTAACGCTGTAGGAGCGTTGGTTTGCGTATTGGTGGTGATGGTTACGGTGACTTGGTTGGAGGGGATGGAGGCTTGGTAGTTGTTGCCATTGCTTCTCACATAATAGGTGTTGTTTCCTGTGGGGGCGCTGACATCTGTATAGGCCGTTCCTGAAACGTTGTTGGCTATCATGATACCGTTGCGATAGACACGATAGGTACTGACACCCGAGGCAGCTGTCCAACTCAAACTGACAACTGCCCTATCGAGAGTGGCAGTTAGGTTAGTGGGGGCATTGCATGCGTTCAACATATAATTGATTGCGGCCAACGCATCAATGCGACCTGCGCCGAATGTGTTGTCTTTCGAGGTCTGTCCTCCACAGGTCACGGCGGTGGTCTCGATGATGGAATCTATTTCCATAGGGGTCAAGGTGGGATTGACGGAAAGCATTAATGCCATCACGCCTGCGACACACGGGGCAGCCATCGAAGTGCCGCTCTTTGTGCAATACTGAGTATTTGATCCATGGTACAAAGATAGGATACTGCTTCCTGGTGCGGCAATATCGGGCTTGATAAGACCAATGTTAGTTTGGCTGTTCTCTTCCCAAGGATAATCGCTATAAGGGGATATGGAGGATCCGCTGCTCCATGTGGAAGGCCCGTATGAAGAGAAATAGGAATGATCGTCTGTGTTTGTGGTCGATCCTACACACACCACGGCAGCTCTTCCGCCATTGAGAGTTTGGTCAGGATTTCTCCACGGCGAGGGGCAGTTGCCAGGAGAACCTACATTGTATGGGATGGGATAGGTCGATAAATCATCTCCAACATTACCTGCGGAAACAGAGGCCACAACGCCACAAGAGAGAACATTCTCCATAACAGTTCTGTATGTCCCGTTTCCACCAGTACCTTTTGAACCTAGTGACATGCTAAGGATGTCGGCACCATGAGACACCGCAAACTCAATGGCAGCCCAAGAGCTGGTGGCTGATCCGGAACCGTTTGCTGCAAGGACCTTCAATGCCATGATTTTGGCATCTTTGGCAATGCCGCATTGGTTGCCATTTGTCCCGTAACTCGAGACGGTTCCTGCACAATGGGTGCCATGTCCATGGTCGTCCATGGGATCGTTGTCGCTGTTGACGAAATCCCATCCGTGGCTCGGATATTCGCTACCTCCCTCCCACATGTTGTTGGCAATGTCAGTGTGGTTGTAGTTTACGCCCGTGTCAATGACAGCCACGACGACACCTCCTCCAGTGTATCCTAACGACCAGACATCGTCGGCATTTACCTTCGTAACATTCCATTGGTTGGTGGCTCTGTTGTTTCCAACAAGAACGGTCTCGTTTTCTTCGCCATCGGCAATGTATATCTCCACGTCTTTCATCACGTATTTCACATCAGGACGGTCGGCGATGGCCCATACCATGTCTTCAGTCATCTCGGCACTGATGGCATTGATGATCCAAAAAGACTTTATGTCGTTCACCATCGAGGCTTTTTGACCTTGTTTCAAATCCTTCAATACATCTTTTTGGCCGTTTTGTGAGACCCTTTGTAGTTCGTTGACGACGTACTCACGTTGGTGAGCCTTGTTGAGGTGTTGCAACTGTCGGGTGGATTTTTGTGTGTCAAATTGTTCGTTCATAATGATGATAACGCGGAACGTCTCTTCAAAACCTTGGTTCATTTCCTTTTGCAACTCAGGGGTCACCTTGTTGAAAGCGCTCCTTTGGGCCATCATCGGCATCGCTACCATCAGCAGCAACGCCACGATCATCGTAAATCTTTTCATATTTAGTGGTGTTTTTATTTCGTTGACAATTAGGCTGCAAAAATAGTGAAAATACTCTTTAGGACATTAACAAATTATAGGGAACTTCTAAAAATGCTCCATAGGAGCTTTCTTTTAATAATGAAAACTCAACGAACCAATGGGTTATACCCCGTAGGGGTTTTCTTTTATGTGTTTTTTAGTAATGACCTATAATAATTGACCATGACTGCTTTCGCCAAAAGAAAAGCAGTCACGGTCATAGTCACAAGTCATAGTCAGGAAGTTTATTCCTCAACCTTCGCCCGCTTCGAGTCCCAAATCATGTAGGCGATGATGGCGATATACATCACCAAGGCGATGAGACCGGCCACGGGCAGCTCGGCAAACGGAGTGCCATCAGCAGTCTTGGCCACGGCATCCACATTACAGAACTTGAGGATGGCGCTTACCACACCCATCAAGGCACCACCAGCGATGAAGCCCGAGGCGATGAGGGTGCCACGGTTGTAGCGGGCATCGTTGAGTTTCTGGTCCTTGCTGCGCGAACTGACGAACCACGAGATGGCACCACCGATGAGCAGCGGCACGTTGAGGTCAATCGGGATGAACATACCCAAGGCGAAGGGCAATGCCGGCACTTTGCAGAAGTTGAGGATCAAGGCGATGGCAGCACCGATGCCGTAGAGCAACCACGGGGCGCTGCCGCCCGACATCATCGGCTCGATGACGGCGCTCATGGCGTTGGCTTGAGGGGCAACGAGCGAACCTTCGCCCACGAAGCCGTAGGCTTTGTTCAACACCATGATCACGCCGGCGACGGTGGCAGCGGCCACGGCCACGCCGATGAACTTCCAAATCTCTTGTTTCTTGGGCGTCGTGCCAATCCAATAACCTACTTTCAAGTCGGTGATGAAGGCTCCAGCCACGGCCAGTGCCGTACAGACCACACCACCTATAATTAATGTGGCGGTCATGCCGCTGGGACCGCTCAGTCCGGCAGCGACCATCACCAACGAGGCCAAAATCAAGGTCATCAGCGTCATGCCGCTCACAGGGTTGCTGCCCACGATGGCGATGGCGTTGGCGGCCACCGTCGTAAACAGGAAGGCGATGACGGCCACGACCAAGATGCCAATCAAGGCGTGCCATACGTTGTGCACCACGCCAAACCAGAAGAACAAGAAGGTGACGATAAGTACGGCCACAATGCTGATGACGACGGTCTTCATCGAGAGGTCTTGCTGTGTGCGGTCGACGGGTTCCGCCGAGGCTTTCTTGCCCTTGAACTCGTTGGCGGCGAGACCCACCGACGACTTAATCACGCCCCATGACTTAATGATGGAGATGACACCTGCCATGGCGATGCCGCCGATGCCGATGTGACGCGCGTAGTTGGTGAAAATCTGTTCAGGCGACATCGAGCCAAGGGTTGCGGTGATGCCTGCGTTCATCAGGTCGACAACTTGGTCGCCCCAGATGAGGTTCATGCCCGGGATGATGATGAACCACACCAAGATGGAGCCGCAGCAGATGATGAAGGCGTATTTTAGGCCGATGATGTAGCCCAAGCCCAGCACAGCCGCGCCCGTGTTCACCTTGAACATCAGCTTGGCTTTGTCGGCCAAGGCCGTGCCCCAGCCCATCATGCGCGTGGTGAGGGTCTCCGACCACCAGCCGAAGGTCGACACGATGAAGTCGTACAAACCGCCAATCAAGCCGCTGATAACTAATAACAAGGAGTCCTTGCCCTTCTTCTGTCCGCTCACCAAGACCTGTGTGGTGGCCGTGGCTTCGGGGAAGGGGAACTTGCCGTGTTGCTCCTTGACGAAGTACTTGCGGAAGGGGATGAGGAACAGGATGCCCAAGATGCCGCCCAGCAAGGAGGCAATGAACACCTGCCAGAAGTTGATTTCGATTTGGTAGCCCTTGCCTTGCAGGATGTAGAGTGCAGGCAGGGTGAAGATGGCGCCAGCCACCACGCCGCCCGAGCAGCCGCCAATCGATTGGATGATGACGTTTTGCGAGAGGGCGTCGTTCTTTCGCGCTAATCCCGTCAGGCCGATGGCGATGATGGCGATGGGGATGGCGGCCTCAAACACCTGCCCGACCTTCAGGCCGAGGTAGGCGGCGGCAGCCGAAAAAAGGATGGTCATCAGCAGGCCGACGCATACCGACCACACTGTAACTTCTTGATACTTTTTGTTTTTCGAGAGTATCGGTTCGTACTCTTCGCCCGGTTTCAGTTCGCGGTGCGCGTTCTCGGGCAGTTTGAATTGATCGTTTTCCATATTGTGAATGTTTTTGTTTTCGGACAAATAATCTGCAATAATAGGAAAAAAATCGGGCGGATGGACGGTTTTTGCGAAAATTGATGTTTCTGTCGGCAAGTGTTGACACCATCTGCCTATTATCCGTCTTCCCCACAGGACTTTGCGGCACATTGTAGTCCCGTAGGGACGACAGACCACTCGGCAGGCGACGTAAGTCCCTGCCAAAAAAGAAAAATTGAAAAATAATGACAAATTAATTTGTCTAATTGGAAAGTTTGCTTTACTTTTGCAGCGTTAAACTTTTAAATTTAATGCCTTATGAACAAAAACTATCTTTTCCCCCATCGGTTCAGAGCAATCGGATGGGTGCTGGTCATCGCGGCGGTGGCAGCATTTGTGGCGGAACATCTTTGGTTCCCGAATTTCCAATTCAAGATGCCCGCCTTGTATTATGACGGCGCTTACGAATTCATGGACGACGACCCTGCTCCGCATGGCTTCTTCGTGATGGCGACAACCACCATCTTGTCGCTGGTGTTTCCCCTTTTGACCATCGGACTTGTGCTGATTGGATTTTCCAAAGAAAAGATTGAAGACGAGTTTGTTACAAAGGTTCGTGAGCAAAGTCTGGTTTGGTCAACTTACGTCACAGCTATTTTGTTTATCCTTGCGACGCTCCTCATCTATGGAATGCCATTTATGATTGTACCTTACTTGGTGTTCTTCGTGTTTCTTATCCTGTTCATCATCAAGTTCAAATTCGAGCTGCACCGCTTCAACAAAGGAGGCGCGCAATGAAAAACCGCTTGAAAGTGGCGCGAGCCGAAAAGGACCTCACGCAAGAAGATTTGGCCAAACTTATAGGTGTGAGCCGACAGTCGATCAATGCCATTGAATCAGGGCGGTATGTGCCTTCCACGGTGTTGGCCTTGAAGATGGCTCAGGTGTTCGGGAAATCGGTGGAGGAGATTTTCTTCCTCGAAGAGGAGGATTAATCTAGTCGTCGCTTGGCGTTATTGACTAACGTCGAATCTGGCGATTTGCGAGGAGAGCCTGCCACGAGCAAAGCGCGGTGGAAGCAATCCAGATGAAGAGATTTATTATCTGGACAGCTTTGCCGCGCTTTGCTCGCAACGCCTTGCAGTGACGTAAATCGTAAAAGAATGTTACTTTGCAATAGTGAACTTCTTGATTGTCACCTCTCTATCGTTTTGTATCCTAACAAAATACATCCCTTCAGCCAAACCCGTCATATCAATTTGCTGGGTTTCATCGGTAATGTGGCCTGAAAGCAACGTTTGACCCGTTAGGTTGGTGATGCAATATTCAGTTTCCGTTGGTAGAGACTTTTCGCGCAACGTCTGTACAAATAGAATTCCGTTGGTAGGATTAGGATAAACCTTGATTTCCATCGCGTTGTTCTCATCAACGACCATCACATCCTTATCCAGACATTCCGACCAGGCAATGGTGTTTCCGCCATCGGTGCTGATGCCGTATTTGTATTGCCCAATCGGCAGTGCATCCCAACCATAATCGACATATTGGGCATCGGCCACGTTTGAAGCAATCAGCTCGACATTGCTTCCGTCGCAGTTGGCGCGGTAGATGTCGTAGGTGTTGCCCACGGTGATGTCGTCGATGTAGAAGGCGTTGTCGTATTCGCCCTCATTGAGTTGGTTGGCATACTTCCATTCCAAGATGTGGTTGCCAGGGCCAATGGTCACTGTGTAGCGTGTCCACGGCACTTCGTCCTTCAAGGTCTCGCCATACTGCACGTTGTCGACAAAGAAGCCGCAGCCATTGAGCGGGAAGCAGCTGACGCGGGCATAATAGCTCACGACGCTCGTTGTGGGCAGGTTGACCGCCAGCGAGATTTTGCTGTTGGAGAACATGCCCGTGTTGGTCGACTTGGCGCAATAGGTGCCTGTATTGGGTTGCGTGTCGGTGACGACCCAAGGGCTGGTGGCGTCGTTGATCCACATGTTTTGGTAGAAGTCGCCCGACTCGAAGCCGTCGTAAACGCCTGCGGGCAGGTTCCACGACAACGACACGCGCATGTTGTTGATGACTTCGGCTTCAATCTCGATTGCTTTCGTCAAGGTGACGTAGTTGGAGGGGAGCGAGGTCATGTCGTTGGCGAGTTGGGCAGTCACATAGTAGGTGTAGCTGCCGCCATAGCTGAGATGGTCGGTGTAGGTGGTTGCTGTCAGGCCCGTGGCAATGGGCAGGCCGTCGCGGTAGACGGTATAAGAGATGCCTTCGGGGGCGGCAACCCAATTCAATACGACCGTCTCGCCGTCGAAGTCGGCTGTGAGGTTGGTGGGACCATGGTGGAACAAGGCATTGATGGCAGCCAAGGCGTCGATACGACCCGAGCCGGTGATGTTGTTTTTCTTGCTATTGCCGATTTTGACGGCGGTGAGTTCGATGATGGAATCGATTTCGGCGGGAAGCAGTTCGGGATTGGCATCGAGGAGCAATGCCATCACGCCGGCGGCACAAGGCGTCGCCATCGAGGTACCGTCGTAGGCCACATAACCGTCGTTGGTCGCATAGTTGAGCGAGGTGATGTTTGACCCCGGTGCGGATATGTCGGGTCGAATCAGTCCGGGCTTGGCAGCGTTGCCGTTTTCGTAGGGGTAGTCGTAATACTCGCCGATCTGTGCACCTTCGGCCCATGTGACAGGACCCACTGACGAAAAAGCGGAATGCGCGTCGTTGTTGTCGGTGGCGCCGATGCTGACCACCGCAGTGCGACCTCCGGTGAGGGTTTGGTCGGGGTGGAACCACGGTGGAGGGCAGTTGCCAGGCGACTCGATGTTGTAAGGGACAGGCTGGGCGTATTGGGTTTGGCCGTCATTGCCAGCCGCCACGGCCGCGACCACACCTGCGTCGAGGACAGTTTCGTACAATTGGCGGTAAACGCTGTAACCTCCAACGCCTGGGTCGCCAAACGAGCAACTCAGGATGTCGGCGCCGTGCTCCAAGGCAAACTCGACACCACCGATAAGCTCGGCGTCGCCACCTTGTCCCTCGGCACTCATCATCTTGATGGCCATGATTTTGGCACCAGGGGCGACACCCGTCTGGGTGCCAGCCGTGCCTTGACCTGCCACGATGCCAGCGCAGTGGCTTCCATGGCCGTGGTCGTCCATGGGGTCGTCGTCGTGGTTGACGACATCGTAGCCGTGGTGAGGATATTCATTGCCACCATCCCACATGCTGTTGACAATGTCGATGTGGTTGTAGTTCACGCCTGTGTCGAGGATGGCGACGATCACGTTTTGGCCAGTGAAGCCTGTGCTTTCATAATTCCAAACCGCAGGCGCGTTGATTTTGTCGACGTGCCAAGCGATGTCTTTGGCAGTGATGGGATGTGGCTTCTCTGTTTCGGGAACCATCAGACGCATCTCGTCGGCACCGCCCCAAGCCACATCCTTGCGCTCGGCAAGTAGGGCGATGACTTCGTCGCTTGCCACGCAGCTGAACCCATTGATCGACCAAAACTGCTGGATTTGGTCAACATGGTTGGCATCTTTGAAACCCTTCAGGAAATCAATCACTTGGGCTTGTGAGGCGTGGCAAAACGCCTTACGTTCGGCGATGACGAAGTCGCGGCGTTGTTGCTTGGTCATGAGTGCCGCTTTTTGCGACAATTGGGTGTCTTTGTATTGTTCCGCCATCATCACGAGGACACGGTGACTGTTGGATTGGCCAAACAATGCATTGAAGCAAAGGGCCAAGAGAAGTGTAAAAACGGATTTTTTCATCTTATTTGGTTGATTTAGTATTGTTTACGATAAAGTGATTTTATTCCTTAACCTCACAAAAGGCTTTTCCACAAGGACATACAGGACGTATGCCGCCGCAAAAACCAGCGCCCAGTAAACGGGATAGGCAATGGCGTAGCGACTCATGAATTGCGGGAAACTGTGCTCAAGGACTTGGAGCAGCAGCAGATTGGTAAGGAACATGGCGTAGGATAGCACGCTGATGCGCGAAACGATGCCTCCCCATCGGGTTTTGTATGATTTCCATTTCGTCAGGAGCGGAAGCCACAGCGCGATGGCAAAGGCGGAAATCGTCAGATATAGAGCATCATAATAGAAAGTTCCTGGAGTGCGGGGAATGATGCGCGTGGCAACAAACAGAGCTAAGCCTACGACGAAACAGGCCACCGCATGGCGCTCCCATTGCTTGGGATAATAGCTCATCAGCCAAGCGGCAAGCACGCCCATGTAGATGTTGTCGGTGCGCGAGGCCACCGTCTTGCGAATCCAAATGTCCCAACCGAAACGGTCGTGGATTTGGTCGGCCACTGAGAGGCGGAAGGCAATGGAAGCCGCAACGAAAAGCAGGCACAGCCAAGGGATGTATCGTTTGGGTTTCGCAAAAAGGGAACAGAGGGTCAGAAGGAGCGGGAAGAAGATATAGAACCACCATTGAACGGACAGGGAATACGACTCCCAATAGAAGCCCCAGAAAGGCGTGAACAGGTTTTGGGTGAACGTGGCAAATCGCCATAGGGGGAACGCCTGTAGGTCGCCTTCGATGACATGAAGTCGCACCAAAAGATAGTTGACCATCAGAATGAAAAGGTAGTTGGGCAAGATGCGCAACGCTGTCCGAACATAAAAGTTGAGGGTCTTGGATCGGCTGATGTGGTTGTCGTGCTGCTTGAGATGGTTGATGAACGACTTCCCGATGAGGAATCCCGTTATGACAAAGAAGATGTCGACGCCGTGGGGCACGGGCATGTCGGTGAAACGATCGAGGGGCGTGTCGAAAAGGATTTGCTCGGCATGGCCTTGCACTACGCAGAAAATGGCAAACGCCCTCAAAAAGTCCAATCCGAAGACGCGTTTTCGGTCGATTTCGATGCTAAGGAAGCTGTTCATTTTAGGTTATTTCAATAGTACATTCCCGATGCGGCATTCGAGACAACGTTTGCGCTTGCAAAAATACGAATAAAGGTGTAACAAGGCCTGGGTTTGCATGGCATTTTCCGCAGTGATGCCGCAGGCTGCGAAATGGCGGATGATGGCATTGTCCTCAGCCTCAGTCTCTTCGAGGAATTGCATTGCCGTCTCGCATACCGATTCGTCCTTGTGCAGTTTGCCGTAGCAAAACAACAAAGGCACCACCGCATTGATGAGCAACAGGTCGGCGGTGGCATCGCCCAAATGTTTCAGTTGTGACCTTGTAGGGCTGTCACATTGTGGCATCCCCTCACGTTTTTCAAACCGCCAATGCGTCTCCCAATACCCCGATGCGGCCACGTCAAACAAGGCCTTGACCTCAGCCGTGTCTTTCGCCGCCTTGATTTTGGAGAACAGACAGCCGTTTTTGTGGATGAGTTGCGCCATTTGTGCCAAACGGATGGTCGGGAAATTGGAAGGTCGCATCCGCATGAATTTCCACCGCTCGGCAGACATGGTCAGCAGGTTGAACTTGGCACGCATGACGGCAAACTCGCGCTTGAGTAGCAAAGGATATTCCTCCGTGAAGTCGACTTCGAGGAAGCCCGCGCAGCCCATGAGCATGGCTTCCACCTGCAAAAGATTGTCGGCATGTTTCAGCAAGGTCTTGAATGGCAGGATGTTGGCCAAATACTCAAAAGCCTCGTTGTTGACTTTCAGGCCAAAATAGCGCATCAGCAGCTTGTAGAGCGCGTCTTCCCAGTCGAATTGGTTGGATTTCAGTATCTTGGTTACGTTTTCCGACTTGCTTTCCAAACGTTCCACAGCCATGCGGTCGAGCCACGAAAGTCGAGTGAAGATGGGCACTTGGCCGATGCTTTTCTCGCACGGGATCCAAGTTTTGGAAGCGATAAGTTTTTGGTATTGGGCAAAAAGGCTTTCGTCGAAATGGCCTTTCAGTTCCAAGGTCGGGATTTCGTTGACTTTGGTGTCGTTTTCATACACGACATGCAGGACTATGTTTTGGTAGGCTTTGTCGGTTTGGTGGCCGTGGCGGTTCCAGTCGGAGGCTTTCACGTGAATTTCCACATGGCCCGCCCAGAGCTTGTCGCCGATTTGGATTTTGGCTTCAAGGAAGTCGGGACCCGAGTCGGTGTTGCGGTAGCCCGTGGCCACTACGTCAACCGCTTCGCCTTCCGTGGTCTTCAAGTCCTTGTCGGTCAGACGGTTCTCCCAGATGTAGTATAGGAATTCTTCGCGCATAGTTGTTTTGTCTTGTCGTCGCTTTGCGTCATTGCGAGCGAAGCGAAGCAATCCAGTGATTCATCTCGCTTCTTGGACTGCTTCGTGCCTCGCAGTGACGCGATGCGGGTTATTTAATTCTCCAATGGTTCAGAGGTTCGCTGTCGAGTGTGCCTTTCTTCGTGGCCCAGTCGATGAAGATGGAGCGCAGGTCGCGGTCGCTTTGCCAAACCACGTGGTTCTTGATGTCCTCTTGTGCCCAGCCGATGCCGTTGATGAGGTGGTTGCCACCGCCCATCGAGCGGTAGGAGTTCATCACCACGTTGTAGGTCTTCTCCATGTCGAAGGGCGTGCCGTCGGCCATGCTGAGGATATGGATGCGCTCGCCCATGGTTTTTTTGTCGGTCACTTCATACATGATGCCCGCAGCGCAGTCGAAGTTGTAGATGGGGCTTTTCATCTCGTAGGCGTATTCGAGGAAGGCTTTCACTTCCTTGCCTGTCAAGGCCATGACTGCCAACGAGTTCTCGAAGGGATACCAGGTGAAGAAGTCGCTGACGGTCAGCATTCCCGCTTCGATGGTCTTGCCGCTGCTGAGCGGGGCTGCCACCGAGATGTCGGCATGGATGCCTTCCGCCTCGACGGTCTCCATTTGGCAGCGGTGGATTTCGTCGACCCAGAGGCACGGCCCATTGAAGACGTCGTCGCTGCTGATGCTGACGGGCAGTTCGGCCACCTCGCGCCGCTGATAAGCCTCGGCGCGGTCGATGTATGGTTGCACCATGTTGGCGAAATCGGGGTCTATGGCTTCGCCGTCGGTGGGCATCAATTCGACGCTGATTTTCGGTTTTTGCCCTTTCTTCAATGTCACTTCGGCTTTGGCCAGACCTTGGGCGCGGTTGCCTGAGTTGAGCACGTAGACGGGATTGCCGTCGGTGCAAGTCAGTTTTTCGGCACGGGCGCGGTGGTCGTGGCCGTAGAAGATGATGTCGAAGCCCGGCACGTTTTCGGTCACCCATTTCGTGGCGTTTTCGCGCCCCAACGGATGGTCTTCGGGCAGGTTCTGCACCTGTGGCTCAAAGCCCGAGTGGAAAAGGCCCACCATCAGGTCGGGGTGTTCTTTCTCTTGGATGATTTTCACCCATTTCTCGGCGGCGGCTTCCAGTTGCTCGAAGCGCAGGCCGGGGCGCAGGCGGTCGGGCACCCAGGTGACGACGTAGGGCGTCAGCAGTCCGAGCACGGCGACCTTGTAGCCTTCGCGCTCTATAATAACATAAGGTGTAAAATAAGGCTCGCCCGTCGTTTCGTCGATGACGTTGGCAGCCAAAACGGGCATCTTCGTTTCGGAATAGACGCGGTCGAACACCTTGCGGCCTGCCTCAATGTCGTGGTTGCCCACTGTGGCCACGTCGTAAGGGAAATAATTGAGGAATTCGGAGGTGAGGTTGGGGTGACTGGCGTCTTGGTTGGAGCAATATTGGAACACGGTGCCTTGCAGGTCGTCGCCATTGTCGAGGAGAATCAGGCGGTCGCCCAACTCGGCTTTCATCTGCTTGATGACGAGGGCATCGTTGGCAAATTCGTCGTAACGTCCGTGAGTGTCAGTGGTTTCCAGCAAGGTAATCGTCGTCTCTTTTTGCGAGCAGGACGCGAGGATCGCGGTCATGATAATCATAAGGGTGAGTTTTGTTTTCATTGCGAATGGCGTTTTTAATGCGCTAAAAGTAGGGCTTTTTCCGCAATGTTCGGCAAAACGTGGAAAATTTTTTTCCGAAAATGACCGAAGTAAGATATAAATCCGTATTTTTGTGCCACAATTCCAAGACCCGATTGCGACATGGCCGACTTGAGCATCATAGTATCCGAAATCGAAGTGAAATTGCGGAAATTGCTTGATGAAAGAAACCAGTTGGCCATTGAGAACAAGCGGCTTGCCGATCAGAACGAAGCGTTGGACAAGGAAAATCTGGCGTTGCGAAGGTCGGCGATGGAGTTGCAAGACAAAATAAATAAATGTACAATTGTTAACGCACTCGACAACGAGGGAGAATTAGAAGAAGGAAGACGACTCATCAAGGAGTTGGTGAAAGAGATTGACCGATGCGTTTCGATTTTGAACAGTAAGGAATAACTCAGATATTTGAAAGTCAGCGAAATGGACGAAATAACCATCAATATCAGTCTGTTGGATAGGCCCTACCGGCTCTCGGTGGCCCGCGCTGACGAAGAAAAAGTCCGCAAGGCCGGCAACCTCATCAATGAGAGGGTGAAATACTACTCGAAGCATTATGCCTACAAAGACGTTCAGGACCTGCTTTCGATGACTGCCTTGCAGTTTGCCACCTCGGTGGTCAAAATGGACGCTGAATTGACTTATCGCAATCAGGATCTGGAACGCAAACTTCAGGACCTCAACACCTTGCTGGGCAATCAATCATAACCACGGTTTCCGTGGCATTGTTCTTTGAAGATCTGGAACTGCCTGCTCAGCGCATTGGTAAACTCAACATAATCTAACACATCAACCGGTCTACTCGCGCTCTGCAAAAACGGGCCTCATTCCCTTCGGGGAAGCACCTAGGTGCCAGTGGAAGTTTGCGCACCGCGGTGGCCATAAGCGTATCGTATTGGGGTTTACACACATCCCACGAGTGGGCAGTTTCTTTTTGTTTCCTCCTCATTTTTCGGGTAAAAACAGAGTTTAAAATGTTATTACTCAGTATCTCAAGCACTACTTGGATTATCATCGCCGCCGCAGCTTTGGTCGTGGGCTTTGCGGTTGGCTACCTTATTACGTCCACCATCCTCAAGAAAGCCGTCACCAAAGAAGAGCAAGCCCTGCTCGAAGAGGCCAAGGAAAAGGCCGAGGTCATCAAGAAGGAACGCATCCTGCAAGCCAAGGAGAAGTTCCTCCAGCTGAAAGACGAACACGAGAAAGCCTGCGAGGACCGCAAGCGCGAACTGGCTACCGCCGAAAACCGCATCAACCAGCTGAAGCAAGATGCCAACAAGAAGATGGAAGATGCACAGCGCAAGTCGAAAGAGGTGCAGGCCGCCCAACAGAAACTCGAAAACCAAATCGAGGTGTTCGACAAGAAAAAGGCCGACCTCGACCGCATCTACAAGGAAGAGACCCAGAAACTCGAAACCATATCGGGACTCTCGGCCAAGGAAGCCAAGGACCAATTGGTCGAACTCATCAAGGAAGAAGCCCAGGCCGATGCCATGGTCTACGTGAAGGAAGTCACGGAAGAGGCCAAGATGAGCGCGGCCCAGACGGCTAAGAAAATCGTCCTTGAGACCATCCAACGCACCGCTTCGGAGACGGCCATCGAGAACACCGTCAGCGTGTTCAATATCGAAAACGACGAGATCAAGGGTCGTATCATCGGTCGCGAAGGCCGCAACATCCGCACCCTCGAATCGCTCACGGGCGTCGAAATCATTATCGACGACAGCCCCGATGCCATCCTCATCTCCGGTTTCGACCCCATCCGCCGCGAAATCGCCCGCCTCTCGTTGCAGAAGCTCGTCACCGACGGACGCATCCACCCCGCCCGCATCGAAGAAGTGGTGCACAAGGTGGAAAAGCAAGTGGACCAAGAGATTATGGAAACCGGCAAACGTACCTGCATCGACCTTGGCGTCCACAACCTCAACCCCGAACTGATCAAGATGATTGGCCGCATGAAATACCGCACCAGCTATGGCCAAAACCTGTTGCAACACTCCGTCGAGACCGCCAAGCTCTGCGCCACCATGGCTGCCGAGTTGGGTCTCAACGTGAAGGCAGCCAAACGTGCCGGCTTGTTGCACGACATCGGTAAGGTGGCCGAGAACGAGGAAGAGCTGCCGCACGCCATCCTCGGCATGAAGGTGGCCGAACGCCTCAAGGAGAAACCCGATATCTGCAA
>DGXB01000072.1:0-196 GCA_002396205.1 Bacteroidales bacterium UBA4243
GGCCATATCCGCAACAACCTCCTTGGATGGAGCGTCTCCGAAATCATGAAGGCCAACGGCAAGAACGTGGTGCGCGTCAACCTGGTCAACGACCGTGGCATCCACATCTGCAAGAGCATGTTGGCCTGGCAGAAGTGGGGCAACGGCTGCACGCCCGAGTCGACGGGCAAGAAGGGCGACCACCTCATCGGCGACT
>DGXB01000072.1:247-432 GCA_002396205.1 Bacteroidales bacterium UBA4243
AGGGCGACCACCTCATCGGCGACTTCTACGTGCTGTTCGACAAGAAATATAAAGAGGAGTTGAAGACCTTGCTGCCTGCCAATTTCGCCGAGTTGAGCGAGAAAGAACAGGAAGAAGCTAAGACAAAGGCCGAGGCCGAGTCGACGCTGATGCAGGAGGCCCGCGAGATGCTGCGCAAGTGGGAA
>DGXB01000072.1:485-971 GCA_002396205.1 Bacteroidales bacterium UBA4243
GAGATGCTGCGCAAGTGGGAAGCCAACGACCCCGAGGTGCGCCACCTCTGGGAGACGATGAACCAATGGGTGTATGACGGCTTCGACGTGACCTACAAGCGTCTGGGCGTTTCGTTCGAGAAGATTTACTACGAATCGCAAACCTATCTTTTGGGCAAGGAATTGGTGCAGGAAGGCCTCGAAAAGGGTGTTCTCTATCGCCGCGACGACAACTCCGTGTGGTGCGACCTCCGTGACGAGGGTTTGGACGAAAAACTCTTGCTCCGCCGCGACGGTACCTCTGTATATATGACCCAAGACCTTGGCACCGCCCAACTCCGTGTGAAGGAATACGACCCCGAAAAACTGATATACGTCGTTGGTAATGAACAGATTTACCACTTCGATGTGCTGAAGCGCGTGTTGGTGCGCCTCGGTCGCGAGTGGGGCAACAGCATCGAGCATCTTTCATACGGCATGGTCGAGTTGCCCAACGGCAAGATGAAG
>DGXB01000072.1:1027-20061 GCA_002396205.1 Bacteroidales bacterium UBA4243
GGCAAGATGAAGAGCCGCGAGGGCACCGTTGTCGACGCCGACGACCTCATGGACGAGATGGTGGCCACGGCCAAAGCCGTCTCCGACGAGTTGGGCAAGGCCAAAGATCTCTCGCCCGAGGAGGCTGACAAGCTTTACCACACCATCGGCCTCGGTGCCTTGAAGTATTTCATCCTCAAGGTCGACCCGAAGAAGACCATGCTCTTCAACCCCGAGGAGTCCATCGACTTCAATGGCAACACGGGCCCGTTTGTGCAATACACACACGCGCGTATCTGCTCCGTTTTGCGCAAGGCTGAGGAACAAGGCATCAAGCTCGAAAGCGAGGTGAAAGTCAGCGACTTGCAGCCGAAGGAGAAGGAAATCATCGTGATGATGTACGGCTGGCCGATGGTCTTGAACCAGGCCGCCGAGAACCGCAGCCCCGCGATGGTGGCCAACTTCATCTTCGACCTCGCCAAGGAATTCAACCAGTTCTACCAAGAGTGCAGCATCCTGAAGGAGCCTGACGCCGACCGCCGCATGTTCCGCTTGCAGGTGTGCGACATGGTGGCCGCTTTGTTGCGCAATGCCTCGGAGTTGCTGGGAATTGGTATGCCCGAAAGGATGTGATTCACGACTCGCTTCGCGTCACTGCGAGGCACGAAGCAGTCCAGAAAGTATGTTTATAATCTGGATTGCTTCGTCGTTCCTCCTCGCAATGACGCAAAGCGACAACAAGAATAAACAAACGAATGAACGTGTTCTACATACCAGGAGCCACAGAAGGCCTGACGACCTTGCCTGAGGACGAGTCGAAGCACTGCGTCAAGGTGTTGCGCATGACCGAAGGCGAGCGTTTCTGCGTCACCAACGGCGAAGGCTTTCTCTTCGATGCCGAGTTGGTTGAGGCACTGCCGAAAAGGGCAACCGTCAACTTGACCAACAAGCGCGAAGGGTATGACCACTGGGGCTTCAACCTCGAAATCGCCATTGCGCCGACCAAACTTAACGAGCGCACGGAGTGGTTCCTGGAGAAGGCGACGGAAATCGGCATCGACAAGGTGAGGCTGTTCACGTCGTACCATTCCGAGCGTCGCGCCGCCAACGTGGAGCGTTTCCAAAAGGTGATGGTGGCGGCCATGAAGCAGAGCATCAAGTCGCGCCTGCCCAAGGTGGAGGACTTGGTGCCATTCGACAAATTGGTGAAGCAACCCTTCGACGGCCAGAAGTTCATCGCCTGGATTGACGACGACGTGAAGGACTGCCTGTGCGACTTATATAATAAAGGTGAGAACGCCTTGGTACTCATCGGTCCCGAAGGTGACTTCAGCCCTGAGGAAGTGGCTCTGGCCAAGGAAAACGGCTTCGTGCCATGTAGTCTCGGCGAAGCGCGACTGCGCACCGAAACAGCGGCCATCGTTGCTTGCCATACGATTCAACTCATAAATCAGATGAAATGAAAAAGCTGTTGATTGCCATACTGTTGTCGTTCTCTTTCGTTGCCTCGGCCCAGCAACTCAACATCGCCTTGTTGAAATACCGTGGGGGCGGCGACTGGTACGGCAACCCGACGTCGTTGCCAAACTTGGTGCGTTTCTGCAACCAAGAGATCGGCACCGACATCAACCCCAACGTGCCGACGGTGGAGCCGTCGAGTCCCGACTTGTTCAACTATCCTTACGTCTACATGACCGGCCACGGCAATGTCGTCTTCGATGCAGCTGAGGCACAAAACCTCCGCAACTACATGCTGGCGGGCGGTTTCCTCCACATCGACGACAACTACGGCATACGCCAATACATTGAACCTCAGATGAAAAAGGTGTTTCCCGAACTCGACTTCGTGGAATTGCCTTACACGCACGAGATTTTCAAGGAACCTTACGCTTTCCCGAATGGCCTGCCGAAGATCCACGAACACGACAACAAGCCCCCCCAACTCTTCGCCCTGATTTATGAAGGCCGTATTGTGTGCATCTTCACCTACGAATGCGACCTCGGCGACGGCTGGGAAGACCAGCGCGTGCATCACGACTCGCAAGAAACACGTGAGAAAGCATTGAAGATGGGAGCGAATATCTTGCGATACGTCTTCACTAAATAACGAGCCCTGAAGGGGCGACAAGATGTCAACGGGGATTTCAATCCCCGATACAAACGAACAATAAAACTACACTAATATGGAACAAGAAGAAAAAAGAAAATGCCTCTACTGCGGTGAACCCATCATCGGGCGCGTCGACAAGAAGTTTTGCTGCGACTCGTGCCGCAACAGCTACAACTACGAAAAAACGCACAAGCAAGTCAACGTGATTCGGCGCATCAACGGCATCTTGGCGCGCAACCACAACATTCTGATCGAACTGAACCCCAACGGCAAAGGCTTTGCAAGTCGCCAACAGCTGAAAGAGAAAGGCTTTGATTTCAAGTACTTTACGAGTACCTATACGACCAAAGCCGGTGCCGTTTACCATTATGTCTACGACCAAGGCTATGTGCCCAAGGAAAGCAATCCCGACCAGTTCCTGCTGGTGAAGAATGCAGAAGACTAACCTAAAAATTACATATCATGAAAAAGTATTTCTACACTTTGCTGCTTGCGGTTTTCACCCTGAACCTGCAAGCCAAGCCCGTCGATGTTGATAAAGCCATGTCGTTGGGTATCAAGTTTATGAATGCCAATACCGAAATCAAGTCGTTGCAGGCCGTGTTGAGCTATACGGCTGTCGCCGACAATGGCCAAGCGGCGTTTTATGTCTTTGGCCTTCAGCCGAGAGGATTCGTCATCGTCAGTGCCGACGACCGGATGAAACCCATTTTGGGCTATTCCACCGAGAGCAATTTCACTGCCCAGCTTCCCGATGGCCTGATGACCTTTTTCGACAACTATAAAGCGGGCTTCAGCCAGATGGTGGCCAACGGTGTTCCACGTACCGCCGAAGCCATTGCCGATTGGGAGCGTTTGGAGAAAACGGGCCGGCTTTCGGCATCAAAGACCGACCGCAGCGTAGGACCGCTATTGTCGTCCATCTGGAACCAGACCGACCTCTACAACAACATGGCGCCTGAAGATCCTTCATCGGTCTTCAGCGGGCACTGCAAGTCGGGTTGTGTGGCCAACACGATGAGCCAGATCATGCGCTATTGGGAGTGGCCGCGCACGGGAACGGGCAGCCACGGCTACAATGCCAACAGCTATTATGGCAACTACGGCTGGCAGGAGGCCAATTTCGGCGAGGCCACCTATCGTTTCGATTTGATGCCCGACTTCCTCGATTTCGCTAGTCCGCAATACGAGGTGGATGCCACGGCTTTGCTTGAATATCATGCGGGCGTGGGCGTTGATATGGGCTATGGCCCCAATGCCAGCGGTGCCTATTCCCAGGATGTCCCTAATGCTTTTACCAACTATTTCAGGTATTCACCTGATATGTATCTTTCGACCTTGGATTATTATGTTTTGGACGAATGGAATGATATGTTGCGTGCCAATCTTGATGCGGGTATGCCGTTCTATTATGCTTCTTCAGGTCCCGACGGTGCACATGCCTATGTCCTTGACGGTTATGACGAATACGATATGTTCCACCTCAACTGGGGCTGGGCGGGCTTCGACAATGGTTGGTACACCATCGACGGCTTTTATCTGACTTTTTATTCCTTCCCGTGGAGCCATGTTGCGTTGTTCAACCTGCATCCCGTGGATGCGTATTATGACGCGCCGATGGCGGTGGAGAATTTGAACGTTGAGGCTGTTTTTGATCATGTTGAGTCGGTCGTGGTCTTTAATCCTGTTTTTGAGACGCGCGGTGGGACAATGCTCTCGTCGATCGACACGATTGTCATCATGCGCGACGGTGAGGTGATTGAAAGGTTGACGGATGTGACCGACGAGGAAGTCGTGTTTTATGATGAATTTCATGGAGCTGAAAGCTATGGCACCTATTATTATACGGTCTATGCCGTGAACGAGGCTGGCATGAGCAAGGTGGCTCGCGATACCGTGATGGTGGGATCGAATTGCGACCTGCGTTTCGAGTTGCACGATAGTGGTAATAATGGATGGGATTTGTCGTCCATCGCCGTGCTTGATGAAGGTGGCAAAGTCGCCCAACGTGTGGGCCTTTGGGATGGCGGTACTGCCTCGCTAATCGTGCCAGCTCCGAAATACCAAACCGTGACATTCTTCTGGACTTACGACAACACTTGCTATTCGCATGGTAGCCTTTCGGAAGTGTCATACGAAATCTATGACTGGAACGACAATTTGATTGTAGCCTCCAATGGTTATCCTGAGGTGGGCGAAATCGCTGATTATGAGATTGATTGTGGTTTTGGCTGTGAGCCCGTCTCCAATCTAATAGGTGAATATGTTTGGAATGGCCCTGAAGATTTCGGCGCGAAGTTAAGTTGGGAATGGGACGGAAATACCGCTGATTTTGTGCGTTTTGAAATCTATCGTGATGCTTGGCTTCTTGATACCATAAGCGATTCGAGCACCACGACTTATTTTGACATCAACAGCGAAGTAGGCACAGCCGAATATGCTGTTAGGGCTATCTATGAGCATCTCAACGAGGTATGTGAATCGGAGATTGTTTCGGTGACGGTTGACGTGACTTCTGTCCTTGAAAACAGTGAAACCGCTTCACTTTACCCCAATCCTGCCTCCGATCATTTCAAGGTGGAAAGTCAGGTGAAGGAAATCAAGGTGTTTGATGCTTTGGGCCAGATGGTTTACGAAGGCCAGACCAATGAAGTGGAAGTGCGTAATTGGAACAACGGTGTGTATTTCGTCCGCATCGTGGACGAAAACGATGTCGTTTCGACAGTGAAGTTCATCAAGGAATAACGACTTCCTTATAGACTTCAAATATTTGCCGTCCAATGTTTTGGGCGGCAAATGTTTTTATGGCGTAGTCGCGAATGGCCTCGCGGTCGTACTCGCGGCAGTGGTCGAGCATTTGGTTCATGCCTTGCAGCAGGGCTTCTTCGTCGCCTTGTGGGATGAGGATGCCACGCTCCGATGAAACGATTTCGGCAATGCCACCAACTGAGGTGCTGAGCACGGGTACGCCGCTCGCAAAGGCCTCGACGATGACGCAAGGCAAGTTCTCGAAGTTGGAGAACAAAACGAAAAAGTCGGCTTTTTGGTAGGCTTTGGCTACTTCTGCCGAGGTCTTTTTGCCATGGAAAATGACGCAATCGGTAAGATTGTGTTCTTTCACAAATGCCTTGAACTCAGGGGCTTCGTAGTCGTGGATGACGTGCAGCTCGAAGTCGTCGCGTCGTTGTTTCAGTTTCTCGACGACGCGCAGGATGCCGCTGAAGTTCTTGGCTTCATCGCGCAAGGTCGAGATGTGGAGGATGTGTTTTTTGTTTTCAGTTTTGGCTTCGCCTAAACGGAAAATATCCGTATTCACCAAGTTGTAAATCACCTGAAAACGGTTGTGTACGCCGTGGCCTTCCATGCAATGCTGCAAGTCGAGGCTGACGGGCATGATGAGTTCAGCGTTGTTGGCAATCTTGACAATCTTTTTCTTCAGCCCGCCGACCAGAACGTCCTTGTTCTGAGGCTGGTAAATTGTCCAGTGTTCGGTCATAACATACTTGTAACCAAACAGTTTCTTCCACAATAAAGCCACTTGCCCAAGCGGATAGGCCACATGCAGATGCACCAAATCCGGCTCGAAGAAGTGTTTTTTGATGTATTTCAAGCCGTATTGGTACATGCGCAACATCTTCAGTTTGCGTATGGCATTGATTTTGGGCGGGCGGATATAAATCTGCACATGGGTGTGGTGCGCACCTTCAATCTCCTTGACCTCGAAAGATTTCGTCATGTCCTTGCTGGCGCAGACGGAGAGGATGATGGAATGGCATTCCTCGGGCAGCGCGTCGATCATGCGGACGCAGAAATTGCCCAGGGTTGGGTCGTCGGGGGTGGGGAACCAGCTTAGGAGGTGCAGGATATTCATTATCAGTTGTCAGTTTGTAGTTGTTGGTTGTTCAGTTGTAGGGCTGTCACACAGTGGCAGCCGTCTTGTTTGTCCGTAGGTCGCGACCTACGGTTAATGAAGTGTCGTCCCTTTGGGACGTGGTGTTGCGTCAGTGCATGGAACGACACCCTTTGTCTTTTTTTCAGCGGGGATTGAAATCGCCCGTTGACATCTTGTCGCCCCTTCAGGGCTTTGTCGCTTCGCGTCATTGCGAGGAGGAACGACGGCCTGCCACGAGCAGAGCGAAGTGGAAGCAATCCAGAGAATCAATTGTTTACAGTCACGGTTTTAATGTCGATCTCAAAGTATTTCGTGGGCCTTTCGTAAGGCACAAGTTTATGCGTCGTGAAGTCATCAGGCAGATAAACCGCGCACAAAGTGTTGGAAACGTGATAAATATGTTTGCGTTTCTCGGCAGGTGTTCCGTCGAGGATGGCCCCCATCACGTCCCAACGGATGGTCTCGGGGTCGAGGCCGTAGTCGTGCCAAACGATGATGCTGCGCTCGTCTTTCAGCAGCTTGAAGGCAGTCTCGGTGTCTTTCTTCACGCTTTCGTAGTGGTGGTCGCCGTCCACAAAGACCATGTCGTATTTTCCGAAATGTGGTGCGAAATCGAAGGTCTGGGAATCGCCGTAAAGTTGCTCCACGTTGGGCAGGTCTTTGCTGAAGAAACTGTGCAAATCGGCGTATAATTGGTTGTCGGTCAGCTTGATGATGTCTTCTTTAGGCAGGTTGAAGGTGACGCAATGTTGGACTACATCGGCTAAGTTAGCCACACTCTCGCCACGCCAGGTGCCGATTTCGAAGTAGTCTTGCACCGCGTATTTTTTGGCCAAGGCCCGCATCAACGCAATGTCGATGGGCATGGTGGCGCCCGAAAGATAGGCGTATGGCTTCGCGATTTCGTGGAAGTCGGGGAACAACTCGTTGATTTCCAAGAGTGGAAGGCCGTCCTTGAGGCCGTATTTTTGGATGACATCCTCTTTGTTGCTGCTTTCGTCTTGCAGGACGAGGTTGAGCAGGTAAGGATGCTTGACGATGCGCCCAAGGGCTTTGAAGAATTTATTCAGTTTGTTCATTTTCAGTAGGTTGCTTAAGGAATTGTTGTTTGAGTTCAGCAAAGTAATTTTGTATCTCGCTCTTTTTCAGCAGGAAGTCGCGGCCTTTGAAGTTCGACTCCTTGACGAAGAAGATGAATAGGAATATCGCATTGACCGTATATGCCGCTGCCGAAGTGATGGCCGCCCCGGTGATGTCGTAACGCGGTATCAGCGTGAAGCCGCAGACAAAGGTGACCACCAGTCCGCAGAGGGCGGCGAAGGTGTTCATTTGATAACGGCCGGTGCCCGAATAATAGTGTCCGAGGATGAGGAAAATGCAGTAGAAAAGGATGCCCGGCGCGAGGATGCGGATGAGGTGGGCCATCTCGCCGAAGTCCTTGCCGAAGACGAAGACGTAGAACTGTGGCGGGAGCAGGCAGAGCACCACGACGGCCATGGCCGAGACCAAAAGGCAGATTTTGCCTAAGTCCAAGGTGAGTTTTTGGGAATAATGCCTGTCGTCGGCGTTGGCGATGCGGGCGTATTGCACCAAGGCGATACTGTTGCTGATGATCCAGATGGACTCGGCCAACGAGACCGAGCGAGAGAACACACCGACTTGTCCGCGACCGATGTAACTATCTAACAAATAGTAGCTTAGTCTTAGGTTGAAGAACTGTACGAAATGCCCTGTTTGGTTGAGGAAACCGTATTTGAACAGGTCTTTCAAGACGGGTTTGTAGTCTTTGTCCTTGTCGTGGCGCAGGTTGGCATATTCATTTCGTAACATCCAGATTCCCAGTAGGAAAGTCCCTCCGTAGGCGGCGTATAGGCCGATGAGGTAGCCATAAATGCCTTCGCGCTTGAGGATGAAGTGGTAGAGCACGAGGGTCAGGGTGAGCAGCACGGGTTGGAGCAGCGTGTTGTAGTTGGCCTTTTGTATTTCCTCCTTGCCGACCAGGAAGCGGAAGTTGATGTTGGAGAGCGAGGAAATGAACGACAGAATGGCGACGTGGACGACCAAATCAGGCTCCAATTTGGGATAGAACAGCCTGATACCGAAGCCCATGACCACGGCAATCAACGCCGACCAAACCACCGATGCGACCAAAATCTTCTTGAACGAATGGCGTGGCGCGAGGTAGATGATGCTGGCACCGCACACAATCTCGGAGAAGATGAGGATAAAGGCAATGGTGGCCACCACCAGCGACTGCGTCCCCGAGCCCGTGTCACCCAGCGTTTGCGAGATGATGATGGCGATGAGGAAGTTGAGCGCGGCGGCCACGATCTTCGTCCCGAAAGTATTTAGGATTTTCTTGAACATGGGGCGCTTCTGTTTATTTCAATAACTGCCACTCGCCGTTTACTTTTGATCGGTCGGCGTTGATATACCCCAGTTGCTTCAATTCAAAAATTGAACGACGAATGGTGCTTTCACTAACTCCAAGGTTTTCTGATAGCCATGAATACTTGGCTTTTCTGTTCTCTTTTATGGCTTCATACACTTTTTTTACGATGGTCGAGGGAAATTCATGTGACCGTTTTTCCTCATTTTCGGTCATCTGTGACTGTTTTTTTGACTGTTTTTTCTCGTTTTCAGTCAAGTTTGACTGTTTTTTTGACCGTTTTTTCTGGTTTTCGGTCAAGCTCGTTTGATTCAAAAGGGTGTCCAACACTTCTTTTCCTCGTTCGGTAAGAAGGTATTTTTGATTCGGATGTCTTTGATTGTCAGGGAATAGCATTTCTATGAGACCCATTTTGATGGCAGGTCTTAGATAGACTTTGCTGAAATACTGTCGAGAGAAGGTTGCATGCTTGGTTGCAAGCTCGGTTGCATGCTTTAGCTCTTCAAAAGATAGTTGCTGTTTATTTATGTTGATTATCAACGTTTTAACTTGTACTGGCAAGCTGGTGACAAGTTGTGATAAGTTGGTCGCATGCTCGGTTGCAAGCTCGCCATTTTCATCTGTTTTTTGCTCTTCGTAACTCATCGTGACCAGCCAAGCACTCGGTTTTTCCTCAAACTCAAATTTCATGGTAGGGTAGGAGGCTATTTCGGAGCGGATTCTTGTATACCCAGTTCCGTATTTCTCTATGTCGCCAGTCAGATAGAATGCCTCGGCAATCAGTTTGTTTCTTGTATAGGCTTGGTAATCATCGGTTTGTAGGGCTTCAATGGTCTGTTTTCCATAAAGTTCGCCAGGGCTGAAAAACGTGATTTTTTTGTCAAATACCTTGATTTGAATGTCCATTGGGCTGGTGTAGTCGCGGTGGATGATTGTGTTCAAAACGATTTCGCGCAAGGCGGGTAAGGGGTATTCGAAGATTTCTGTCCTTTGGGTTGTCTTTCCGGTTATCTCGTAGGCTACTTTGATATGGGAAATCAAGAAGCGTTGGGTTTCCTCGACGGCGTTGAACAAGTTGCAGGTCAACATTTTGTCATCGATAATCATGGATGGCGTCTTGAATTGCCCCAAGTGTACGTTGTAACCGATGTTGTCTTTCCCAAACAATAAATAGGCCGCGTTGGTGGGTGCGTCACCATTGATGAGCTTGAGTTTCCTGAGTTTGTCGACCCAAGTTTTTCCGGTGAGGTTCAGCCGACCTTTTGCGCCGACGTTTTCGATAAACCGCTCGATGGTTTCGATGTCCAAGTCTTCCAAGGTCTTTCCCAAGGCAGGGAACGAGTCCCACGACACTTGCAGCGAGAGCATGCTCAGGTTGGCGATTTCGGTGGCCGAAAGCAAATGGTTGGAGTTGCCGATGCGTTTGTAGAAACGGTCTTGCAGGGAAATGGGCTTGACTGGATATTCGGGGACGGAAAGCACCACAACGGTTTTGCCTTCAATCTCATAACGCTCCGCATCAACCAAAATGGAAGGTTCCGTCTTGCTTTTTATCTCGTTGACCCATTGCTGAATGCTTTCCTCGTTGATGTCAACTCCTATGATTTTCCCTTTGTTGGAAACGCCAATAAGCACCTTGCCGCCTTCTGCATTTGCAAAAGCCGTGATGCTTTCCATGGCTTCCACGTTGAAGTTGGATTTGAGCTCCGTGTGTAAGCTTTCGCCTTGGGTAATGATATTCAACAACTCGTCCTTTGTCATATTGACCTCGATTTGAAAGGCAAAAATAGCAAATCTCTATCTATAACGGCATCCCCATCCATAAATTGCGGCAAATTTCTTGTAAAGTCCTGAGGGGATGACAGCAAATAGGCGGGGGTGTGAACCCTCGCCTAAGAAAAAAGCCGTCCAATTTTTGTTAAGCCCCGAAGGGGCGACAGAAAATCATCTCGCTACCACAAAACGGGAATATCCAACACTGCCGTCCTCAAACTCGACCTTCAGGATATACGTCCCTTGGGCAAAGTTGCTTGTGGGAAGAATTGCTTGGTCGTCGTTTATCTCCTTGTCAGCCAACTGAACACCGAGCAGGTCGAAAACCGCGATGCGCTTGATGTCGTTGCCCTCGATGTTGAGCACATCATTGGCAGGATTGGGATAGATTTTCAACTCATGCATGGGATTGTCGTCCACGCCGAGGCCGCTGAATTGGGCTCGAATGGAATGGTTGGCATTCACACTGCGGAAGGTGTAGGACTCCACAGGGCCGACATCCACGCCATCCACCAAAACTTTGCTCACACGGCATCCGCTGTTGGGAATGATGGCAAAAGTCTTGTCTTCGCCTGGGTTGACCATGATTTCTCCCTCAGGCGTGATGCTGCCATTGCCACCAGCCGAAGCTGTGATGGTGTAGAACAGCCCTTGCGAGAACACGGCAACCAAATTCCTGTCGCGCTCCACAGTGAAGGTATATTGTTCGTCGGTTGAGACAACGGCTCCGTTCTCCGTCCAACTCACGAAAGTATAAGTTGGGTTGGCCATGGCGATAAGGGTGCATGAAGTGCCTTCCTCGTAGGTGCCGGCACCAATGACCGATCCGGCATTGGCGGGCTGCACATTGGCCGAAACGGTGTAGTGGTTGACGATTTTGCTGAAATGTGCCACATAAACGGCATTGCCTGTGACCGTGAAACTGAACGAAGCATCTGTTGAGACTTGGCTGCCGTTCAAGGTCCAATTAACGAATTCATAGCCGACAGCGGCAACCGCATTCAAGGTGCAATTGGAGCCTAATTCGTAGGTTCCACCACCCGACACCGAGCCGCCTTCAACGGGTTCGGCTGTGGCGGTGATGGTGGCTTGGTTGGCGTTTTGGGCGAAATGCGCCACAAATGTAAGGTTTCTGTTTACGACGATGTTATAGGTTGGTTCAGTTGAAACCACCGTGCCATTTCGTGTCCAGTTATCAAACACATAGTCTTCGTTGGGCATGGCCGAAATAACGCAAGTGGAGCCTTCTGCATAGGTGCCGCCACCCGAAACCGTGCCTCCATTGGCTGGCTCGGCATTGACGGTGATGGTGTATTCTTCTGGAATTGGCTCGAAATTCGCCACATAGCTTGCATTGCCCGTAACCGTGAAGCTGTAATCTGGATTGGTGGAGACCTGCGTTCCGTTTTTCGTCCAATTGACGAAGGTGTAACCGCTGTTGGCCGTGGCGCGGAGTGTGCAAGTGCTGCCTGATGCGTATGTCCCTCCTCCTGTGACCGAACCGCCGTTGGAAGGATTGGCAGTGGCGGTGATAGTGTAGTTTGTTGTGGCAACGTCGAACACTGCCACCAAATTGCGGTTGCCAGTTACCGTGAAGGAGTAAGTGGCATTGGTGGAAACCGATGTGCCGTTTTCCAACCAATTGACGAACCTATAGCCGCTGTTGGGTGTGGCGCGAAGGGTGCAGGTGCTTCCCGAAGCGTATGAGCCTGCGCCAGTGATGGTTCCCGCATTAGAAGGGCTGGCCGTGGCGGTGATGGTGTAATTTGTCGTGCTTTGCTGGAAATGAGCCACATACGCTGCATTGCCCGTAACCGTGAAGCTGTAATTGGGATTGGTTGAGACCTGTGTTCCGTTCCTCGTCCATTTCACGAAAGAATAACCGCTGTTAGGCGTGGCGTGAAGTGTGCAAGTGCTCCCTTGGGCGTATGTGCCGCCACCCGAAACCGTGCCGCCGTTGGTAGGGTTGGCAGTGGCGGTGATGGTGTAATTGGTTGTACTTCCCCCGTTTTCTATTCCAGTAATTACTTTGATGGATTTTTTCCCTTGTCCGTAGAGAGCAACTACGGCGACAGTATAAAATACACCTACTTCACCTTGAAAGGTATATGTCCGATCTGTTGTATTTTCAGCAACGAGTTCACTATTAACATATACATCATATCCCATTGGATTGCTAGAGCTCGGAGCATTCCAAGATGCTGTTAATGTGTTTGATTCAGATTTGTGGACACGAGTAATAATTAAGTTTTCAATAGGATAAGGATGATAGGTGTACTCATATGCAAATCTGCTGTTATATATTTCTTTACTATCGTAGTTTTGTACCCAAACGGCCACTTCAAGGTCGCTCATTTCCTCGACGTTGGTCAACGACAGGTCTTGCGTGTACTCAAAGTGTTGGATTTCGCCAGTGACAAAGTCGGTGTTTTCGCCTTCCGTGCTGGTCAACATCTTCATGAAGATGTGGTGGAACGAGGTCTCGCCGTTGCTGCCCACATTATTGTGGGTTTCCTTTTCGTTGACGGAGATGAACACACGGGCGTTAGCTTCAACGTAGGGCATGATGTCGGCCTTCACGCTGATGGTGTTGCCCTCAACGGCAAACGAACCGGCAATGTCGAAGAAGGCAGGCCATTCGGCGTGTTGGTCGAATTGGTTTTGCACACCATTGAAATTAAGGCCTGCGCCATCCAAGAAGGCCATCGGGACGGCATTCACCGAATAGTAGTTGCGGCGCACGCCAGCCTCTTCGGTGTAGTACGGGTCGCCGTTGCCGGGCCAGTTCATCTGGTACTTGGTGTAAGTGTAGCGGCCTTCGTTGTTGTTGCAGAAGGTGTGCATCATCGTGTTGGGTTGCACGCAGGGGCCGCAGGTCGACGACGAGAAGTGCTCGATCATGGGATAACGATGGGCGGTGCCGAGGGCCACGCTGACAGCCTTGGCAAGCACATTGTTGTCGGCGTTGTCGTCATCCTGTCCGTTGACCAAGTTAATGGTGTAGTCCACGTTGTAGGTGCCAGGAGCCAGTGTCGTGGGGGTGGTGAAGTTCAGGGTCGACGTGCTCAGCGAAGGGATGTTCACGGTGAACTGTTCGGTCACGGGCTCCATGCCTTCCACTTGATAGGTGGCCTCAACCGAAGTGACGGCCGTAGTACCCATATTGAAGACGCCGATGCCAAACTGTGCTTCGCCGCTACCGATAAAATCGTTCATCGTAGCATTGGTGAGGTTGAGGTCAAGGTTTTCGAGGGTGAAGACCATGATGTCGTCGAAGAACCAGTCGTTGATGTTGTAGGAGCTGCCGTTGAAGAAGATGCAGAACTGCACGTTGGCTTGTCCCATGTCGGGGGTGGTGATTTGTTGGCTCACCGAGTAAGTGTTGCTGGCGCTATAGCCTTGGCTCCAGCCTTGGTTCCAGGTGGAGCCGCCGTCAGACGAAGTAGCGATACCAATGGTATTGCTACCCGAATAGTTATCCAAGGCGTGCTTGAACGAAAAGACGACGCTGCTCACGCCCGTGAGGTTGACAGCGGGGCTGACGAGGCGGGTCATGCCGTTGAACTGGGGGCTCCAGGTGAGGTGCATCTCGTTGGGTTGTCCGCCCGCATTGTTGGTGGGCGAGACCGACCAGTTGTTGTTTTGGCCATTGATGCTCCAGCCGGCGGGCATCGAAGTGCCATCAAACGATTCTTGCAGCAAAACCGCACGGTTTTGTGCAAAGGAATACATAGTGCATATTGCTGAAATAGCGATTAGTAATAACTTCTTCATATGAAAATAATTATTTTTTTCATTCCGCCTCGCAAACCACCCTAACGCTTTGTCCGTAATAGCGGAAATCGCCTTGGTAGGGGGAGAGGCTGTTTTCGTTGAAACTCAAAAGGTAAGCGTAGGTCGGGTTTGGGCACGACGACGACCAATAGTAGCCGCTCGTTCCCGTGCCGCTCACCGAGGTTCCGGCACGGCTTCCGGCTGCTGGGAGGAACACCGCGCCTGCGGCTTCCAAAGTGCTCCATGCGGAGGATGAGATGACGTTGTCGCTGAACGAGGCGCTCCCGCTGTTGGCGTTGTTCAGTGTGTAGGTCGAGTTGCTCCAATCGTCGGGCAAGATGATGAGGCCGTTTTTGCCGGCCACCTCGGCTTTTGCGTATCGTTTGCCTGAGGAGGTGTTTCTGCTCGTCAGCAGATACGACCACTCATCTTTCGCCAGTGTGCGCCACACGCGGGTCTCGTTGCAGCCGTTGCTGATGGCGTTCACGCCCCAGTCGGCCAAGCCGGTTTGGTCGTTCAGGTTGGCAGTGGATGAGCCGTAGGCCAAATAGTCGTTGTAGTTTTGGCTCGTGGAATAGGGTTGGTAGCTGTTTGCGCCGTGGGCAAAGTTGCTTGTGCCCCATCCGAAGAGGTCAATCCAGCCGCTATTGGTTTGCGAGATGTTGGTGTTGTCGGTGCCGATGTAATCATATTGGTGCGAGGCGAAACGCCATGTGTTGGTCGAGGCTTGGTATTGCAGGTTGCCTTTCGAGAAATACACCTTTTGGCTTGGGCTTACCGAAAACTTGCCGTTGATGATACCATCGGGAACAGTGTTGCCGCCATTGTTGCCACCACCGCCGTTTCCTCCTCCGTTTCCGCTACCGCTTGAGGTGACCAAGGTCTCCACGAAGCGGACAGCCGCGTTTTTCATTGGGTTGAACTCGTTTGCTAACGATGAGGTGCAGTCAAGTACCAACATGATTAAGGCACTGCTCTTTTTTTCCGTTATCTCGGTTGAACTTTCTATGGGGTATTCCGTATCCAATTGCCAAGATGAGCCTTGCCTTTTCCACAACTGTAGGCGATTGATCTCGTCTTGCGAGATGGGAATGGGATTGGGTGTGCTGGGAATGGATAGACGCTCAAATTCAAACCAATGGTAGGTTCCCAACTCAGACTGCGAAACAGAATTTAGTGACGAAGCTCCTTGTGTAAAACCTTGGTAAGTAATGTTTTCCAAACGCCTTCCGTTGTTTTCGGTTCTTTTGTAGGTAGCTTGGATGTATTTTGATGAGCTGCCGTCTGTGGTGTTGTCAAAAGTGAAGCGAATGGTCATCCCGTCATCAAGACCGCCAGGCAGTCTCAGTTTCAGGTTGACGGTCGTGTTTTGAGAATAGAGCGTATTGGCGATTTCCTCGAATTTCTGCAAGGCGTTGTTCATGTCTTCAACCAAATAGGCGTTGTTCGGGCTACTGGCAAGCATGTTGATGTTGGTTTGGAATTCGTTTAGATTCGACTGAGCGTCTGGACCTTTCAAGCCAATGGAATAGGCCGAGATGTTTTTCCCATGCACTTGCTCGCCCATAATCATAGTGTTCAAGGCTGTGCGGTAGTTGGCAATGCTGCCATAGCCGTTTGGATCCATGATGTTGTTGCTGGTAGAGATATTGTCGATGCCGTCGGTGAAAGTGACGAGAGCCACCTGTGTCAGCGTGGGTGGTTCGGAAAAGTCTTTCAGCTTTTGCAAAGCGGTGTAATCCGCATAATACAAGGCAGTGAGGTCGGCTTGTGTAAGACTGTTGATAAACGAAGTGAACTGCGACTTTGTCGAACTGTTCAGCAAGCTGATGTCTTTTTGAAACAGCTGTTCGTTGAATCCGATGATGCCGAGGTACATGCCCTCTTCAGTCGGGACGGTTGGAGTGGTGCCGCCTCCGCCACCTCCATTGTTTCCTCCTCCCCCGTTGTTGGGATTGTTCGGGTCTGTGGGGTCGTCAGGTTTCTTGCATCCGGCGGCTACGACCACCGCCAGCATGAGCAGCAAGGCTGCCAAGGTCTTTGTGAGTTTACGCATATCCGATTGTTTTAATGTGGTTTCGTTCCCAGTTTCGTTGGCTTGACTCCTTCGGCCAACCTGATTCGACCATCATTAAAACACAAAAGAAAAAAGCGCGGGAGTCTAACTTTGCTTATCCCGCTCATGTAGGCTCTCGCATTGCCCATCTATCGAGGATAAACAACGCCGATGCCCACGCTTCGAATATACTATACAAAAGTATACACGAAACAATGGACGTCGAACATTGTCTTACCATGCGATAGATTCTGAATTTGCGAGATTCAACATGAGCCGCAGATAAAACGTCAGTTCAACGTCTTTTCCATTATGTTTGTCGTCCAATGCATTATGGATGACGGGGCAAAAATAAGAAGATTTTGGATAGGATGGGTGGGTTTGGGAGGAAAATTTTTTCACTTTAAGAGTTCCAAGATTGTTTCTGGAACAATAGCCATTTCGGTAACAGCGCAAAGGCCCGCCCCCATGTCCTTCAAACTGGCACCCAACAGATATACTTTGTCGTCAATGATCAGGAAACGGTCATGATTGCGGTGGGGGAGTTGGACGAACTTGATTTCAGGGTATTGGGCGTTGTGCTTCTGCAAATCGGTGAGGAACTGCTCGTTATAGCGCGTGTGAATGGTCGCCAGAACGCCGTCGGGACGCTTTGTGAACATCGAAAGCACCCGATCGTCAACGTAATTGTCAATCAAGACAATCCTTTGTCGGGCACTTCTAACGAGGTCGGAGATATAAGACCACGCATCCCAGACACAACCTGTTTGGAAGACTTGCTCGGGGAGAAGCTTCGGGGATTGTTCTTCGATTTTTTCGAGAATGATACCAATCTTCTCGTCGGTTTCTATCTGGTGTTGCTCGATATTGAAAATGCGCTGGATTATTTGCGCGTTGTGGTTGACGAGTTGTGGAATCATGGTGAAAGCTCTCATGATGCGGATGTTGACTTCCACAGCTATGTCAGATCTTAACACGCTGCTGAGCATGGCAATGCCGTTACGGGTGAAGGCGTAGGGCAGTTTTCGAGCGCCTCCCCAACTTGAAGTCGCAATTTGCGACTTCAAGATTATTTCTTCATCGTTTAAGGTCGCAATTTGCGACCTTAAACGAACTGCCTCATCCTGAGTTAGTTGAAACATGAAATCTTCTGGAAAACGATTGAGATTTCGTTTAACCTGTTCGTTCAATCTTTTAGTTTCAACGCCATACAGCATCGCCAAATCCGAATCAAGCATTACCTGTTGGCCTCTAATTATGCGTATCAAAGATTCTATATTGATACTGTCGTTACTTTTGATGTCACAAATTGTGATATCAAGTTTTGTGTTGGTTTCTTTCTTTGCCATATTTTTGTTACTTTTAATACCGCAAAGATGCAAACCTTGTCAATATTAATCCGTTGAACAAACGTTTGTTGTCGACAGTAGTCGTTTGTTGTCGTTTGTTGTCGGGTATATTGTTGAAAATGAATGATAAAAGAAGTGGTTTAGAAAGGCTTCCAAATCCTCCCGCTGCAACTGTCACTTTCAGCACCTGTCACCGAGGCCAACACATTGGTCTTCCCCTCCAATCGGCGCAGGCCGAGGAAGGCGAAAATCAGGGCTTCCTTGTAGTCGATGATTTCCTTTTCGGGAATGACGACCTCGTGCTTGGTGCGGGCTTGCAGGCGTTCCATCAGGAACTTGTTGCGCGCGCCGCCGCCCGTCACCAAAATCTTGCCCTTGGGCAGCAGCGAGATGGGAATGGCGATCTGCAAGGCGATGTGTTCCACAAATGTCGCCAACATGTCTGCGATGGAAAGATCCGCGTCCCGTGTGCCGTAGTCCCGCGTCCCGTGTCCCGCAGTCCCGCGTCTCGAGTCCTTCGTCTTCTGTCCCTCGTCCAATAGTCCTTTCTGATACATCTCAAAATACTCCCTCCCCAGCGACTTGGGCGGCTCTTGCATGAAAAACGGGCTGTTGTTGAGTTTCTTCAGCAGGTCGAAGTCCACTTTCCCGCTTCGGGCGAGGTCGCCGTCTTTGTCGTAGTCGAGGCCGTCCATCTGGGCGAGATAGTTCAAGGCTTGGTTGGCGATGCAGAGGTCGTAGGCGATGCGCCGACCGTTCTCGTCATACGAAATGTTGGCGATGCCGCCGATGTTGAGGCACATTTCGTAGTCGGCAAAAAGCAGCTTGTCGCCGATGGGCACCAAGGGCGCTCCTTGACCGCCTTTGCCGACGTCTTCCGTGCGAAAATCGTTGACGACGGTGAAACCACATGCTTTGGCTAACTCCTGCCCGTCGCCGATTTGCAGGGTGTAGTGTTCCTCGGGGCGGTGGAAGATGGTGTGGCCGTGAGAGGCTACGAAGTCGGGCTTCGTGTTGTGCTTTTGCACGAAATTGCGGACCTGTTCGCCAAGATATTTGCCGTAGTCCTTGTCCAATTGCACCAAGTCTTGGGGCTGTTTTAGGAAGGCTTCGGCGAGTTGTCTTTTCCAGTGCTCGGGATAGGGGAGGGTCTCGGCTTGGAGGATTTGAAAGCGGTATTCTGGGTTCGCGGACGTCTCGTCCGCACTCTCTACCGTGAACCTGACAAGAGCGATGTCCAGACCGTCGAGCGAGCTGCCCGACATTAATCCTATGGCGGTGGTTTGTTTCATAACAGACGTTTTTTTCGGGGCTTTGCCGACAGCGGGTCATGACCCGCTGACCCTACCGGGGTTCGGCAAGGTTCCGAAAGTTTCTACAATAAAGGCAACACTTTTTCCAACATGATTCCTCTCGATCCTTTTACCAAAATCGTCTTTCCTTCAATACAATGATTCTCAATGTATTGACGTAATTCTTCCACATTATCGAATATTCTCCAATCCGCGTTGTCGTTGTAGGCACAGAAATTCTGTCCGACCAAATAGGCTTCCTTGAAGCCTAATTCCTTCATCAGATTGAGGATATTGCGGTGCTCATCTTCGGAGGCGGAGCCTAATTCACGCATGTCGCCTAATATTAATAGGTGTTGCTCGCCGCAGATGTTGGCAAAATTGCGCAAGGCGGCTTGCATCGAGGTGGGGTTGGCGTTG
>DGXB01000028.1 GCA_002396205.1 Bacteroidales bacterium UBA4243
TCGTCATCGCCACCGATGCCGATGTGGACGGAATGCATATCCGCCTGCTGATGCTCACCTTCTTCCTCCAGTTCTACCCCGACCTCGTGCGCAACGGCCATGTCTACATCTTGCAAACGCCTTTGTTCCGCGTGCGCAACAAGAAGGAGACCTATTATTGCTACACCGACGAGGAGCGCGTCGCCGCCAAGGAGAAATGTGGCAAGCAAGCCGAAATCACCCGATTCAAAGGCTTGGGCGAGATTTCACCCGACGAGTTCCGTGGCTTCATCGGTCCCAACATGCGCCTCGAACCCGTCATCCTCCGCTACGACTTCGGCATCAAGGAACTGCTGGAATACTACATGGGCAAGAACACCATGGAACGCCAGAAGTTCATCATTCAGAACCTACGGATTGAGGACGATTCGGAGATGGATAAGATGTAGGATCGGGGAAACAAATCCGAGAAAGCCGAAAGCAAAGTCCTAAAACGGGCAAAAACTTGCAAAAAATAGAAGTTTTTGCTCGGTTTCGGAAGTATATAGAGTTCATAGTCTATCCATACTATTGGAATTCGCAACCGATATATATAGTTAGGTAAGTAATTCCTCCCCGTAAGGGGAAACAAAAAAATCTGGGAGCGTGCTCTCGGACTTTTTTGTGCAAAAAACGTTCTGTTTTTGCTTGGATACGACAAGATTTTGTAATTTTGCATTGCTTCTATCCATTTGTTGTTCTCTATCAAAAGAGAGAGCGATGCGCTAGAGCACAACATAAATGCGGAAGAGGTTCGACTGCAAGAAGAATACGACGCATACCAAATTACGAAGGCTATGAACATCCTTCGGAAAATCCAACCCGATAGCGAAGTCAAAGATCAATATGCCAATGGAGACGCGACCTAAACCCATCACATCTTCCCCAAATCGAAGTTCCCAGAAATTGCACATTATTTGGAAAATCTACTCAAGCTTACTCCCACCCAGCACTATACAAAAGCTCACCCAAACAATCACACCCAAGCGACAAACAAGGATTATCAGCTGGTCTGTCTTTTGGCAAAATCACAAAACATTGAGCACTCATTGAGAACCGTTGGAGACAGGTATTACAGGAAAGAATCATTCATCTACGTGATAAATGTTGGACTGGGTGCAGAACTAAGTTTGCAACTTTCATTTGAAGACATTCGTAAACAATTAAGGCTTTTGTATAACGCCGCTTAGAATGTGTTATGTGTAAAAGTTCAACCAGAATATCATCAGGGAAGGATTAAGAAGAGAAAAAGCTATCATTGCAAGGACATAAAGCCCTCAAAGATATACAAATCAACAGATTCGGATATTACTGGTTAGATACCTAGGAACTGGCATCCTCAATACATCATCCCCACCATCCACAAAGGCAATTTCTTCCCAATGGGATATTCGAGCATGTCGGCAAAGAGAACAAAAAAGGTTATTCCAATAACCATTATTCTATAAATTTCGGTTATTCCACTAACCGATTTTTACCATATTTCGGTTATTCCACTAAGCGAAGCTAAGTAACTATTCAAAATTACTGTGCATGATCAATTGACACGGGACGCGGGACTTCGAGACACTAGACAAGTCCAACGTCTCGCGTCTCGCAGTCTCGTGTCTCGCGTCTTTTATGTAAACTAATTTTGCTCATCTACTTATCAAAAAATCATTCCATTTCCAAAGTTGGCAATTTTTTACTTCCAAAGTTGGCAGTTTTTTACCCGTTCAAAATGCCTTTCTCCACCCGCAGCCGTTGCGCCACTCGGAGCAGCCGTAGGCAGTCTTGCCTTTGATGACGTGGCCCTTGCCACAGAGCGGACAAGGCTGGCCGATGATGGCGTCGGGATTGGCAGATGTTGGCTCCACTTTTGGTTTTTTTGGCTTTGGCGAAGCTGCCTTCTTTGGTGTTGCCTTCTTTGCCTTCGGCTTCTCCTCCACTGCTGCCACCGTCACACGGCGGTTGCTGTTGTCCATCATCACTGTGGTGACAATCTCAGTCACCATCTGTTTCAGCTCGTCGAGGAACTGTCGCGCCTCGTATTTGTGCTGCTCGATCTCACGGAGTTTCTTCTCCCAGATGCCCGTCAATTCGGCACTTTTCAACAGATCTTCGCGGATGAGGCCGATAAGCTCGATGCCCGTGGGCGTAGGCTCAAGGCTCTTGCGGTTCTTCTTGATATAGTTGCGCTTGAAAAGCGTCTCGATGATGGCCGCACGCGTGGAAGGCCGCCCGATGCCGTTCTCTTTCATCACCTCGCGCAAAGATTCGTCGTCGACGAGCTTGCCCGCCGTTTCCATGGCACGGAGCAAGGTGGCTTCGGTGTAAGGCTTCGGCGGTGAGGTCCACTTCTCGGCAAGCTGAGGCTGATGCGGCCCATGCTCGCCTTTCACGAAGATAGGCAAGGTCTTTTCCTCGTCCTCCTGCCCTTCCTTTTTCTCGTCTTCCTGCTTCACTGGCTTGATCACCTCACGCCAGCCTGGAACGAGAATCTGTTTGCCCGAGGTCTTGAACTCCACCTCTTCAACTTTGCCCATGACGGTGGTCGTAGCAAACTGGCAATCAGGGTAAAACACGGCGATGAAATGGCGACACACTTCGTCGTAGACCTTCTCCTCGGCAAACGACAACCCCGTCGGCACCACACCCGTCGGGATGATGGCATGGTGGT
>DGXB01000122.1 GCA_002396205.1 Bacteroidales bacterium UBA4243
AAACGGTTTCGTACTGATTCATAACTGTTTGATTGTTAAATGATTAAATTGATTATAGTCTTTGCTTGTTTAGCGGGTGCAAAGGTACGACTTTTTTCTTAATCTACAACACTTTAGCGGAAAATATTTTTTGGTCGCTTTGCGTCACTGCGAGGAACGAAGCAGTCCAGAGAATTGTTTTGTGGATTGCTTCACTGCGTTCGCAATGACGCGAAGCGTGTCCAAGGAATCTACATTGAGGGTTCAAGCATCTTTTCTAATATGAATTCCGCCGCATGGCCGTCGCCAAAAATCTCTGGGAAAACGGTTGGCGGATTGTCCTTGAAGTGTTGCCAGGCCTGTATGATTCTCGTTTCATCGGCATCGGCGAGGATGGCGTTTCCGGTTTCCACGATTTCCACCCATTCGGTCTCAGGGCGAAGGATGATGCAAGGCTTTTTGAAGAAATAAGCCTCTTTTTGAACGCCACCCGAGTCGGTCATCACCAATTGGGCATGGCGTTCCAAGGCAATCATCTCCAAGAAGGAGACTGGCGGAATTAGTTTGATTTTGGTATTGTTGAATATCTGTGTTTGCAAACTTTCGTCAAGGTTGGTTTTCAAGAGTTTGGAGGTTCTTGGATGCAACGGCAAGACGACTTGGCATTGTTCAGAAAGCCTTATTAATGCCCTAAAGATGGCACTGAGCCGTTCGGGATGGTCGGTGTTGCTGTCGCGATGGATGGTAGCCAAGATGAAAGGCTTGTCTTTTAATTCCAGGCGTTGTATGATGTCGGTCTTTTCCTCCGCGATGTTGGCGAAATGCAGGCTGTTGTCGTACATGATGTCGCCGCAATGGTACACTTTTGGGTGGTCGATGGTGGCGGACCCAGAGCCTGTCGAAGGGCCGCTCTCATCAATTGGGAATCCTTCGCGTTTCAAGTTCTCCAATCCGGCTTTGGTTGGCGTGAAGAGCAACGTAGAGCAGTGGTCGCACACGATGCGGTTGATCTCCTCGGGCATACTCTTGTTGAACGAGCGCAGTCCCGCCTCGATGTGGACGATGGGCACGTGGATCTTGGCCGCGGCCACGGCACCAGCTAAGGTCGAGTTGGTGTCGCCGTAGAGCACGATGAAGTCGGGATGCTCCTTTATTAATAACGCCTCGATGCCTTCGGTCATGCGAGCGGTCTGCACGCCGTGCGAGGCGGAACCCACGTGGAGGTTATAGTCGGGACTCGGAATGCCCAATTCGTCGAAGAAGACTTGTGACATGTTGTCGTCGTAGTGTTGTCCCGTATGGACGATGACTTCCTGGATGCGGTCGGCATAATGGTTTTTGATGGCGCGGCTGAGGGCGGCGGCCTTGATGATTTGGGGGCGTGCCCCGATAATGGTGACGAGTTTCATTGTGATGCGATTTTAGAAAGTCAATTCTCCGTGGTCGCGGAAGCTGTAGTAGCATTCGTTGCCGATGATGATGTGGTCGACGACGCTGATGTCGAGCAATTTGCCTGCGCCGACGAGTTTCTTGGTCAGCAGGCGGTCTTCTTCGCTGGGACGCGGGTTGCCCGATGGGTGGTTGTGTCCCAGCACGATGCAGGTGGCGTTAAGGGTCAAGGCGTTTTTGAAGATGATTTTCGGGTCGGCGATGACGTTGGTGGTGCCGCCCTTGCTGATGCATTCCACCTTTAGGGGGTGGTTGCTTTGGTTGAGGTACATGACGAGGAAATGCTCTTGGCTTGGGTCGTCGATGTAGGGCAATAACCGTTCGAAGGTGTCTTTGGAGTTCTTCACTTCTTTGGGCATGTTGGCCTCGGCGGCGCGGCGTCGTTTGCCGAGTTCGAGGGCGGCCATGATGGTGATGGCCTTGGCTTCGCCGATGCCTTTGTGCTTCATCAGGTCGCTCAAGGTGAGGTTGGAGAGGGTGATGAGGTTGTTGTCGACGCTGTCGAGGATGACGCGCGACAGCTCCACAGCCGACAGCTCGTTGTTGCCCGACCCGATGAGGATGGCGATGAGCTCGGCATTGCTGAGCGAGGCTTTGCCTTTGGCCATCATCTTCTCGCGCGGACGGTCGTCGGCAGCCCATTCCTTGATGGATTTCTTTTCATTCATGTGGTCTGTTGCTTTTTGGGCAGGAACTTACGTCGCCTGCTTACTGGTCTGTCGCCCCTACGGGGCTGGGCTGCAAAGATAGTGATTTTCGGTTTACCTCAACCAAAAAAGCCCCTTCCACCTAAGCAGAAGAGGCACCAACATGTATGAATAAAACTTCCAATTATGCCAATTTGTTCGTGAACTTCGTCAGCTTCGACTTCAGGTTGGCGGCCTTGTTCTTGTGGATGATGCCACGCTTGGCCACCTTGTCGATGATGGAGTACAGCTTCGGGAGCTGGCTTTCAGCCGTTGACTTGTCGGTCAAAGCTCTGAATTTCTTCATCTCATTACGCATATTCTTGGCGTAATAGCGGTTGTGCAAACGTCTTTTTTCAGTCTGACGAACTCTCTTGATAGCGTCTTTGTGATTTGCCATATCTTTTATTCCTTATTGCTTTTATATTCTATCTTTTTCGGGCTGCAAAATTACGACTTTTTCGTGAATTGACAATCGCTTTGCGTAAATTTTTTCTTCATTTAATATAATTTGTTGATTCAAAGTGTCTTAAAAGCCATTTTATCTTCGTTTTCGGGATGGATGATTTCGCCAAGTCTTATATCAATAAAGGTGTTGCGTTCCAAATCTTTCCCGTCGGCGACGATGGGGAGGTAGTTTTCGCCATAGCCTCTTGCGATGCCGCGACTGTCGATGCGCTCGACGAGCATCCTTTGGCTGCGGCCTTGCATCATCTCGAAGTACTTGGTCTTGTTTTCCAGCGAGATTTGCCGCATCACCTCGCTGCGCTCCGATTTCACTTTCTCTGGCACTTGGTCGGGCATCGAAGCGGCTTTTGTGCCGGTGCGCGCCGAGTATTTGAAGGTGTGGATGTGGCTGAAGCCGATTTCCTTTGCAAACTCGCAGCTTTCGTTGAAGGTCTGGTCGGTCTCGCCAGGGAAGCCCACGATGATGTCGGTGGTGAGGTTGAAGTCGGGACGGAAGGCCTTGATGCGCTCGCACATGTCGCGGAACTGGGCCACGGTGTAGAACCGGTGCATCCGCTTCAGGGTGTCATCGGAGCCGCTTTGCAGGCAGATGTGCATGTGCGGGGCCAACTTTTCGTGCTGGAACAAGCCAAGGAAACAGTCGCTGAACTGGTCTGGCTCAATGGAGGAGACGCGCACGCGGAAGTCGCCTTCGATTTCCAAAATGTTTTCCACAAGTTGCTCGAAATTGGTGCTTTCGTATTGGTATCGTCCCATGTTGACGCCTGTCAGCACGACTTCCTTGAAGCCGTGGGCCACCACCTCGCGCACATTATTATAGATGTCGTTGGCGGGGCGACTTGTTGAGCGTCCGCGCACCATGGGGATGATGCAGTAGGAGCAGAAGTTGTTGCATCCGTCGTGGATTTTGATGAGGCTGCGGGTGTGGAAGGTGTCGAAGGCGTGTTGGTAGCTGAAGAGGTCGCGGTCGTAGCCTTCGGGGTCGCTGTGGCCGGTGCGGAAATGCTCGTCGATGATGTCGAACAGGGCCGATTTGCGTTCATTGTCAATCACATAGTCGACGATGCCCGATTGCAGCAGCTCTTCCTTCCTGTGGTTCACCATGCAGCCGGTGACGGCAATCAAGGCTTCGGGGTGCTTCCTCCGGATTTGGTGGATGGCTTGGCGGCATTTCTGGTCGCTGGTGTTGGTGACGGTGCAGGTGTTCACAACGTAGGCATCGGCGTCGCCATCGTTTTCGGCGATGTCGTAGCCAGCCGCCTTGAAGCGCGACGCCAAGGCATCGGTTTCGTAAAGGTTCACTCGGCAACCGAGGGTTTTGAAGGCGATGGTTTTCATTCTGCTAACTCTCCCTCAATCGAAAGCGGCGAAGCCGAAGTCACTTTCACGTTGACGATTTGCCCGATGAGGCTCTTGTCCTTTGAGGCGAAGCGGATGACGATCTTGCCTTCGGTGTGGCCGGTGAGGTAGCCGTTCTTGCGGTCCTCGGTCTCCACGAGCATCTTCACAGTCTTGCCGATGAGGTTCTGGTTGTAGACGAGGCTGTGTTTCATCAGTTCCTCGGTGAGGATGTGGTAGCGTTGGCGTTTCACCTCTTTCGGCACGTCGTCTTCCCATTGCGAGGCCACTGCGCCCGGACGCACGCTGTATTGTGCGATGAACGCCATGTTGTATTTGAACTCCTCCATGGCCTTGCGAGTGTTCTCAAACTCCTCTTCGGTCTCGTGCGTGAAGCCCACGATGATGTCGGTGAAGATGGTGGCGGTGGGCAGTTTCTCGCGGATGGTCTCGATGATGTGGCGGTAGGTGGCTAAGTCGTGGTGGCGGTTCATGCGTTGCAGCATGTTCTCGTCGCCGCTCTGGATGGGGATGTGAATCTGCTTGCCGAGGCAGTCGTATTGCGCCATCACCTCGATGACGTCGTCTTTCATGTCGCGGGGATGTGGCGCGGTGTAGTAAACCCAAAACTCCTTGCCCGAGGCCTTGCCGAACTCGCCTACGCGGCGCAGAAGTTCCGCAAAGTCAATCTCTTCGCCTTTCTTGTCGAGGCCGTAGGAATTGACGTTTTGGCCCAAAAGCGTGATGCTCTTGTAGCCTTTCTCGACCAATTCCTTCAGTTCGGCCAAAATCTCTTCTGAAGGTCTCGACACCTCGCGGCCACGGGTGTAGGGCACGGCGCAATAGGTGCAGAACTTGTTGCAGCCGTTCTGAATCGGGATGAAGGCTTCGAAATCGGAGGTCTGCGTCGGCTTGATGGCCCAAAACTGGCCCATGTTGGCCGATGGGTTGATTTTGTCGTCCTTGTGGAATAGCGGTGCCAATGGCTTGACAACTGGCTGAATTTCAATCTCTTCTCCGTATTTCAGCGAGGCGGGTGTGACGATGCCGTACTGCCGGATCATATCGGGGAAATTGGGCAACTCGTTCATGGGGAAGACCAGGTCGAAGAGCTTGAGGAAGCGCACGCGGTCGGCGGGCAGCACGCAGCCCGACACGAAGGTGATGACGTTGGCGCGGTGTTTCATGGCATTCCATTTCTCGATGCGGCCATACACCTTGTCGATGCCTTTTTGGCGCACCGAGCAGGCGATGATGCCGAGGATGGTGGCCTCTTCTTCGTTTTGGGTCTCGACGAAGCCCATGCCTTGCAGCACCGTGCGCACGCGCTCGGTGTCGCTCAGGTTCATCTGGCAGCCTAAGGGGAGGAGGTAGTATTTCATTCAGTTGATAGTTGACAGTTGATGGTTTGCAGTTGTAGGGCTGTCACATTGTGGCAGCCTTTTCATTTTTGGCAGGGACTGACGTTGCCTGTTTGCAGGGACTGACGTCGCCTGCTTATTGGTGTGTCGCCCCTACGGGGCTTTGCAAAAGCGGCCTGCAAAAATACGAATAATTGTTCAGTCGTAGACCAAATGGATGATGTCGTTGATGATTTCGTTGCTGGAATCACATGTGGGGACGACTTTGGTGCTGACACCGGTAAGTATTTTTTCAGCTTGGTCGATGGTCTCCGGCTCAAGGCAATCGGAGGCGATTTGTGCCTCGGTGATGATGGATTGCGCCTCGTCGATTTTGAGCGAAATCTCAACGCCGCCCCAAGGGAAACGCGCCTTTTTGGTCGTCTTGAACTGCTCCCAGCGACCGAAAAGGAAGTCGTGCGACGAAATGTGCTCGCGGATGGCTTGCACTTCGGCATTATTAATTAAGGTGTCGAAATCCAGTATCTCGGCTTGGCCGCCATAGACCTTTTCAAACGAGGCCATCAGTGGCTGTTTGATGTTCTCGGAGGTCAGGTCGGGGACGGCTTCGCTGAGGTTGATGACGCGACTAGCCACGCTTTTCACGCCGTTTTTCATCAGCTTGGCCTTGTCGACGATGAGGTAGCGTTGCATCATCGTGCCATCGGTCTTGATGAGGATGGTGCCGTGGTGCAGGTCGTTGCGATGTCCTTTGCCGAAGGCGTTGCCGCTGAATTTGCGTCCTTGGTAGGTGAGGTCGTTGCGCCCCGAAATCTCGGTTTCGAGGCCGTAGGTACGCAAAGCATCCTGAATGACAGAAAGTTGCTTCGGCACGTCATACAGTTTTTTGTCGGCGATAAACGAGAAGTTGATGTTGCCGAGGTCGTGGTAGACAGCACCGCCGCCCGTGCCTCGTCGCATGAGGTGGCCGCCTTCGTCCAAGAGTAGCTTGACGTTGCACTCGGAGTAGGGGTTCTGGTTGTATCCGATGACCACTGTCTGCTGGTTTTTCCAGAGGTACATTGTGACGATGCCTTCCTCTTGACGATCAGTGAGATAACTCTCAACGGCGCGGTTGAGAAAGGGGTCGTATAGGTTGCTGATGACGATTTGTAGTTTCATAGTAGTAATAATAGAAAAGCCCACCATTTGGCGGGCTTGCTTTTGTAGTCTCTCCGGGATTTGAACCCGAGTTACCAGGATGAAAACCTGACGTCCTGACCAGACTAGACGAAGAGACCACTTCGTGTCGTTTATGACGCTGCAAAAGTACACATAATTTCGTTACCTACAACATTTTTCGAAAGAAATTTGTCTACTTTTTTATAAAGTATTGGTTTACAATATGATAAAAATGATAATTTATTCAAACAAAAGTGAGAACTGGAACAATTTGTTGCGCAATTGGTCGATGGGGGCAGTGTAAAGGAAGGCTTCGTTCTTCACAATGTCGAGCACTCCGTAGCTCATCTTGAGCTCCACACCCATCTTGAACCACTGGTTGTAGATGTCTATCCCGACACCGAGCTCGCCCGCCAGGTCGAAGCGTTTGGTGACGAGGTTGTTGATGAATTCGTTGCCTTGTCCGTCGGTCTCCTTGTTGTCCTTCTGGGAGGCAAGGTCGAGTTTGGGGTTGATGCCGCCAAAGACGTAAGCCCCGATGTTGTTGTAGCGTTTCGAGCGGTATTTGATGTTGAGCGGAAACTCCACAAAAGTGGTGCCGATGGACTTGGTGATGTTCCTCGTGTCCATGCTGCCGTCGTTCCCTTCGATGACGATGCTGTAGTTCAGCCTGCGCTCGCTGAAACTCAACGAAGGAATGAACCGCAGGTCGAAATAACGGCCAAGACGCTTGCTGCCGATGATGCCGACGGTAAAACCAGGTGTTTGTTCGGTTTCAATGTTGTAGACATAGAGATGCTTGGTGTTCGGAACGCTATAGTTGCCCTTGGGCCAGGAGTTGGCGGGCAGTGCCATATTCTGGTAATTCTCCACGGTTTTAATGGTGTAGCTCATTTGGTTGTAGCCCAAAAGGAACCCGAAATGGTAAGGCTCTTGGTCGTATTTGGGCAGATACATGATGGTCCGTCGTTGGGCAATGGCTGGCGTACATAAGGCCATGACAAACAGCATGATGGCCGATATTTTCAGTGCTTTTTTCAATGCAATTCAATTTTGATTATGAATGGTAACGCGACATTTCGGGTTTTATTGCGCGAAAACGGCGGCAAAATTAGGAAAAAATGGGTGAGCGTGCCGCGTTCCACGCTTTTTTTGTTTTTGCGTTTCATACTGTCAATTGAACCTTTCTCGTGCAGTAGAGGGTGGCAATTCCAAAGGCCAAACGGAGAATCCGACCGTTCTCTAGTCCGTGTTGTGCCATGTCGCGGAGGAAGTCATTGGGTCGGGGAAACCGTTCTACCGACTCGGGAAGATAGGTGTAGGCATTTGCGTCTTTCGAGACCATTCGCCCGATTTTTGGAAGTATCTCCTTGAAATAGAGCCGATAAAGCTGTTTTATGGGAAACTGCTCGGGCATGGAAAACTCCAAGATGAATGCCTGTCCGCAGGGCTTTAGCACGCGATAGATTTCGGAAAGTCCTTTGCCCAAATCCTCGAAATTACGCACTCCAAAGGCCACCGTGACGGCGTCGAAACTGTTGTCTTCAAAAGGAAGTGAAGCAGCGTCACCGAATTGCAAATTGATTTGGCTTTCAAACTTTTGCACCTTGACTTTTGCCTTGCCAATTTCCAGCATTTTCTCGGAAATATCCATCCCGACGATGTGTGCCTGTGGATTGTGTTCGGCAAGGGCGATGGCCAAGTCGGCGGTGCCGGTGGCGAGGTCCAAAATGGTTTTGGGCAGGCTTTTTGCAACGGCTTTTGCGGTCTTGCGTCGCCACACCTTGTCAATGTTGAGGGAAAGCCCGTGGTTGAGGGCGTCATAATGGGGCGAGATGCGGTCGAACATGGCCGCGATGGGGGATGCGCTCATTGCAGGTAAGAATTCAGTTTCAAGATGATTTGTTCGGGCGTGATGTCGTTTAGGCACGCATAATCGCCTCTGTAACAAGGTTTATTGCCGTATACCGAGCAGGGACGGCAGGGCATATCAAGTTGGATGCAGTCGTCTTCTTTTTGGTTCCAGCCCAAGAATCCGGCGTAAGGATGTGTGCCGCCCCAAATAGAGACGACCCTTGTGCCGACCAACGATGCCAAGTGCATGTTGGCGGAGTCCATCGTGAGCATCACGTCAAGCTGGCCCATCAGGGCGAGTTCACCCGCTAAACCATGCTGGCATTTGGCGGCTTGCACATTCGGGTATTTGGCGCAAAGCTCCGCGATTTGTCGTTTTTCGTCCTCGCCACCACCGAAAAGGAAAATGGTAGTGTTTTCTCTCTCGCTCAAGGCCTTGATGACGGTTTCCATCCTTTTTAAGGGATAAACTTTGGCGGGATGTTTGGCAAAAGGCGCAATGCCAATCCAAGTCTCACTAGTCGCTTTTTGCGTCTCGCAAAAAGAAGAATAATCGAGTTTTACGAATTGTGGCTTCACAGGAAATCCCAACTGCTCCAACACTTTGGCATAGCGTTCGAAACTGGTCTTTTGTTGCACAAACACCTTGTTTTTCTGTTGCGTCAATTCCTTTTTGCCCGTGCGTCCTTTGTTGATTTTGGCGACTTTCTTCCCGAACAAATGGCAGATGAAACGCAGCCATTGTGTTCGCAAAACGTCATGGAAATCAGCAATATAGTCGAAATCCTTGAGATGGATGTCTTTCAAAAGGCGGTTCAAGCCGAACAACCCTTTATGACGGCCTTTCAGGTCTGCACCAAAGAAATGCACGTTTTTGGGCAACTTCTCAAACAACGGTTTCGCCATTTCGCGACTCACCATAGTAATCTCCAAATCAGGATATTGCATGGCCAAATCATGTACCACGGGCACGGTCATGGCAATGTCGCCTAAAGCGGAAAACCTTATAACGAGAAGCTTTTTCATTTTTGCCCGTAAAGCACGGGGTTGAGGTTCGGGTCGTTGTACATCTTCATCTGCTTGTAGACCTTCATCACCTTTTCGCCGGTCTTGTAGCACTCCATCAGTTGGTCAATGGCGGTGCAGAGGTCGGTGTTTTGCTCTTGCAAAACGCGCAGCTTCTCCTCGCATTTCGCTTTATGCTCCTCGCTGACGTCGGTGCGCTCCACTTCGGCTTTCATGTGGTAAATCTTCAGTTGCAGGATGGAAAGGCGATCGATGGCCCAAGCGGGACTCTCGGTGTTGAGGGTGGCGTTTTCCTTTGGCTCGACGCGTTGAAAAAGTAGTTGATAGTATCCGTCAATCATCTCCACGATGTCCGTCCGGTCTTGGTTCGACTTGTCGATGCGGCGTTTCAAGGCCAAAGCCTCCACGGGGTCGATGTTCGGGTCGCGGATGAGGTCTTCCAGATGCCACTGCACCGTGTCGATCCACACCTTATTATATAGGTACCATTCGATGGTCAGCCTTTCGTATGGGTTTTCGCATGGATGATCCACGTCGTCGTGCTTGTGGTAGTCGGCGATGGCTTGGTTGAAGATGGGGAGAATGGGGGCGGTGGAGAGGATGATCATGGTGATTGTGTTTTTTTGACACGGGACGCGGGACTTTTTTAATGCTGTTAGCAATTAGCTATTGGCAGTTAGCTTGATTGCTCGTTTGCTAATGGCTAAAAGCTAACTGCTAAAAGCCAACAGCCTAAAAGTCTCGCGTCTCGTAGTCTCGCGTCTTAATGCAGTTTCGTCAAAGCGGCCTTGATGCGTTTGACGGCTTCGATGAGTTTGTCTTCGCTGGTGGCATACGACAGGCGGATGCAGTCGTCGTTGCCGAAAGCGTTGCCGGCCACGCAGGCCACATGGGCGTTGTAGAGCAGCCACATGCAGAGGTCGTCGCTGCCCTTGATGGTGGTCTCGCCGTCGGTTTTGCCGTAGTACGACTTCACTTCAGGGAATACATAGAAGGCACCGGCGGGTGTGTTGCACTTCAAGCCGGGGATTTCGTTCAGCAGCTTCACGAACGTGTCGCGGCGGTGACGGAAGGCCTTCAGCATGTCTTGGATTTCGGTCGAGTTCTCGGGGCTGAGTTCCATGGCCTTGGCAGCGGCAGCTTGGGCAATGGAGCAGATGCCAGAGGTGAGTTGTCCTTGAATCTTGTTGGTGGCCTTGATGATGGCTTGCGGGGCGGCGATGTAGCCGATGCGCCAGCCCGTCATGGCATAGCCTTTGGCCACGCCGTTGACGAGGACGAGACGGTCCTTCAGGAAATCGAACTGGCCCATGCTTTCGTGCTTCTGCTCGTATTGGATGAACTCGTAGATCTCGTCGGAGATGACGATGATGTTGGGGTATTTCTTCAGCACCTCGGCGATGGCGGTCAGCTCGGCCTTGGTGAACACGCTGCCACTGGGGTTGCAAGGCGTATTAATAAGGAAAGCCTTGGTCTTGGGCGTGATGGCCTTTTCGAGTTGATCGGCAGTGATCTTGAAGTCGTGGGCGATGTCGCTCTTCACGATGACAGGCACGCCACCGGCCAATTTCACCATTTCTGGGTAGGAGACCCAGAACGGGGCGGGGATGATGACTTCGTCGCCGTCGTTGATGATGGCCAAAAGTGCATTGTTGATGGCTTGCTTGGCGCCGTTGCTGACGAGGATTTCGGTTTCTTTATAGTCGAGGCCGTTGTCGCGTTTCAGCTTGTTGGCGATGGCTTTGCGCAGTGCGGGTGTGCCGGGCACGGGCGGATAGTGCGTGTCGTTGGCGTTGATGGCGTCGATGCCGGCTTGCTTGGCCTGCTCGGGCGTGTTGAAGTCGGGTTCGCCGATGCTCAGGCTGATGACGTCGATGCCTTGGGCTTTCAGTTCACGGCTCTTGTTGGTCATGGCGAGCGTTGCCGACTCGGCCATGTTCAAAACTCTGTTGGAAAGGATGATTTCGCTCATATTTTTGTTGAAATGTTGATTGTTGGATCGTTTAATTGTTGGTAGAGACGCATGATTTTGCGTCTCTGCAATGAATTGGCAAAGGTAGGTGTTTTTTCGATAGGACGCATCGAAAACTTGAAGATTGAACGAAAAACCGTACCTTTGCGCCAAAATTTCAGAATAATGAATGCGATAATTGTTTATTCTTTGATGGCCGCTGGCCTTTTGATTATGGTGGCTACCGTAATTTTGCTTTATAGGTTGATTCGGATGAAAGACGCCGAGCTCCGCGACGGCAGCAAATACGAATTGAAGGTGCAAGCCTTAAAGATTATCATGCCGCTGAAGGTGCAGGCTTACGAACGGTTTTTGCTTTACCTCGAACGCGTGCAGTTGCCTCAGTTGGTGAAGCGCGTCTATGTGCCAGGCATCGAAAAAGGGCAGTTCCATCTGCAGCTGTTACAAAATGTGCGTGAGGAGTTTGAACACAACCTTGCACAACAGCTATATGTGTCCAATTCCACTTGGAACGCTGTGTTCAATGCAAAAGAAGAGCTTGTCAATCAAATCAATACTACTTTTGAGCAACTGAAGGATGAAGAGGATGTCTCTATCATAGCCCAGAGTCTGGTGGCCTTGCCCAATCCAGTAGTGGAGCAAGCTATCTCTGTCTTAAAGCACGATTTTGAGCGGCTGCTGTAATAAAATAAGTTTTTAGTCGTTCTGTTCTAAACTTCTAATGGAATGAAATTCACTGCTACACAAATCGCCGAGCTGCTCGAAGGCCGGGTGGAGGGCAATCCCAATGCTGAAGTCTGGAATGTGGCCAAAATCGAAGAAGGCGCACCTGGCATGATCAGTTTCTTGGCCAACCCTAAATACACACACTATATCTACGAAACAAAGTCGTCCATCGTCATCGTGAACGACGATTTTGAGCCGACAGCTCCTGTCACGACCACTTTGATCCGGGTGGCGGATGCATACGGCTGTTTTGCAAAACTGCTGGCGTTTTACGATCAAATGATGCAAAACAAGCTGGGTGTTTCGTCGCTGGCTTTTGTTTCGTCGTCTGCTCAAATGGGCGAGAACCTTTATCTCGGTGAGTTCGCCTTTGTGGGCGAACATGCCAAAATTGGGAATAACGTGAAGCTCTATCCGCAGGTGTATGTGGGCGAAGGATGTGTTATTGGCGACAATACGGTGCTCTATCCAGGCGTGAAACTTTATCGCAACACGGTCATTGGCAAGAACTGTATCCTCCATGCGGGGGCAGTATTGGGTGCCGACGGCTTTGGCTTCGCCCCTCAGCCCGATGGCCATTACGAGAAAATCCCGCAGGTGGGTAATGTGGTCGTCGACGATAACGTGGAAATCGGGGCCAACACCACCATCGACCGCTCCACGATGGGCTCGACGCATGTCCATAAAGGCGTGAAACTCGACAACTTGATTCATTTGGCGCACAATACCGAGGTGGGCGAAAACTCCGCTTTGGCAGCTCAGGTGGGCGTGAGTGGCTCGACGCATCTCGGCAAGAACTGCGTGGTGGGCGGACAGTCGGGGTTCGTGGGTCACATCACCATTGCCGACGGATCGCAGTTTGGCGGACAAAGTGGTGTCATGGGCAGCATCAAGGAAGAAAACCAGAAGTTCATGGGCACTCCGATACAGCCGCTGCGCCAATATTTGGTCTCCAACGCTCGTTTCCGCCACATTGACGAGATGGCCCGTAGACTCGACCAACTCGAAAAAGAACTGCGGGAATTGAAAGGCGGAAGCACCCCAAAATAGCCCTCGTGAAATATTTTTTTTGTAGTTGATAGAATATTTCCTATTTTTGCGCGTTTTTTGTGGGTAATAGATGCTCACATACGAAGTTTGATTTTATGGAGAAACAACGTACGCTCAAAAATAGAGTCAGTGTCAAGGGAGCAGGTCTCCACACACGTCAGTGCGGCACCCTCACCTTCAACCCGGCTCCAATAAATTCTGGAATTCGTTTTCGTAGAATTGACCTTGAGAATCAACCTATTATAGAGGCCGATGTCGATAATGTCATTGATACCGCCCGTGGAACCACCCTTGGAAAAGGCGGAGTGAAGATTTACACTGTCGAGCATGTTCTGGCTTCCTTGCGTGGCATGGGCATCGACAACGTATTGATTGACATCGACGTGGAAGAGACCCCCATCATGGACGGAAGCGGCAAGTTTTTCGTCGAAGCCATCCATCAGGCGGGCATCGTCGAGCAAAACGCTCCTCGTAATTACCTCGTCATCGAAGAGCCTATTTCCTACAAGAATGAAGTCTTGGGCATCGAGCTGACCATCGAGCCATGCGACCATTTCGAGATCGACGTGAAGGTGAAATACAACACCAAGGTCCTCGATGAGCAACATGCCTCGTTGTACGACTTGAACGATTTCGAAAGCGAGATTGCCCCTTGCCGGACATTCGTTTTCCTGCACGAGCTTGAGACACTCATTAGCCGTAACCTCATCAAAGGTGGCGACCTTACCAATGCCATCGTGTTCGTCAACCGTAACGTCTCAGCCGAGGAACTCGACCACATTGCGGCATTCTTCAAGAAGCCGAAAGTCACAGTCAAGGAATGCGGCATCCTCAACAATGTGGAGCTTTATTTCGACAATGAGCCTGCCCGTCACAAGCTTCTGGATGTCATTGGCGACCTTACGTTGGTTGGCCGTCCCATCAAGGGCAAGGTGACTGCGGTGAAGCCGGGTCACTTCTCCAACACTTCTTTCGCGAGAAAAATCAAGCACACCTTATTGTATTAGGCATGAACCAACCATTAGCTTATATTCATCCGAATGCACGCATCGCGGATGACGTGAAGATTGAGGCCTTTGCCTGGATTGGCGAGGATGTTGAAATCGGAAGTGGCACTTGGATTGGTCCAAATGCTGTCGTCATGGATGGTGCCCGCATCGGAAAGAACTGCAAGATTTTTCCAGGAGCAGTCGTTTCGGCCATTCCCCAAGACTTGAAATACAAAGGTGAGACCACTTATTGCTATATCGGCGACGGCACCACGGTGCGCGAGTCGGCCACAGTCAACAAAGGCACTGCGGCCTCGGGCAAGACTGTGGTCGGCAAGGACTGCCTGCTGATGGCTTTCACGCATGTGGCACACGACTGCTACCTCGGCGACCATGTCATTATGGCTAATGCGGCTACTTTGGCGGGCCATATCACCGTCGACGACTGGGCTATTTTTGGCGGCTTGGCTGCCGTTAGTCAGTTTAGCCGCATCGGCGCTCATGTGATGATTTGCGGTGGGGCTTTGGTCAACAAGGATATTCCTCCGTTTGTGAAGACGGGGCCGGGCTATCCGGTGTGCTATGCCGGCGTCAATTCCATCGGTTTGATGCGTCGAGGTTTTTCGCGCGAACGCATCAATGCCATTCAGGATGTGTATCGCGTGATCTATAGCGTTGGGATGAATGTCACCCAGTCTGTGCAATACATCCGCGAGCATCTGCCCCAATCAGAAGACCGCGATTTCATTCTCAGTTTTGTGGAAAGCTCCAAGATCGGCATCATGAAGAATGCTGTGGGGAATGAGGATTGAACTTAAGATATAGGGAATCATGGAAAAGACGTTCTTCGGAGCGTCTTTTTTTATTTCAAAAGCACTTCGGCGGCTTTCAAGGCTTCGGGGGTAATCTTGTCGTTGCTGAGCATCTTGGCGATTTCGGTGATGCGCTCGTCGTGACTTAATACGCGGATGTGCGACTGGGTGCGTGCGCCTTCGTTATCCTTGTAGATGAAATAATGGTGCTCGGCTTGGCTCGCCACTTGGGGCAAGTGGGTGATGGAGATGAGCTGAAGCGATTGGCCCATCTGCCGCATGATACCACCAATTTTGGCAGCCACTTCGCCCGAAACGCCCGTGTCGATTTCGTCGAAGATGAGGGTCGGGATGTAGTTGTAGCTTGACACCGCACTCTTGATGGAGAGCATCAGGCGCGACAGCTCGCCGCCCGAAGCCACGCGGCTGATGTCGTCGGGGGCGATGCCTTTGTTGGCCGAAAACAGGAAACGGATAACATCGCTTCCTTTGTTGCCGAATTGCGACTGACTTTCCACCTCCACTTGGAACACGGCAAAGGGCATGGCCAATTGACGAACCAATTCACAGACTTTTGCACTGAAGGCAACGGCGGCTTGACTGCGTTTTTCATGCAGGATTTTGGCTTGCCTCGAAAGCTGTTTTTCGCTGTCTTTCAATCGGTTCTCTGTCTTGGCGATTTCCTCGTCAATGTTTTCGAAGGCGTTCACTTTTTTTGCCAGGTTGTCGCGCAAGGCAAGGAGTTCCTCAAAGCCGTTGACATGATGCTTCATCATCAAGCGGTTGATGAGGTCGTAGCGTTCTTGTAAGGTTTGTAGCTGCCCTTCGTCGAATTGGGTGTCGTCTTCGCGGCGGCGCAGGTCGTAGGCGATGTCTTTCAACTCTACTTTCAGGTTCTCGATGCGTTCGCCGAGGCTTTCGGTGTCGGGCATGAGGTGCTTCAAGCGCGAAAGGGTGGAGCAGAGGTCATTGATTTGGCCTAAAATGGCAGTCTCCGAGTCTTCCAGCAGCTGGTTGGCGGTCACCAGCAAAGTCTTGATTTCCTCCGAGTTCTCCATCACGCCGAGGGTTTGCTCGATGTCGTTGTATTCGCCTTCTTTCAGGTCGGCTTTCTCGAGCTCGTCCAATTGGAATTTCAGGTAGTCGTTTTCGGCGGTGTTTTTGGTGGCAGCATCCTTCAGTTCGTTCAGCTTCCGTTTGATGGCGTTGTAGTTGCCATATTCGACTTGGTATTGTGTCAATATCTCGCCGTTTTGCGCGATGTCGTCCAATAGTTTCAGCTGGAAATCTGTATCGGTGAGCAGGAGGGAGTCGTGTTGCGAATGGATGTCAACCAATTGGCTGCCAATCTCTTTCATGGTTTGCAGTGCGACGGGTGTGTCGTTGATGAAAGCACGGCTTTTTTTCTGTGGGCTCAGTTCGCGGCGAAAGATGCAGTCTCGCTCAAAATCGAGGTCGTTTTGCTCGAAAAGGGGCGATAAGTCGTCGTTGCCAAGCTCAAAACGGGCCTCCACGACGCATTTTTTGTCTTTGTCGTAGAGCACACCTGTGTCGGCACGGTCGCCCAAGGCAAAGCCTAAGGCACCGAGCAAGATCGACTTGCCCGCGCCGGTCTCACCCGTGATGACGTTGAAACCTTGATTGAAACCGACATCCAGTTCGTCAATCAAGGCGTAATTGCTGATGTGCAATTGCTTAAGCATGATAAGGATTACTTTCCCTTGTTTTGAAGCATTTCGTCGTAGCGCGTCGACTGCGACGGGTCGATGGCCTTCATGATGTTGGAGGCCTCTGTGCGGATTTTCATTTCGCCTTGCGAGAAGATTTGGATGATTTCGTCGCGTTTGCACTCGATGATGAGCTGTAGGAAATAGCACATGGAATTGCGCTCGTAGACGTTTTGCAGGTTGACGAGTGCGTTGAGTATCGCTTCACGGCCTTGATCGGGGTGCTCGGCCATCACGTCGAGGCCGCTGCGGTGGTAGTCGTAAAGGAACTGGCGCAGGGGTTGGTACGACGAGTTGTTGATGTCGCTGATGATGGCGTAGCGGTTTTGTCGTCCTGTGCTGCTCCAGCCTCCGTTGTCGCTTCCCACTTCCTGGGGCACCGACTGGGCGATGGTTTCCGCGATGGCGAAGAACGGGTCGCCGCCGTTGGGCGAGAACGAGTCGAAATCGAGGCCAAGCATGAGGTAGACGTAAAACCCGATGGTGCTCGTGAGGTTCGAGACGTAGCTGTTGGGGTTGAAGTCGAGGGGCTGTCCGTCCATGTATTCGAAGATGAACTTGCGGTCGATGTAGTTGAACATCGGCGTGCTGTAGTTCGACTTGAAGACGGGACGGCGCAGCGCGATGCTGATCTCGGCGGTGAAGTAGTTGCCTTCGCGGCTGCTCACATCGATGAGCATCGAGCATTCGATCTTCTCGGCCTGCCTGAAGTTGATTTCGGTGAATTTCGTGTTGTTGATGAATTCATACAGGGAGGTTTGCAGGTTCTGGTAGATGGTCTTGTCGCTACCAGCCACCTTGTTGGAATTGACGCGCACGTCGCATTGTAGCTCCTGTGCCTGCATGGGAACCGTTCCCAAAAGGCAGGCGAAGACGATGAGTAGTGTGGCAATGGCTCGTTTCATAGTTTCTCCCTCTTTCGTGTGAATCAATCAGAAAGCGTCTTGGGTCTCCTTGGCAGGATTGCGGAAATAGATCTGGTCGTGCAAGAACTCGTGGATGGCGATCAGCGTGGGCTTGGGCAGACGCTCGTAGAACTTGGCGATTTCGATTTGTTCCTTGTTCTCAAACACTTCCTCCAGACTGTCGTTGGTGGCTGCGGCAAACGACTCGATTTTCTCGTTGAGTTCGGCCTTCATCTCAGAGGCAATCTGGTTGGCCCTGATGGACAGGATGGCTACGGTCTCGTAGATGTTGCCGGTGCCTTTGTAGAACTGGTCTTTCTGACGGGTGACAACCGTCGTCTCGGTTTTGATTTTCTTGAAATCCATGGTTATTTGATGTTTTCTAATTTCTTTCTTGCTTTGGTTGCGATGTTGTTGGCATCGGTCAGGTACTTGCTCCCTGGATAGAGGTAGGAGAGGGTGTTGCACTGCTCGACGCACGATTCGTAGCGTTCCCTTTGCTTGTCGGCGACGCTGTTTTCGGCAAAGTCATAGTAGGTCTTGGCCATGTCGAAGAGGATTTCCTCGCGGTGCGTCGTGTTGGGGTATTTCTTCAGCATGTTCTCAAACGAGGTGATGGCCGCGCTGTAGTTCTCCATGCGGTAGAAGAGGCGGCACACGTTGTAGTCTTTCTCTTCCAGCTTCTCGTTGAGGTCGGTCAACAGCTCGCGCACCCGCGTGAGGCTGTCGCTCTTGGGATAGCGTTCCTCGAATGCCTTCAGTTGCTTGAGGGCGTCGAAGGTGTTGGTTTGGTCAAGCCCCGACTCGGGCGAGAGCAGGTAGCTGCAATAGGCCTGCATGAAGGCGGCTTTCTCGGCGTTGCGCGAGAAGGGATAGGACTGCACGAACCTGTTGTAGTAATATGAGGCAATCTCGTAGTCGTCTTGCAGATAATAGCATTGGGCGGTCTTGTAGGTGATGTCTTCTCCACGGGGCGTGTTGCGGAACGAGGCCTGCAAAAGGTCGAACAGCTGCAAGGCATGGTTGTAGTCGCCGCGCTCGTAATAGTCCACTGCCACCTCGTATTTCGCTTCGTTGTCGGTGCTTTTCACCAAACGGCTGAAGTCGTTGCACGAAGCGAAGCCTGCAAGTGCCAAAAGTGCCAATATCAAAAACCTGTTTTTCATCGGGCTGCAAAATTACTCATTTTTCGGTTATAAACGCTCGTTTTTCTGTTTTTATTATCCAAAAAAAAGACGCAGGACATGTTTTTGTTGCCCTGCGTCTTTGGCTCGTCGGTTTGGGATTATTCGATGACGATTTTTTCAACCATGCTTCCGCGCTCTCCGTTAAGGTGGAGGAAGTAAACGCCTTGGTTGAGACCTTGTGCGTCGATTTGAGTCTTGCCGTTGCCTTTGCCCGACATGACTTGCTGGCCAAGGCTGTTGAATATGACATATTGGAATTCTCCTTGGGTCGTGATAGTGAAGCTACCTTGGTTAGGGTTGGGATAAACTGTCCAAGAACCGCCAATTTCGTCGACCGACCAATTGCGGATGGTGACGGTAACTTCGTCATCAATGGTGTTGCCATCGGCATCGGTCACCACCACTTTGTATGTGGTTTCTTGATCGACGGGAGTGGCAATGGGGCAGCAGCTCGTCGGGTCGTCGAGGGTCTCGGCGGGTTCCCAGAGATAGGTGTAGTTGCCTGCGCCGCCCATCACGATGGCTTCAAGTTGCGAGCTTTCGCCTTCGTTGATTTCTGTCGGGTTGGCAGTGACGCCAATGATCATCGGCTCGTAACTGCCCACGCAGCTGATGGTGGCTGCCCAGCCTGAAGATGTGGTGTTTTGGTCAGAAACGAAATGGAATGTCAAGGCGCCCTCTTCGTTGGTGGCGGTGATGGTGCCGGGTGAGTCGCTTCCACTGTATCTTCCAATCTGAGTGTCGGGTTGCACCGATGTGCCGTCATAAACGTAAAGGAAGTCCCAGCCGCTCTCCGTGCTGAATTCGGTGAAGTCGACTTGAATCATGCTTCCTTCCGTGGCGGGCCTGAAGGTCATGGTGTAGTCTTTGTTGTTGGTGTAGTTGCTGTTGGCGCCGCCATCGTCATAGAACAGGGCGTTGCAGGTCTCCACGCTGCCGTTCTGCATGTTGTAGGCTTCGCGCACATGGATGTAGTTCTCACGGGTCAAGGTCTCGCTGTCGCCGTTGGCATTGGTGATGGTAAGCGTCACGCTGAAGTCGCCGACTTCGTTGTAGGTGACGGTGGGATTCTGTTGGTTGGAAGTGGCAGGTGTGCCGCCTTCGAAAGTCCAGCTCCAAGCAACGATATCGCCAAATGAACCATCGGTGAAGTTGACGCTGCCGCCAAGGGCGACTTGCGTGGCCGATGCGCTGAATGAAGGCACCATGCAGCTACCAGGAACGAGTTGAATGTCAAAATGTTGCGTTTCTCCGTCGGCAATGGTCACGTCAAAGATTTTCGGGCAATAACCGTCCTTGCTGATAATGAAGGTGTAGTTGCCGCCTTTGATGGGTCGGTAGAAGTCGCCAGCAGCGTGAGAACTCACTTCCGAACCGTGATGGTCGTGGCCGCTGACAGTCACCAAGGCACCGCTGATAGGCTCACCGGTGATGCTGTCGGTGACGGTTCCTTGCACTCCGTTAAGGACTTGCTCGATGTAGGCCAACATGCTGTTGTGGTTTATGTTCCAGAAATTGGGCAGTTGAGAGGCGTTAGGAGTCTTGTCGTTGGAGCATTCGATGGTCACTTCGCGGCATTGTGCGTAATAATTCATGTAGTCCTGACGGCTACCATTGATGGTGTACCACGAGTATCCATTGATGATGCCGTTGTTGTATTGGTTCATGTAGTTCGTACTGACTTCATGCGTGAGGTCGGCATATTCGTGGCAAACCAATTGCCACCAGGCGTCGTCGGCATGGAGGGGCTGGTAGGTGTCCCAAGGATAGTTCATTACTTCGGAGCCGCCATGGTAGTTGGCACTCATCGTGAAGAGGTGTTCCTGCGCCAGGTCCATCATCCATTGGCACTCGTCTTGGTAATAGGATTGTCCGTCGGGGTGCGGGCCGTCGTCAAAGTCGGGGAAGTGGCGGTTGAGGTCGATGTTGTGGGCATTGTAGCGCGTGGCACCATAAACGCTGTTGTTGCCGCCATGATAGGTGCCGTCGGGGTTTGTGCAAGGGAAGATGAAGAGGTCGACATAATCCAAAATGTCGGTGATGCGCTTCTCGTCGCTGGTGCAGAACTCGTCGATGAGGCGTAGCATGAGGATCATGCCGGTCACTTCGTCGCCGTGCATGGTCGAGGTGTAGAGGAACTTGGGCTTGCCGTCGGTCTCGCCGCGACCAAGGCGCACGCCCATCATCTTGCGGCCACTGGCCAGCGTGCCGAGCTCAAGGTAGGTGCAGCGGTCGGGATGGTCGGTGGCGAATTGTTGCATCATGGTTTCGTATTCACCATAGGTGAGGTACGAGTCCCAGTCGTATGTGGCGCGAGAGGCATCGTGCATCAAAGGTTGTTCGCGCATCGAAGGCGGAGTCATCAATGTGGGTCGGTAGCCCTTTCTGAGCAGGTCGTCGAACTCGCTTTGGTTGGCATAGGCAACGACAGTCTTGCCATCGGTGCCGTCAACGGAGCAAAGGTCGCTGATGGCCTGGATTTCAGTGGGTTTCTGAACGGTGAGGCTAAAATAATACTCCCCACGGTTCTTCATCAGTTGCTCAAGGTCTTTTTGGCTTTCTTGGGCGAAAACGCTACCGCAAACGATGACGGCGAGCGAAAGGATAAAACTGCGTAAAGTCTTCATTATTATTTGTCTTTTATATTTTTCCATTCTTCAATGATGTCGTTTTCGACTTTTTCGTTGGCCGTGACCAAAGGCAAACGCAACACGTTCTCGCACAGCCCCATGTGGCTCATCAGGCACTTGATGCCGGCGGGATTGCCGTCGGCGAAGATGAGTTGGTTCATACGGAGCATGGCGTAGTGCAGGCGCAAGGCTTCGTCGATCTTGCCTTCCTTCTGCGCCTTCATCATTCGGCTGAACTGGCTCGTGTAGGCATTGGCGGCCACGGAAATCACACCCGTGGCTCCGAGGGCCATCAGGGGCTGGGTGATGCCGTCGTCGCCCGAAAGCACGTCGAAGTCGGTGGGCTTGTCGCGCAAAATCTCCATGATTTGCTGCAAATTGCCAGAGGCTTCCTTTACTGCAACGATGTTGGGATGTTTTGCCAATTCCACACAGGTGGCGGCTTGCAGGTTGACGCCCACGCGACCTGGCACGTTGTAGACCACCACGGGCACGGGACTCGCATCGGCGATAGCTTCGAAGTGGGCTTTCATGCCACGTTGGTTGGGCTTGTTATAATAAGGTACGACGCTCAAAATGCCATCAATGCCCGCGAAGTCTTGTGCTTTGACAGCCTCAACGACGGCTTGCGTGTTGTTGCCGCCCATGCCGAGCAAGATGGGCAAACGGCCTGCGTTGGCCTTTAATATAGTGCTGATAACCAGATTTTTCTCTTCATTGGTGAGGGTAGGGGCCTCTGACGTGGTGCCGAGGACGACCAAGAAGTCGGCTCCGTTGTCGATGACGTGGTTGACGATGCGGATCAAAGCCTCGACGTCGACAGAAAAGTCAGTTTTGAAAGGTGTCACCAATGCGACGCCTGTACCTTTAAATGGATTTTGCTTCATTTCAATAGGGATTTGTGGGTGGTGGTCCTACCAAGGCTTTCAGGTAATTGTGAAGGACGTGAACGTTAGAAACAGGGTCGGTGGCGCGCGGGTTCTCTATGATCAAGTCATAGATTTGTTGATGTTTGCTCTGATGGAAGCAAATCCTGAAATCAGACTTCGGCAAGGTGCAAAGATAGTCGCTGATGTCGGCGTTTTTTGCGGCCATATTGATGAGAATGCTGCTATATGGCAGCTTCTTGATGAACTCGTGCTTGTCAGGCTTCAAGACGCTCATGAAACCGAAGTCCTTGGGCGTAATCTCAGTGTAGAGGTCGCTTTGAAGGATGGTGTCCGACATCTGACTGCAGAGGATGACGAAGCCGCAACGGTTGGCCCCAAACAAGCCTTTCACGCTGCTCTCAATGTTTTTGACGATGCCCTTGTCGGGCTCGTCCAAGATAATCAATATGGAGTTAATCCGCTGGAGATTAGGCATTTTTACCATCGGTTTCTCCGCGAGGAATTGCTCCAAAGCGCGATTTAAGGCCCTATTTCTAAGGTAGGATGAAAAATTCATGCCGCAAATGTAGGTATTTTCCATGAGATAGCACGAAAATATATCCAAAATCGCTAATTTTGCAGTTGAAATCAAATGAGGCATCGCGAAGATGCTTAAAGGAGTTAAAAATATGATTGTCACTATATTAGGTAGTGGAACCTCGCAAGGTGTGCCGGTCATTGGGTGCACTTGCCCCGTGTGTCGGTCGACCGACCCGCGCGACAAAAGATTGCGAACTTCCATACTCATACAGACTGACGAAGTCACCTTGACGGTCGACGCTGGTCCCGATTTCCGTCAGCAGATGTTGCGCGAGAATGTCACCAAGCTCGATGCCGTGCTGATTTCGCACGAACACAAGGACCACATTGGCGGCCTCGACGATTTGCGCCCGTATATTTTCATGCAAAAAAAGCCCATGACGATCTATGTGGCCGATACAGCGCTTCCCGAAATCAAGCGCGAGTATTCTTACGCTTTTGACGAACATCCCTATCCTGGCGCACCCACTTACGACATCCGCCGCCTCGACGAAACGCCTTTCGACCTTGGCGACCTGCATATCGAGCCAATAAAATTGAAGCATTTCACGCTGACGTGTTACGCTTTCCGCATCGGCAATTTCGCTTACGTCACCGATTTGAGCGAGATTTCGGAGGAGGCAATTGAAAAGTTGCAAGGTGTTGAATATCTGATTATTGAGGCGTTGCAAAAGAAAAAGCACTATTCGCATCTCACGTTGGACGAGGCGATTGAAATATCAAGAAGGGTGGGGGCGAAGAAGACATGGTTCACACATTGCAGCCACAGCATGGGCCTCGCCGCCGACGTCAACCGCGAGCTTCCCGAAGGCATGATGCTCGCTTATGATGGGATGAAAATAAAAGTAGAATGATATGAACACGCTTTGCGTCATTGCGAGGAACGAAGCAATCCAGAAACAAAACTCTTTCTCTGGATTGCTTCGTCGTGCCTCCTCGCAATGACGCGAAGCGACAACTGAAAACTAAACAACTGAACAACTGAATAACTAAACAACTGATATGAAAGCAACCTATTCCCAAAGACTGATCAAACTCGCCGACCTCAACCACCACCAGACTTTTTTCGCAGGTCGTTGCTCCGAGTATTTCTTGGAGAGTTCCTATTTCGCTGTGGCGCAGTATGTTGATACGAAAGACACCGTCCTTCTCGTTCTCCACGGCATCGACTTCAAGTTCCCGATTTTCGCTGGCGACATTGTCACTTTCGAGAGCAAGGTCGTGAATGTCGGGCGCAGCACTTTGACGGTCTACACGAAGATGTACCGTAGCCGCGAGCCCGAAAAGATTGCCGCCGACGGCTTCGCCACTTTCTCCTATTTGGACGAAAACCACCATTCCCGCCCGCACGGCATCACGCTTGAGCCAGAAACGGAGGAAGAACGTTTCTTGCAGCAACAAGCCATCGAGGTGATGGAGGACTCGAAGCGGCGGGCAAAAATGATGAATCAGCGATTCTAAGCAGGCATGTCATCCCAACGAAGGCCTGTGGGTAAGCGGGGATCTATGCCTGCGGTGTTTATACTTCGTTTCGGCGGATTTGCAATCCGTCGAAGTTGAGTCGGGGATTTGCAATCCCCCTTAGGCGTCGTTTATTTCAACTCCTTCGGATAGCAAATGAAATGCTTCACCACGGGCTGTGGCAAAGTCAATTGGTTTGAATTATTGTATTTGCAATAATTGTAAAAATAATAATTGTATTTGCAATAATCAAATAATTGTTGATATATTTGCAACCACATTCACGAGTTATACAATAATTAATCCGTTAGCTATGAAAAACACCAGTATTTCACTAATCATTGTGACGATCCTTATTGCATTGTCGAGTTGCCAGAAAAAAAGTGGCGAAAAAGATATTCTTTCATTTAAGTTCGTTTCGCCTAATGTTGAAGCGTCAATTGATGATAAGAATATTGTGGCAACAGTGCCTTTTGGGACTGAAGTTACAAGTTTGGTTCCAGTCATCTCTATTTCTGATAAAGCAACAGTGGAACCTGATTCAGGGGTGCCCCAAGATTTCACCCATCCAGTCATGTATACGGTGACCGCTGAAGATGGCTCTTGTTCCAGCTATCTTGTTGTTGTTAATGTTACTACGCCTGAGGCTTCTTTCTTTGGGGTTTGGGGAGTGGAAAGAATTGATTATTATAGTGTTGACTATGCAGGCAACCCGATTGTTTCCACAATGGAGACTTTTACATATGATCCCAATTCAGCTGACAATGGCGTCCAGATGGTGTTCAGAGATGACAAATCTGGCGAGATACGTGATAGCACAGTTGATACTATTTGGATTGGTAATGATTATGTCATCACTCTTGATACTACTATGGTGACGAGATACAATTATTCCTTTGACTTTGAGAATTCCATTTTGTATTTGGGTTTGGAGCATGGCCGAACTATCGCGCTTCATATTATGGAACAGAGTGCTGAATCGTTTGTCTATGAACATGAATATGCACAGGATTACATCGAGAAAGCTTATTTGCGTAGAGTCTCATTTGTCCCTCCTGACAAGTTAAGATTTACAGATTTGAGTTGGGATAGACTTGATAAAGACGGTCCTTTATTTTGGAAGTAAATCGCAATAAACCAATGAATTATTAGCTATAGGTTTTTTTTCTGTTATTTGGCTGATTGGAATCCTT
>DGXB01000116.1:0-25265 GCA_002396205.1 Bacteroidales bacterium UBA4243
TATGACCTGAAGACCTTCGAGGTGAGGGCCACGCCACTTTCGGCCACGGGCGACCTTCGTCCGGGAATGAGTGTTATTGTGAAGAAGGAGCACAGGAGATGAGTTTCGGAAAGGGCAACAAGCGGGTGGTTTGGCGCATCGCGCAGCGCGAGGTTGCACGGATGCTTTCGCAGCCGGTCTATCTTTTCTGTATGGTCGTCGCGCCATTGGTGGGCTATGTCTTTTTCACCACTTTGATGGGGAAAGGGTTGCCGGTCGACATCCCTGTGGGCGTGGTCGACGAGGACAACACCGCCATCACGCGGCAGGTGCTTCGCAATCTCGACGCATTCCAGCAAACCGCCATAGTGGAGCAATATGCCAATTTTGGCGAAGCCCGCGAGGCATTGCAACAGGGCAAAATCTACGCCTTCTATTACATCCCTCAAGGCACGACCGAAAAGGCTTTGTCCAGCAAGCAGCCCAAGGTGTCGTTCTACACCAACGCCGCCTACCTGATTCCCGCCTCGTTGGAATACCGTGATATGAAAATGATGGCCGAGTTGGCCTCTGGTGCCATCGCGCGTGAGACGCTTTATGCCAAAGGTTTCACCGACGATCAGGTGATGGGGGTGCTGCAACCCATCAAAATGGAAATGCACGCCATCGGCAATCCGGGACTGAACTACTCCATCTATCTTTCCAACATTCTGCTGCCGGCAATGCTGATGTTGCTCATTTTTCAGGTGACGATTTACTCGATTCATAGCGAAGTCAAGGAAGGGACTTCTAAACGCTGGATGGAACTGGCCGAGGGCAATATCCATAAGGCACTGATGGGCAAATTGTTGCCTCAACTTTTGGTGTGGATTGTGATGGGAAGCACCTATCTTGTGTTGTTGTACGCCTTTTGGGACTTCCCGTTGAGAAGCGGCCTGTGGCCTATGGCTTTGGCGGCCTTGCTTCTGATACTTGTCTCTCAGGCGTTCGGCGTGTTTTTGTGCGAGTTGTTGCCCTCGTTGCGATGGGCGTTGAGCATCGCCACGCTTTGGGGCGTGTTGTCGTTCCCGATTTCGGGATTCTCGTTCCCCCAAATCGCGTTCCCGGCACCTTTGCGAGCGTTGTCATACTTGTTTCCGTTGCGGCATTATTACCTGATTTATGTCGACCAGGCGCTCAATGGCTTGCCGATGTACTATTCTTACTTGAACTATGCGGCTTTGGTGGCCTTCCTGATTCTGCCATTCTTGCTGCCTAATCGTTTGAAAAAGTGTCTGTTGGAATATCAATATACGAAATGAAATGAAGTGGTTGCATCATATTCTGGAAATCTTTCGCGAGGAATTGCACAACTCGCTTTTCGATGAGGGTGTTATCGTGTTTTTCTTCATCGTGCCGTTGCTTTATCCCTTGCTTTATGCTTATCTTTATGGCAACGAGAGCGTTAGGGAAGTTGCTACCGTAGCGGTCGATTTGGCCAACTCGTCCACAAGTCGTGACTTTTTGCGCAAGGTGGATGCTACAGCGGATGTCGAAATCGTTGGCCATTGCGCCGATATGCAGGAGGCGGTGAACCTCATCCACAAACGCCAAGCCTACTGCCTGATTTACATTCCTGCCGACTTCGACCAAGCCTTGATGGAAGGTCGGCAGGCCATCGTCGAACTGTATTCCGATATGGGCAGTTTGTTGTACTTCAAGGCGGTGCTGTCGTCGTGTACCGAAGTCTCGTTGGCGATGAACAAGGACATCAAGGCGCAACGGCTGGTGGGCGCGACCGAAAAGCAGGTCTCCACTTTCGCTTATCCCATTGAATATGAGTATGTCCCGATGTTCAATACACAGAATGGCTTCGCCTCATTTCTCATTCCGGCGGTCTTGGTGTTGCTAATCCAGCAGACGATGGTACTGGGCATTGGTATGATGGCAGGGGAGGAGCGCGAGAAGAAACGCCGAGGCATCCTTGAACCGCACGTCATCGGAAAACGGCCCGTCGAAATGCTTTTGGGCAAGGGATCGGCTTATTTGGCCATTTATGTGGTGGTTTCGGCCTATGTTTTTTGTGTGGTGCCGCGTTTGTTCCATTTGGTTCAAATAGGCCATTGGACTGATTTGGTGGCGTTTCTGTTCCCATATCTGTTGGCGTGTGTGTTCTTCAGCATGACCATTTCGGGCATTGCCCATAATCGTGAGGTGTTCATCATCATGTTTGTGTTTGCCTCGGTGCCATTGCTGTTCATTTCGGGCATTTCGTGGCCTTCGTGCGCCGTGCCGCCGTTTTGGAAAGCCGTTTCGTGGTTCTTCCCTTCCACCTTCGGCATCAACGGTTTCGTGAAGATCAGTAGCATGGGTGCCCTGCTTCGTGACGTGCGTCCCGAATTGGTTGGTCTTTGGATTCAGGTTGTCGTTTATGGCATCACGGCGTGGTTGGTCTATTATCGGTCATACGGTCGCCACCTGAAGGACATCATCGAAGTGGCTGAGGAGAAATTGCAGGCACGTTGGGCCGAGTATATGTGATTTTGGTGTTCCGCACACTCCATGTCCGATAATTCACTACCTTTGCCGAAAATTTCAGCGATGCCCGAAAACATTGAAAAGTTCCTGAACCGCGTGGCCGAAGCCGCCGAAAAAAGTGCTCTTGTGAAAATGACACTGAGCAAGCCCGCCGACAAGCGAGACGACCTGCGCAACGTCTACGTGAAGCCCGTATTAATAAAGGAAAAGCGGCTTTTTGCCTTTACCTACCACTACGAGCGTCGCGACGAAGTGAAAAACTACGATGCCGCGCAAATGCTTGGAACACTGCGTGAAATGTTGCCTTCGAGATTCCAAAATGCCGTGCTTTTCACTGTGAGCGAGGATGTCACTTTGCTGGTTTCATCGAAAGGCAAGGCGACCATCCAAACCAAGCAAGTGCAGGAAAACCGAGAGCAAAATCTCGAACACGACAAGCAGAAAAACCGCCTCATCAACCCCGCCAACCCCTGGTGGTATCAGCTCGGACTGACCACGCGCGAAGGCAAGATTACGGCGGACATGCAGCACAAGTTCAAGCAAATCTACAAATATGCCGAAATCGTGGAAAGCCTCATCAAGCCGATGAAGTTTAATGGCACTGTGCACATCGCCGACATGGGGGCAGGGAAGGGGTATCTCACTTTTGCCCTCCATGAGCTTTTGACGCAACGGTTGCAAATGGAAGTCGACATCAAGGGCGTGGAAATCCGTCCCGACTTGGTGCTGAAAATCAACGAAATCATCAAGGCTGACGGCTTGAAAGGCTTGGAGTTTGTGGAAAGCAGCATCGAGGCGTATCATCCTGAAAAGTTGGATGTGCTGATTGCCCTTCATGCTTGCAACACCGCCACGGATGACGCCATCGCTTCGGGAATCAAAGCGGGAGCGGAGTTAATCGTTTGCGCCCCGTGCTGCCACAAACAGATCAGGCAGGAGATGGAACGCTCGGGCCGTTTCGATGCCATCACGCGCTACGGCATCTTCCTCGAGCGTCAAGCCGTGATGATTACCGACACCATCCGCGCCTTGATCTTGGAGTATTTTGGCTACAAGACCCAAGTGATGGAGTTTATCGAGATGGAGCACACGCCAAAGAACGTGCTGCTCGTCGGCAGGAAAACGTCAAAAAACGCGAAAGACCCGAAAATTGCCCAGCAAATCGCTGACTTGAAGGCGCGATACGGCATTGAAAGCCATTACCTTGAAACGGCATTGGGGTTGAAGTTTTAAATTTCTCTGAAAAAGCACCTTGCATTCAAAAATTCTTCGTATCTTCGCAGACATTTTGAAAACAACAGAATTAATCATCTAAAAATAAGAGAATCATGCAAAACATCGATTGGGCCAATCTTTCATTTGGCTACTATCCAACGAATTACAATGTCCGTTGCTACTATCGCAACGGTCAGTGGGGCGAACTTGAAGTGACCTCCGAAACCAGCATCAACATCCACATGGCCGCCACCTGCCTTCACTATGGCCAGGAGGCTTTCGAAGGCATGAAGGCTTTCCGTGGCAAGGACGGCAAGGTGCGCATCTTCCGCATGGACGAGAACGGCAAGCGCCTGCAAAGCTCTTGCGATGGCATCATGATGGCCAAGCTCCCCATGGAGAAGTTTGAAGAGGCCATTATCAAGGTCGTGAAGCTCAACAGCGAGTTCATCCCGCCTTACGAGACTGGTGCTTCTTTGTACATTCGTCCGTTGCTCATCGGTATGGGCGCCCAAGTGGGGGTGAAGCCTGCCAGCGAGTATCTCTTCGTGGTCTTCGTGACCCCCGTCGGTCCTTACTTCAAGGGCGGTTTCATGGCCAACCCCTACGTCATCACGCGCAAGTACGACCGTTCGGCCCCGCTCGGCACGGGTATCTACAAGGTGGGTGGCAACTACGCTGCTTCCATGCGTGCCCACGTTGAGGCTTGCCACGGTGGTGAATACGCCTGCGAGTTCTACCTCGACGCCAAGGAGAAGAAATACATCGACGAGGCTGGCGCCGCCAACTTCTTCGGTATCAAGAACGACACCTACATCACGCCTCAGAGCACTTCGATCCTGCCTTCCATCACCAACAAGAGCCTCATCCAAATCGCTGAGAGCCTCGGTATGAAGGTCGAACGTCGTCCTATCCCTGAAGAGGAATTGGCTACCTTCGAAGAGGCTGGCGCATGCGGCACCGCTGCCGTCATCAGCCCCATCTCGCGCATCGACGACCCCGAAACGGGCAAGTCGTACACTTTCGGCAACGGCAAACCTGGTCCGTGGAGCGAGAAGCTGTACAACAAGCTGCGTGGCATCCAATACGGTACCGAACCCGATGAATTTGGTTGGACTACCATCGTCGAGGGCATCTAAACACAGCTTCGCTGAAAACAAAAAATGCGTCACATCAAAGTGGCGCATTTTTTTGTGTCTTGTGTGTTTTGCGATTAGAAGATCAACGCTAACAGCACATACAGCCAGTGGGCTGCGATGCCCGCGCAAAGGCCGCCGATGGTGTGCGCTCCGATGGCCTTGCCGATGAGCTTGCGGTAGCCGAGGCTGTCGAGCATGGCGGCGTGCGTGCTGAGGAAACCGCTCCAGCACATGCCGATGGCCGTGAACACGGCGATGGCATTATTGTCGATGATGCCTTGGGTGATGAAACGCGGCACCAAGCCGATGGCGGCTCCCACTGCGCCTAATGCGGTCATGGGGAATGAGATCAAGGCACCGTCCTTGAAGCCGAAGAGCCAGTCGAAAATGAAGTTGACCTTGTTGGCCAGCCAGCTGATGACGGGCACGCCCTCGTAGGCCACACCCATGTATTCGCCGTTTTCGCCAGAAGGTCCGAAAGTGAGCATCATCACGATGGTGGAGATGCACAGCACGCCTGGGATGATGGCGAAGCCGATGCCTACGCCGTCCTTGCCGCCGTCCAAAAGCGAATTGAGGAAACGCATGAACACGCCACCCTCGCTCTTGAAGGTGATTTGCTGCTCGTCGCCACCAAACTCCTCGTCGACGGGACTGTCAAGTTCGGGGAAGGTCTTCAAGGTGGAGCGTTGCATCAGCCTTGTGGAAACAATGCTGCCGATGACGGCGCCAGCCACGCCGACCAAGGCACCCTTGCCGAAGCCGAGACCCGTCATGAAGGCCACCACGACCAGGCCCATGCCGAAAGCCGTCCCGAAGTTGGTGAGCGAAACGAGCTGGTATTTCTTGAAGTAACGGTTGAAGTTCTTGTCGTGCGCGAGGGTGATGATGGCAGGGTTGTCGCTCAAGAAGGTCATCACAGCGCCTAAAGCGGCCACGCCAGGCAGGTTGTAGAGCGGCTTCATCAATGGACGAAGCATGTTTTCGAGCAGGCGCACCACGCCAAACTCGGTCAAGAGCTTGCTGATGGCGCCCATTAGCACGCAGATGGCCATGATGTAGAACACGGTCTCAAGCAGCAGGTGATAGGCCGTTTGCATGAAGGTGTTCAGCATCTTGGGCAGGGTCATCTTGTAGGCCAACAGCCCGAAGAAGGCGAAGAAGATGATAAGGAAGATGATGGCCTCGACGCTTCGTTTTGTGGTGAAAGTCAAGGGTTTCTTCAGCTTCTCCTCAAAGCGTTTGAAGAGCTTTTCCACCCTGTGGTGATAGTCGAGGGTGCTACGTTTTTCGGTGTCGTATTTCGTTTTTGCCATGGCAGATTATTTTTTCGTGAATGCGTGGAGCAAATCGACCTTCCAAGTCAGGCCGAGGTTGGCTTGCAACTTGCTGATGCCGTCGCTATTGGAGTGAGAGCCACAGAGGTGGAAGCGTAAACTTCTGTCGCTGAGGGGATAGAACTCAAAGCCGAGGCTTTCGAAGTTCACCTTCTTTCCAGGAACAACATATTGGTCGAAGGCTTCGGTGTTGGGCAGTTGGGCGCGGTTGTAGTCGTAGCCCGCCTTGGCGAACACAATCCATTTGTCGCCAATGTCGACGCCGATGCCAAAGATGGCGGTGAGGTCTTGGCCGAAGAACAGCTCTTGTTGGAAGGATGCGCGGTTGGTGACATCCAGATACATCTCTACGCCATTGAATTGCAGCTTGTTGCCCAGAGCGATATAGTTGATGTACTTGCCTGGTTGGTACTCGATCATGTTGACGGAGTAGGTCGTCTTGAAGTGCTCGAAGTTGCCGTACCACATCAGGTTGAAGGCATACATGCTTTGCATGGCCTGATTGATGAAGGGCGAGTTGCACACCTGGAAGAGCACGTGGTTCTTGCCCGCGTTGTCCTTGAAGTTGATGGATGCGCCCACCTCGTAGCAGCACACGGTGTTCCAAAACTCGGTGCCGTAGTAGATGTCGATGGGGTTGGTGTCGTATTCCCAGCCGCCGATAGCCACGACTTGCTTACCTGCCGAAAGGAACAGGTTGTCGGTGAAGTTCCAGTTGAGGTAGGCCCAGTCGGTGCCTTGGAAGAAGGTGTTGGCAAAGCCGATGTTGGGCGCGTTGATGCGCTGGCGCAGGTGGTAGCTGAACTTCTTGCCGATGGTGCCGTCCAAGGCCACAACCAAGTATTTGCCCGCGAAACCGTGGTCCCACGAGGGCGCAACGGTGTCGTGCTCAGGATGATAGTCGACGGTAAAGTCGGCGCGGGTGCTCAGCTGAAGGTTGTCTAAGGTGATGAAAGGCTTCTTGTCTTGCGCGAAGGATTGCAAGGCGAAAAACAAGCCAAAAAAGGTGAGGAGTAATGCTTTTCTCATGTGCTTTGAATTTTGCGGCAAAAGTAGGGAATAATTTGACATGATTAGGACTTGAATAAGTCCAAATGTAGAGAAATTATTTGCACGAAACTGTGATTTTTTTGATATTGCGGCGATTAATAAGCAAAAGACGTCAATATGAAAGGCATTATGGATATTATTGAGGAGAACAAGGATGGGATTAAGTCCATTTGCCATTTCTATGCATCGATGAATCCTTTTCTGTCGGAAGAGGATGTTTTTCAAGAAGTTGTGTATAATTTATTGAAAAGTTTCAAGAAATATGAAAAACGGTATGATTGTAAAATATCAACTTGGGTATATAGGGTTGCGATTAATGTTTCCATTTCGCTGATTCGTAAGGAAGGCAAAATGGCATATTTGCCACTTGATGAAATTCCAATCGAAAGCGAAATTGCTGATAATGAGATTGATAAAGAGAAAATCGAAGAACTATATTCGGTTATTAAGAGGCTGGATGTTGAGGAACAGACCTTGGTCTTTCTTTATCTTGATGACAAACCTTATAAAGAGATTTCTGAAATATTGGGCATTTCCGTAAGCAATGTTGGTACAAAGTTGCAACGAGTGAAGTCGGAAATAAAGAAGATGAGCTATGAAAACTTATAATCCATACACAATGTGGCTGAAAAAACACAGGAATAGCTTGAATGGGGCAATTTGTATTGTCGTTGCGATAGTTTTGTTTGTTTGGATTATAGTTTATGGAGGCCATGGGGGTTCCAATAACGATGCGGTTTCGGTCGTAACCATACTTATCGCTTTATATGCTTTAACACGAGGAGTGTTTACAATGGTTCTGAATTTCAGGGAAAACGATTTGGGATTGTCGGTTTACCGGCATGTCTGCATTGAATTATATAATCAGTTGTTTTTTGTGTATGAGAGGATGCTTTGGATTTGGGTTTTGTTGCCGGCCTTGACATCGTATTGCTGGCTTATGGTTGGGAATGCTGAAACGCGAAAATGGATGGTTGCTGTAATGGGCACGATTACCATCGTCTTACTATCAGTTTTCACGAAACCATTGATTCGGAAAAGGCGTTATTTACGCAAAAGGATAAAAGAAATAGAAAACGACCTTGTCAAGACAAACGCTTCTTCTTGAGCGAGGTTTGTAAAGTCTATAGAAGCGGCATTTAACTTTGATAAGATATGAGAAAAACGCAAGGTTTTATTGAGTTGGTGATAGGTCTGTTAGGCTTGTCGGCAATACTCTGTTTGGGGAGTTATTGGACGTATATCCCTTTGGTCGTTTATGGGGTGCTATCGATAGCGCTAATTCGTAGAATAGGCAAAGAACAACTGACAAAGGACGAAGAGCAAAGCACTCGTAAACGCAATGTGACAACTTTAATCGGATGGGCTTTTGCTGCCGTCATCTGCTATATTACTTTTAAGGATTCGAGAATGGGTGAGGGTGGCGTATGGTTTATCCTTTCTGCTTATGTATTTCTGCTGATGCATGGGATTGCTTTCATGGCTCCAATCAATTCGTTTCCCAACGAAAGAAATGAAGGGAAATAAGTCTTTATAAGGTATTGAAGAGGCTTGTGGAGCATAAAAAAAACGGGGCGGATCTCCGTCCCGTTTTGATGGGTTGGTTTGCAATACCTTACCCGATTTCGATGGTCTGCACGGCCTGCTTTTTCTCGTCCATGGTCACCTTCGGGATGACGATGTCCAAGATGCCGTTTTCGACCTTGGCGCTGATTTGCTCCTTGTGGATGTCCTCAGGCAGCATCACCGTCTGGCGGAAGTGCTCCACCGAGAACTCGTGGCGCAGGTAGCGCACATCGTTGTTCTTCTCCTCGTGCTTGGTTTCCTTGGTCATCTCGACGACCAGGTTGCCTTCTTGGTCGATGCTCAACTTCACGTCGTCCTTGGTGAGGCCAGGGATGCAGAGTTCGAGTTTGTAGTTGTCCTTCGTCTCCATGATGTTCATGCGAGGCGTTGAATACGTGTTGTCGTTCCAGTTCATCAGTTCGTTGAACAGTGTAGGCATAAAGTCTTGGTTTCTTCTAGTTACTAACATGGTTTTGATCTCCTATTTTTTTTGTTGTTTGACTTATTTGTTCTAGTTTGTGCAGGGACTCACGTCGCCTGCTTATTGGCTGTCGTCCCTTCGGGACTTTGCGTCGCTTCGCGTCATTGCGAGGAACGAAGCAATCCAGAATTCCTTTCTTTTTCTTCGTCCCTTTCCTTTCGCTCGGACGACTCTGCATAGTCAAATTCTTTGCCAGAGCCAAAAAGAGGCCAAATCCCTTGTTTTTGCTGACAAAATTTCCGAGTCAATGCCGTTTTGATTGAATTTTGCTGACAAAATTTCCGAAATAAGCGGTTTTATGGCTTTATTCCGTACTTTTGCCGCCTCAAAATCGGAGACAGAGTCATGGAGGAGAAACTTTTCAATAAGAACTATTTGTGCCTTTGCGCGGCCAACTTTCTGTTTTTCTTTTCGTTTTATCTGCTGCTTCCCGTGTTGCCTTTCTTCATCATGGAAAAGTTCCAAGCGGGCAATGCGGTGATAGGTACGGTCATTTCGTGTTATACTTTGGCAACTCTCGTGGTGCGGCCTTTTTCGGGCTATATGATGGATACCTTCAAGCGTAAACCCTTGTATCTGTTGGCTTTGTCGATTTTTACAGCGGTGTTTGTGGGTTATCTTTTTGCCGCAACCATCACTATATTAATAATGGTGCGCATAGTTCATGGCTTGGCGTTTGGTCTCACTTCGGTGGGTGGCAACACTTTGGTCATCGACGTGGTGCCGTCGGAGCATAGGGGAGAGGGCATCGGCTATTTCGGCGTGGCCAACAACATTGCCATGGCCGTCGGCCCGATGACGGGATTGTTTGTCTATGAGCATTTTAGCTTCAATGCCATCTTCATGGGCTGTATGGCTTGTAGTCTGATGGCGGCCTTGTTCGCTTCGCGGATTCAGACTAAAGTAAGGCCTCCCGTCAAGCGTCCACCCATTTCCTTGGACCGTTTCATCTTGATCAAAGGATTGTTGGCAGGTGTGTCGTTCACCTTGTTGGCCTTTGCCTACGGACAGATTTCCAACTATATCGCCCTCTATGCCAAGGAGATGGGCCTGACTATCAGCAGTGGCTTGTTCTTCACGGTGTATGCCGTTGGCCTGATTGCCTCACGGCTTTTTGCCGGCAAGATGATTGACCGAGGGAAGGTTACTCAAATCATCGCTTTGGGTCTGGGTATCGTCGTGATAGCATTGTTTGGCTTGGGCATGTGCCATCATTTCAATGCCTTGGGCACGGATTATACCGCCGTCGCCTTCTTGGTTGTCGCCTTGGTTTGTGGTTTGGGATTTGGTGCGGCTTTCCCGTCGTTCAATGCTTTGTTCATCAACCTTGGCACCAATGCGCAACGCGGCACGGCCACTTCCACCTACTTGACAACTTGGGACTTGGGTCTTGGCATCGGCATTTTCTCTGGAGGTATGCTCTCCGAGCATTTCTCGTTCTCGGCGGCGTATCTCGTTGCCGACGTGGTGGTGCTGGTGTCGCTCATCTTTTTTGTGATTGTCGTAACGCCTCATTATCAGAGGAATAAATTGAGATAGGAGATATTTATATGGACGCAAGATTTCGGGAATCGGAACGCGAGACTTTATGCAATGTTCTGCTGCGGGATGCTTCAATGATTGATGCGCCGTTCATTGCTCGTGTGGTATTGGCGGGCCTCGACTTACTCGACATGGGCGAGGCAATGTCGGAAGAACAACGTCCGTTTTTCAATCACTTGGTTGACATTTGCGGGATGGACGACACCTTGTATAGTTACCGCCACACCCGCATCGCAGAGGTGGATGGCATGGCAGTTGGTGCCTTGGTGGCTTACGATGGTGCTCCTTATGCCGAGATGAGTGCCAGAACCTTCGGCCTTGTACAACAAACCTCTGGCATGGACCTGTCAAAAAACGCCATGGAGACAGGCCCCGGAGAGTTCTATCTCGATAGCATGGCCATTCTCCCCGAGTATCGCGGCCATGGCATCGGCCATGCTCTGATGCGCGACAGGATGGAATGGGCTTTCAGGAATGGTTTCAAGGCTGTTACGTTACTCGTCGACAAGGATAAGCCGCATTTGCAAGCTTATTATGAAAGCCTTGGTTTTGTTCAGATGGGCAAGATGTTCGTGTTTGGGGCGTGGTACTGGAAGCTATGTTGCGTGTCTTCGACACGCTGAGTGCGAGCGTCAGCTTCGTTGTTTTTTCGCTTTTTTGCTTGGTAAAGACGATATTTTCCCTACCTTTGTGCCAACAAAACTTGTTGAAAATGAAAAAACTGTTCTTTATCTCATTCCTCCTGCTGGCTCTCCAGATGAGTGCTCAGCAAATGCTCGTTGGCACCTACAACATCCGCTACAAGGCTTGGAACGACAGTGTTCAGGGTAACCAATGGCAGAAGCGCTGCCAAGTGATTTGCGACCAAGTCAATTTTATGGCTCCCGACCTCTTCGGGGCGCAAGAAGTGCTGTGGGGTCAGCTTCAAGACATGCTCAAAGGCCTTGATGGCTACGACTTCATCAGCGTTGGTCGCGACGATGGCCAACGCGGTGGCGAGCACGAGCCGATCTTCTACAAGAAAGACAAATTCAAGCTCCTCGACCACGGCGACTTCTGGCTGAGCGAAACGCCTGAGAAGCCGGGCTTGGGCTGGGACGCTGCATGCGTCCGCATCTGCACCTGGGGCAAGTTTGCCATGAAGGCGGGCGAACAAAAGCGTCATGGCTTGTTCAACCGTAGGAAAAAGGATGAGCAAATCGTGTTCTATTACTTCAACCTCCACATGGACCATGTGGGTGTGGTGGCCCGTCGCGAGGCGGCCAAATTGGTCGTGCAACGCATCCGCCAAATGGCCGATGGCTATCCCGTCATCCTCACTGGCGACTTCAACGTGGACCAAACGAATGAAGTTTATTCGATTTTCACGAAGTCGGGGCTGCTGAAGGACAGTTATGAGGCTGCCCGTATCCGCTTTGCGGAGAACGGCACGTTCAACAATTTCAGGCCGGAATTGCTTACCAACAGCCGCATCGACCATGTGTTTGTCTCGCCTCAGACCCATGTAGAGGCTTACGGTGTCTTGACCGACAGCTACTGGACCCGCGATGACGTCGACGATGCCCTCAAAGGCACCGATGCCCCACAGGAAATTTCTTTCGACTCTTGCACACGCCGCAATCCTTCCGACCATTATCCGGTGTTTGTGAAGTTGAAACTTTGATGTTTTTGTTTTCTTCTTACTTCGCTCCAAGTCTGTAGCACCACTGAAATGATAATCAGTGCAATACCGATGCAGAAAGAGAAATTCAATTCCTTGTACTCGCTGAAAATGAACATCGAAAGGATGATGCTGTAAACAGGCTCCAGATTGTAGGTCAGGTTGACGGTGAAGGCCGGGATTTTCTGCAACACAATGATTTGCAGCAAACAAAGCCCGATGGTGCAAACGACCACCATAAATGCCAGATAAGCATAGTCCATTCCGACGGGATAAATGCGCCCGACGGGGATGAACATATTATATAAAGGTATGAGGCAAGTCAGGCCGATGAGACCACCGATCATCTCCCAAAGCAGCATGTTCTTGGCCTCGTAATGCTTGCCAACCCTTTGGTTTGCAATGGCAAACAGTGCATATATCGCCGATGATATTACACCCAAAACAATGCCCAACCGATAGCGCGAATCGAAGTGGAAGATGAGGTAGATGCCAAGGATGGTGAGCAGACTGAAGAGAAATTCGCGCCCCGAAAACCTGTGTTTGTTGATGATGGGTTCAAACAAGGCCGTGAAAAACCCCACCAACGAGAAACACACCACCCCGATGCTGACGTTGCTCGCCTTGATGGAGGCGTAGAAAAACACCCAATGCAGGCAAAGCAACATGCCTACGCCGCCCATCTGCAAAATGTCCCCGAATTTGTACCGCTGTAGGGATGCACCGCGTGCGTCCGTTCCACCGCGCGTGTTTGTTTTCAACAGCCCACCCACCCGCAAATACAAAAACATAATCACCGCCGCAGCCGCCATGCGCCACCATACCAAAATGGCCGAATCCAAGGTGATGAGTCGGCCCAAAACGCCCGTGAATCCGGCAATGAAGACGGAGAGATGCAGCAGGAAATAGTCTTTTTTCATGGTTTTCTCCGTTGGCGCACGGCCTCAAAAGTGACGATGGCGGTGGTCACCGACACGTTGAGCGAGTCGGCGATGCCGTTCATGGGGATGATGATGTTTTGGTCGGCGGCCTCGACCCAAGCGTCAGAGATGCCTGTGGCCTCGGTGCCCATGACGAGGGCTGAGGCCTTGCGGAAGTCGGCGTCGAGGTAGTCGATGGAGGCCTTGAGGTAGGTGCAATAGATGGTTATCCCATTATCTTTCAGCCATTTGATACATTCCTCAGTGGAGCAGGCATAGACCGGAACGCTGAAGATACATCCAATGCTCGCACGGATGGCGTTGGGATTAAACAAATCGGTGGCAGGGTCGGCCACGATGACGGCATCCACGCCTGCCGCATCTGCGGTGCGCATCACGGCACCGAGGTTGCCGGGTTTTTCCACCGTTTCCAACACGATAATCAAAGCGTCTTTCCGTGGCTTAAACTCGCTGAGGCTCTTGTATTTAGGTATGGTCACGGCCAACAGCCCGTCGCTGCCTTCTCGGTAGGCGATTTTCTCGAAAACCTCTTCCGAAACGGTCTCAGTGAAAGCGGCTTTGATTCTCAATGGTTCGCGCAGAAGTGCTTCGCACACATAGAGTTGTTCAATCTCGAAGCCGCATTTCTGGGCGCGTTCAATCTCGCGTTGCCCCTCAATGAGGATGCGGTTTTGCTCGCGGCGCTCCGAGGCTTTTTGCAGCCGCACGAGGTTCTTTATCTTATCGTTGGTTTTGCTGGTGATCATATTCAGTTGGCAGTTGTTCAGTTGTTCAGTTATTCAGTTGTTCAGTTGTTCAGTTGAAGTCCTTGAGCTTGCCGAAGGGCCGGTCTTTGACTTCATCTGCGAAAACACCAATCCGAGCACGACCAACACGATGCCGATGATTTTGTTCACTGTCAGTTCCTCCTTGATGATGAAATAGCTGAAAATGGCAGTGAAGACGGGAATCAGGTTGGTGTAGACGTTGGCTTTCGAGGCACCGAGTTTGCTGTAGGCGAAGGCCCAAAGGGAGTAGGAAATCGCGCTGCAAAACACACCCAAACAAATCAATGGAACAATGTAATCTTTCACATTGCCGAAACTCGACGGTTCGAATTGCTCCATGATAATGACCAAAGGAATGAAATACAACATCCCGATGATGTTTTGCACCCAAGTGATAGTCAGTGGTTTGTAGAGTTTTGTCAGTCGTATTAGGGCGATGGAATACCCCACGGCGACCAACACGGTGATGCTAAGGAAGATGATGCCTTTGGGTGAGGCGGTGAGCTCGAGATTCTTGTTCAACAGCATGACGATGACACCGACGAACGACACGACGAGTCCGACGATGTTCATCGGCGAAAGGTGTTCCTTGAGGAAGATTCTTGCTGCGATGGGCGTCACCAACGGAATCATGGCGACGATGGCCGATCCGATGATAGGGGAGGTGTTTTTCAGGCCGTATCCCTCGAAGATGAAGTAGAGGAACGGCTCGAACATGGCAGCCAAGGCGAACAAACCCAAATGCTCCTTTTTGACTTTTTCGTTGAGGCGGAAAGCGAAAAGGATAGCCGTAAAGAAAATGGTGGCCACAACGAGACGCAGGAAGATGGTGGCCGTAGGATTCAGATTCTCATAGACTTGTGTCGACCAAACGAACGAGATGCCCCAGAAAATCATGGCGACAACGCCGGCAAGGTGGACTAAATAATTCTTGTTTTTCATGCCGCAAAATTACAAAATCTGCCAAAATTTCCGACCTTTGCAGCGGAACAATTGTTGATTGCCTCCTTAGTATGGAAGAAAAGCAAGAACGAAAGAAGTTTTTGGGGAGCCTCATCCTGCCGCTTATCCTCGTGGCACTGATGTGGTTAGTGAAGGTCGTCGAGGTCTCTACGGGTGTCAGTTTTGCCCGTTGGGGTGTCACGCCTCACACGTTGCATGGGCTGGTGGGCATCCTCACTTTGCCATTCCTCCATGCCGATTGGGAGCATTTGATGTCAAACTCCGTTCCTATCATTGTGTTGGGCACGGCCTTGTATTATTGCTACCCATCGTTGGCCAATCGCGTCATGCTTGTCACCTATCTTGCCAGCGGACTGCTCACTTGGTGCATCGGCAACCCCGACGCCACGCATATCGGGGCCAGTGCCTTGGTTTATGGCCTCAACCTGTTTCTCATCGTGAGCGGATTCATCCGTGGCAACCGTCTGCTCATCGTCATTTCGCTCATCATGGTTTTTCTTTATGGTAGCTTCGTGTGGGGCATGATACCGGAACTTGCGAGGCTGCAAAACATCTCGTGGGAGGGGCATCTTAGCGGCGCATTGGTTGGTGTGTTGTTGGCTTTCTTCTTGAGGAAGGAAGGCCCGCAAAAAGAGGTGTACCATTGGGATGAGGACGATGAGGAAACAGCCTCTCCTCAGACGGATTCAGATGGATTGCCTGCCGATGCTCCGACCGATGCGGAATCGAACGAGAAGCCCTACTGGGACGTGCCTACGCCCAGCGATGATGAGCTGACGGTGCGCTACCGTTTTAGGTATTAGACAGTAGCCGCCAGATACTCCACAATCGTGTTCGCGATGTATTGCTGTCCTTTCACGTCGGGATGCCATTGGTCCTTGTGGATATCATGCAAATCGATGCAATCCACTCCGTAATGGCTCGAAATGTGATGAATGGATTCGATGAAAGCGTCGCGCCTTTCAACGGGAATGCTGCCCGATCCTAAATGCATGTCAATCAAGAAATAGAGTTTTGCATTGGGATGCTGTCGTTTCAGGTTGTCATAAAGATAGGCCAGGGCAGGCCGGAAGGAGCAAAGTTGTTCCTCGGTCCAGCCGGAATAGATGTAGTCGCCCAATGACACAATGGTACCGTCGGCATTGTGGGCGCAGGCATCGTTGGTGGCTCCAAAGATGAAAATCACGTCGGGTTGGCCCAAATTGTCCATGCGACGGATGAAGGAATGCTTGCCATAATAGTTTACATAATTGTAATTGCAAACCAAAGAGCCTGAGAATGAGTTGTTTTTGTCCAACACCCATCCTTTTTTCCTGGCTAAGATATTCCACCACATTTGTTCGGGTTCTGTGATGCCGATGGCATCATAATGATAGGCATCGTTGGTTTCAGGGTCCAAAGTGCCTTCAAGTGCTGAATAACTGTCGCCCAAGACGGAGAAAGTGATGGTTTCGGGTTCGTCGGGTGTCTTGACGCAGCCCGTCGTCAGGGCGGCGAAGGCTAAAAGCATGATAGGTAATAATATTTTCATATTCAATTGGTTATAATCATTTCTGTTCTTCTGTTCATGGCGCGGTGCTCGTCGCTGTCGTTGGGCACCAAAGGATTTGTCGCACCATAGCCCTTTGCAGTGAGGCGGCTCGCGTCGATGCCGTTGGCGATTAGGGCTTGCCTGACTGCTTCGGCACGGTCGGTTGAGAGCTTCAGGTTGTAACTCTCGCTGCCCATGTTGTCGGTGTGGCCGGCAAGTTCCACATTGAGCGTCGGGTTGCGTTGCAGGAAGTCGGTCAGCATCGTGATGCCGTTTTCCGAATCTTGCGTTAGGGCGGAGCTGTTGTATTCGAATTGGATGTTCTGGAGGACGAGGGCGTCGCCAGGGTTCAGTTCGATGACGTCGACCGTCGAGAGGTAGTTGGCCGAGTCGGAACGGATTTCCTCGGGCAGCTCGAAGGTGTAGATGTCGTAGCCGCCTCGTCCGTTTTCGCGTTGCGATGAGATGAAAGCGGTTCTGCCGTCGGCGGCCACGAAGAAGTTGATTTCGTCGCCACTCGTGTTGATGGGGAAGCCTAAATTGACGGGTTCTTGCCATTGCCCTTCTTCGTTTCTTCGGCTCATGAACAGGTCGAAGCCGCCCATGCCGATGTGCTTGTCTGACGAAAAGTAGAGCGTCCGTCCGTCGGGATGCAGGAAAGGCGCCATTTCAGAGCCTTTGCTGTTGACGGGTTCGCCAATGTTTTGTGGCTCGCCCCATGTGCCGTCGACATTGCGTTCCGAACGATAGATGTCGGCGTTGCCATTGCGCCGCGACACGAAGAACAATTCGCGACCATCGGCGCTTATGCAGGGCTGCGATTCCCAAGTGTCGGTGTTGACGCTGCCTTTCAGCTTTTGTGGCATTGTCCAAATACCATCTTGATATTCAGATATATACAGGTCGCAACCGCTGTTACGTCCCCAGCCGCAGCCGGTCAGGTATAGCTTTTTGCCGTCGGCGGAGATGAAGGCCGCTCCCGGGTCGATGTCGTTGGGAAAGTCGGCAAACGAAAGGCGCTGTGGCTCACTCCATTGCTCACCGTCCCATTGCGCAGTCATCAGAAACTCCTTTTGGTAACCGTTCCCGACGGGCATTTTGCGCGTGAAGAGCAGTTGCGAGCCGTCGAACGAAAGCATATTGATGTACTCGTCATTCCCCGTATTGACTGTGGTTTCCAAGATTTCAGGCTCAAACGCCACAGGGTGACTTGTGGCCTGGTCGCGGAACGTGGCCAATTCGAGCATTTCGGCCACAGTGGCGTTGTTGGCGGCATTCCCAAGTCGTTTTGACTGGTACCATCGCAGCAGGGCTATCTCGCGTTTGTAGGAGCCTTGCCGGTCGTAAATCCTCGACAGGGTGATGGCGGCAGGCGGAAACAGCATCGAGTCGGAGGCCAAGGCACTCTCGAAGCCCAGTAAGGCCAAGTCATAGTCTTTCGTCTCCATCCCGATCTCGCCTTCCAAGAGCCAGGCTTCGGCATAGTTGGGGTCTGCGACGACGGCCTTGAGCAGATGCTGGTGTGCCTTCGCGTAATCGCGTTTCATAAAGGCGGCTTCGGCGGCTTCGTATGCTTTCACCGCCTTTTTGGGGCGCTGGGCAACGAGTGTGCCGGTGCAAGTCAGCATGAACAGGAAAAGCGCGAGCCTTCTCATTTTTTGCCGTGTTTTTCGATCCATTTCCTGAAATCCACTTCAAAAACCTTCGCTGTGAACGACTTTAAGGTCTCTGAGGTGACATAGCATCGGCCATCGTCGAAGAAGCAGATGCCTTCGGTTTGGGCGCCAGTGAGTTGGGGCATCTCGAACCGCCTGTGCGAAAGCCTTGTGCCGTTTTCCTCGAAGTCGAAGATGAGGTATATGAAGGGTTTCCAAATCGTCTTTACATAGCCTACCAATACCAATATGTGGCTTTTCCTGTTGTAGTCGGCACCGGTAATCAGGCCTTGCGAATCGAAGCCGTTGACCACCTCGGCAACTTGCTTTCCAGGCTTTTTAGAGAGGCGATAGAGGCGTGTGGTGCCCGACGACCAGCCTTTGCTGAAAAGGTAAAGGTTGTCGTCGGTGGCAAACATGGCCTCGCAGTCGAAGTCGTGCACCTTGCGCTTGTCGAACTCGGTTTGGTCGCCGAAGCTGAAATTGATGGAGTCGACCTCAAGGGTGGCATCGCCTGAGTCGGGGATGGAGGAAATTGGCAAGATGTAGATTTTCAAATCTTTGCGGTTGCCCCTGTTGTTGCCGAAATCGCCGATGTAGACGTTTTCGCCATCGGAGCAAATGTCTTCCCAGTCCTTGTTTTTCACGTTGGCCAAAGTCACCTTTTGGGTGATTTTGAAGGTGGTCGTGTCGATGCCGTAGAGGATGGGTTTGCCGCCACTGTCGTTGTGGGTCCAGAGGCGACCGTTGTGGAAGAAAATCCCAGAGGTCTCGCTGACTTCCTTGGGCAGCTCCGACTTGAGTGTGGGGACGAAGAATGGGGAATAGCCAGCCTCGCTTTGCGCCTTCGCAAACGTTATGGCCGACAGCAAAAACAGTGTGATGAGGATCCCTTTTTTCATGGAAAATCGATTTAAGGTGCAAAACTACAAAAAAAGTGTGAATTGCGCAAAAAAAAGGACTGCCGAAAAAACCGGCAGTCCCACTCCCATTAAAACAAAAAACAATGAAAAATCTTATTTCGGATAGACCTCGCCCTTGGCTGCTTTGAGGGTGTTTTGCAGTAGCGAGACGATGGTCATCGGGCCCACACCGCCCGGAACAGGGGTGATGTGTGAGGCCACTTTGTAGACTTCTTCGTAATCAACGTCGCCCATGATTTTGTAACCTTTCGGGCTGGTCGGGTCTTCGATGCGATGGATGCCCACGTCGATGACCACGGCTCCGGGCTTCACCATGTCGGCAGTCACGAAGCCCTGCTTGCCGATGGCGGCCACGAGGATGTCGGCCTGACGGGTGATTTCGGGCAGGTTCTTGGTGCGGCTGTGGCACAATGTGACAGTCGAATCGATGCCCTTGCGCGACATGAGGATGGCCATAGGCGTACCTACGATGTTGGAACGGCCAAGGACGACCACATTCTTGCCAACGGTCTCAATGCCAGATCGTTTGATGAGTTCCATGATGCCGTTGGGTGTGGCGGGAATATAGCAAGGCTGACCAAGTTGCATACGGCCTGCATTGACGCTCGTGAAACCATCAACATCTTTCTTGGGGTCGATGGCGCCGATGACTTTGTTCTCGTCGATGTGCTTGGGCAACGGCAGTTGGATGATGTAGCCGTCGATTTCGGGGTCGTTGTTGAGGAATGCCACCAAGTCAAGCATCTCTTTTTCGGTGGTGCTTTCGGGCAAGCGGTAGACCGACGAGGTCATGCCCACAGAGTGGCAGGCTTTCTCTTTCGAGGCCACGTATGTCTTGCTGGCGCCGTCGTCGCCCACGATGACAGCGGCCAAATGCGGAGCGGCGATGCCATGGTCGATCATGTCAGCCACCTCAGCGGCGATTTCCTTCTTTATCTGTTCGGAGATGAGTTTTCCGTCTATGATTTTGTTGTCCATATTTTTAGTTGTTTTGTGTTGTCCCCACACTGCGCTGCGCTTGTATGGGGTTAATAAGGTATTGCCCCCTCGGGGCAAGGTTGATTACTTCCTTTTCAAATTATTGGCCATGCGCATCAGTTTCTTTCCACCGCCCGTGGTCATCATGCGCATCATCTTCGAGGTCTCCTCAAATTGCTTCACGAGGCGGTTCACTTCGACGATGCTGGTGCCGCTGCCATCGGCGATGCGCTTGCGACGCGTGCCGTTGAGCAACTTCGGATTCTCGCGCTCGGCGGGTGTCATCGAATAGATGATGGCCTCGATGCTCTTGAAGGCGTCGTCGTCGATTTCCTCGCCTTTCAGGGCTTTGTCCATGCCAGGAATCATGCTGGCCAAGTCCTTCAGGTTACCCATCTTCTTGATTTGCTGGATCTGCTTCAGGAAGTCGTTGTAGTTGAACTCGTTCTTGGCCAATTTCTTCTGTAGCTTCTTGGCCTCCTCTTCGTCGAACTGCTCTTGGGCGCGTTCCACGAGGCTGACGATGTCGCCCATGCCAAGGATACGGTCGGCCATGCGCTTGGGATGGAACACATCGAGGGCATCCATCTTCTCGCCGATACCGACGAACTTGATGGGCTTCTCCACCACCGTGCGGATGGTGAGGGCCGCACCGCCACGGGTGTCGCCGTCCAATTTGGTCAGCACCACGCCGTCGAAGTCCAAGCGGTCGTTGAAGGCCTTGGCCGTGTTGACGGCATCCTGACCCGTCATGGCATCCACCACAAACAGGGTCTCATGCGGCTTCACCGTCTCCTTGATGTTGGCAATCTCGTTCATCATCTCCTCGTCGACGGCCAAACGACCGGCGGTATCAATGATGACCACGTTCTTGCCTTGGCTCTTGGCATGGTTGATGGCGTTTTGTGCAATCTGCACAGGATTCTTGTTGCCGTCTTCGCTATAAACCTCAACTTCAACCTGTTGTCCCAGCACCTTCAACTGCTCGATGGCAGCCGGACGATACACGTCGCCAGCCACCAAAAGCACCTGTTTGCTGCGCTTGCGTTTCAGGTAGGAGGCCAATTTGGCGGAGAAAGTGGTCTTACCCGAACCTTGCAGACCTGCAATCAGAATGATGCTCGGCTGGCCTTTGAGGTTGATGTCGACGGCATCGCCGCCCATCAGTTCGGCCAGTTCGTCGTGAACGATCTTGACCATCATCTCGCTCGGCTTCACCGAGGTAAGAATCTCTTGGCCAAGGGCTTTCTCCTTGATATTGTTGGTGACATCCTTGGCAATCTTATAGCTGACGTCGGCATCCAAGAGGGCGCGACGGATCTCTTTCATCGTGTCGGCCACGTTCACCTCAGTGATATAGGCCTGTCCCTTAAGGACTTTGAACGAGCGTTCTAGTTTTTCGCTTAAACCTTCAAACATAATCTCAAAAATTTGGGCGCAAAGATACAAAAAATAATGTTGCTTGAAACCATGGCATGGAAATTGTGCGTATCTTTGCCGCATAAAAAAACCAAGCTTCCAATCGAAAGACGTGTGTGATGGCGGTTTTCGCCTCGCTAACAATATCATCGATCGCTGCGAAGCAATGGTAAATTAAGAACAATCATGATCAAGGAAAACCTCGAAAAAATCAGGGCGACATTGCCCGAAACGGTGACTTTGGTCGCCGTCAGCAAGACCAAGCCTGTCAGCGACTTGCAGGAAGCCTACGATGCCGGCCAACGCATTTTCGGCGAGAACCACGCCCTTGAAATGCGCGACAAGCACGAAGCCTTGCCCAACGACATCCAATGGCACTTCATCGGCCACTTGCAGACCAACAAAATCAAATACATCATCCCCTTCGTGACGCTCATCCACAGCATCGACTCGGCCAACCTGCTCGAAGCCGTCAACAAGGAAGCCGCGAAGCACAACCGTGTGGTGGATTGCCTGCTGCAATTCCACATCGCACAGGAAGAAACCAAATTCGGTTTGGATATGACCGAAGCCCGACAACTGCTTGATTCGGAAGCGTTCAAGCAAATGCAAAACGTCCGCATCTGCGGCGTGATGGGCATGGCCACCTTTACCGACGACGAAGCCGAAGTGCGCAAGGAATTCAAGCACTTGAAAGAGATATTTGAAACACTGAAAACCGATTATTTTGACGGCCAACCGCAATTCAAGGAAATCTCGATGGGCATGTCGGAAGACTATCCGATTGCCGTCGAGGAAGGCGCGACGCTCGTCCGTGTGGGAAGCAAGATTTTCGGGGCCAGAAATTACAATGTTTAACCTAGACAACAAGTGGAATCTTTAATACCTGTATTATTATTGGTCCTCGGCTTTGTCGCCCTCATTTTGGGCGCCAACTGGCTCGTCAACGGGGCCACCAGCATCGGCATCAGGGCGAAATTAAGCCCCCTCATCATCGGCCTTACCATCGTGGCCTTCGGCACCTCGCTGCCCGAAATGATCGTCAACATCTTTTCGTGCGCCAAAGGCAGTCCGGGCCTCGCCATTGGCAACATCATCGGGAGCAACACGATGAACATTTTGCTCATCTTGGGCGTGAGTGCCATCATCTGGCCCATTGACGTGAGCCGCATCTCCATCCGCCGCGACATCCCCGTAGGTTTCTTCGCCACGCTCGTCATCGCACTGATGGCCAACGACTTTTTCATGAGCAAAGACCCTATCGTTGATGTCAATTGGATGGAAGGCATCGTCTTACTGCTTTTAGGCTTTGCCTATCTCGCTCTCACGGTGCTGAAAAAAACGCCCGAAGACGCAACCGAAGAAGCCCAGGAGGCCATGCCTTGGGGCAAGACCATACTTTCGTTATTGGTAGGCATTGTTGGCCTCTACCTTGGTGGCGAGCTTGTGTCGCGCAACGCCCAAATCCTGGCTCGTAACTGGGGCATGAGCGAAAGCACCATCGGCCTCACGGTGGTTGCCACGGCCACTTCATTGCCCGAATTGATTACTTCCATTGTGGCTGCCACCAAGAAGAATTCCGGTATTGCCATCGGCAACGTTTTGGGCTCCAATATAATGAATATCTTCATCGTTTTGGGTGTCAGTGCGCTCATCACGCCGTTGCCCTTCGATCCGTTGATGAACAAGCAGCTGATGATTCTCTTTGCGGCCAACATTTTGATGCTCTTGTTCGTGTTTACTGGCAAAGGACGGAAAATCTCCCGTTGGGAAGGAACCTTGCTCACCTTGGGCTATGTGGGGTTCATGTGGTTTTCGTTGGCGATGCAATAAACACTCGCGCAAAGCGATATTGTATTACCACGCAGAAACCGCAGAACTATGGGAAGCGCGAAGCGGCGCAAATCGACCGATAGGATTCTCATAATTCCCATAATTCAGCGTGAAACAAAAAAAGACCTGCCCCAAAGGACGAGTCTTTTTCATAAGATTCTGCGATTTCTGCGTGAGAAAATCCGCCATCAGTCAGCCAGCTGGAAAGCGGTCTTCACGGCCTCGTAGTTGGTGTAGTCCACATCGCTGCGGTGGCTGTAGACCGACGCTTCGATGGCCACGATCTTGAAGTCGTAGCTGTCTTTGTCACCAGGGCCATCAGGAGCATGGTAGAAATCGCTTTCGGTCCAGAACAGGCGCACGCCGCCATCGTTCAAAGTGGCCACTTCGATGGAAGACGCGAAATTGCTATAACCATCTTCAACTTCAGCTTCATAGAAATAGGTGAGCGGCACTTGGCTCCAGGCTCCGTCGATTTTCATGTAAACGAGCACGGCACCGTGGTTGTACACATTGTTGTTGATGGCCGGATAGTCGATTTCAACCATCCATTGGCAGTCGTTCACCCATCGCCAATCACTTTGGCGAACCGTAACAGTGGAAGAAGCCACATTGGCGTTGCCATCGCGACCGCGGCAAGAAGCCATTGACAAGACCGCCAAAATCGTCATGCAGATAATACTTAACTTTTTCATTTTGATAGATTTTAATTATTAGACTTCAAATTACCTTCATTTACGCTGCAAAACTACAAAAATCCTGCCAAAAAACAGCCGCCCCCGAAAAAAACGAAGGCGGCTGGTGTTTTGCGATAAAAACGGCCTTACGGCAGGAACGGCATCTTGACCACGACAGCCTTGATGAGCTTGTTGCGGATCTTGATGAAGATTTCGGTGTCCTTCTTGCTGTAGGCTTTCTTCACTAAGGCGGTGCCGATGTTCTTGCCTGTGGAGGGCGACGGGCTGCCCGAGCGCACCATGCCGATGCAGTTGCCTTCGGCGTCGCACACCTCGTAGCCGTTGCGCGGAATGCCACGGTCGATCATCTCGAAGCCGACGATCTTCTGGCTCACGCCGTTGGCTTTCTGGGCGGCGAAGATTTCGCGGTTGAGGAAGTCGTTGCCGTCGACGAACTTGGTGATCCAGCCCAAGCCAGCCTCGATGGGGCTGATGGTGTCGTCGATTTCGTGACCGTAGAGGCAGAAGCCCTTTTCGAGGCGCAGGGTGTCGCGGCAGCCCAAACCGGCAGGCATGATGCCGAACTCCTTGCCGGCCTCAAACACGGCGTCCCAAACCTCCTTGGCGTGGGCCACGGGGATGTAGATCTCGCAGCCGCCCGAGCCGGTGTAGCCCGTGGTGGAGAAAATGATGTTGTCGACACCGGCGAAGTTGATGATCTGGAAGGTGTAGTACTCCATGTCGACCACGTTGGCCTTGGTGAGCTTCTGCATGGCTTTCAGGGCGTTGGGGCCTTGCACGGCTAATTGTGCCCATTCTTCGCTTTCGTTCTTGAAGTCTTCGCCGAGGGTCATGCCAAACTTCTCGGCAATCTGGCTCATCCATGCCCAGTCCTTGTCGATGTTGGCGGCGTTGGGCACCATGAAATAATGGTCGTCGGCGATGCGGTAGACGAGCATGTCGTCGACGATGCCACCCTTGCCGTTGGGCAGGCAGGTGTATTGCACCTTGCCGTCGCTCAGGGCGGCCACGTCGTTCACCGTGCAGTATTGCATGAACTGCTTGGCCATGGGGCCTTTGGCGCGGAACTCG